>NZ_LR733817.1:5921582-6221582 GCF_902506165.1 Bosea sp. 29B
GCCCCACTCCCTCTCCCCCGCCCGCCTCCAGGCCGCCGTCGACTTCGCGCAGGCGCATGACTCGCCCTGGCCGCGCAGCATGTTCTATCCGGACGGCGCCTATGTCGGGAATCGCGAATGGGACGAGAAGGGTCCCTGGACCGAAATCGTCGGGCCGGTCGAGCCGCGCGGCGGGCCGGCCGGCGTGGTGCTGCAGGGCGGCAAGGTCGTCGCCGAATGGGGCGATGTCGAGCGCGCCGACATGACCTTCTCGATCGCCAAGAGCTATCTCTCGGTGCTGGCCGGCCTCGCCGTCGGCGACGGCCTGATCGCCGATATCGACGAGCCGGTGGGCCGGAGCGTCGACGGCCCGTATTTCTCCAGCCCGCACAATGCAGGAATCACCTGGCGCCATCTGCTCAACATGAACAGCGAATGGCAGGGCGAGATCTTCGGCAAATCCGACCAGGTTGACCATTTCAGGCAGATCGGCATTGGCGCCGACAACAGCCGGAAAGGCCAGCGCCGCGAGCTGCGCGAGCCCGGCAGCCTCTATGAATACAACGACGTCCGGGTGAACGCGCTCGGCTACGCGCTGCTGCGCCGCTTCCGCAAGCCGCTGCCGCAGGTGCTGCGCGAGCGCATTATGGGCCCGATCGGCGCCTCGCAAAGCTGGCGCTGGGAGGGCTACGAGACCTCCTGGCTCGAGATCGACGGGCAGCGCATGCAGTCGGTCCCCGGCGGCGGCCATTGGGGCGGCGGCCTCTTCATCAGCGCCCGCGACCATGCCCGCTTCGGCCAATTGATCGCGCAGAACGGCGTCTGGGAGGGGCGCGAGCTGATCCCGTCCGCATGGCTGGCGCAGTCGGTGGTGCCCTCGCCGACCCTGCCGAGTTACGGCTTCCTCTGGTGGCTGAATCGCGGCCCGGCGGCGAACCCCAAGCTGCCGGCGCGTTCCTTCAGCGCCCAGGGCGCCGGCAACAACGTGATCTGGATCGACCCCGAGCACGACCTCGTCGTCGTGCTGCGCTGGATCGACAAGGCCGCGATCGACGGATTCCTGGAGCGGCTGGTCGCGGCGGTGGAATGAAGGGTCCCCTTCTCCCCTCGGGGAGAAGGTCCCGGCAGGGGGATGAGGGCGGACCGACTGGGTGAGCCATCCTTCCCTCATCCGTCAGCGCTCCGCGCTGCCACCTTCTCCCCCGAGGGGAGAAGGGTTCTCCGCCCATGCGTCCGACGTAGAGCCTCCTGCCGCGCCCACCCTTGTCCCCACCTCCCTCCTCAGCCCATAAGCCGCCTTGCTCACCGCAAGGCCTCACCTCGTGCCCAATCCCACCTCCCCTCGCCTCGCCGTCGGCTTTTCCTGCGGCATCCTCGCCTCGGTCATCTGGGGCGTGCAGGCGGTGGTCTCGCGGCAATCGGTGACGGACGGGCTCTCGGCCGGCGACGTCACCATCCTGCGCTTCCTCGCCGCCTCGCTGGTGCTGCTGCCCTTCGCACTGAAGCGGCTGAAACCGTTCCCGGTCGGCCGGCTTGGCTGGAAGCGGGCGCTGATCCTCACCGCTTTGGTCGGGCCGAGCTACAGCCTGTTCCTGGTCGGCGGCGCCCATTTCGCCCCGGCGCTGCACTCCTCGGTGATCACGCCCGGGCTGATCCCGGTCGCGACAGCGCTGGTCGCCGTCCTCGTGCTCGGCGACCGCATCAGCCCGCTGCGGGTCATCGGACTCGCCATCATCGTCGCCGGGGTCGCGGTCTTCTCCTTCGAGGCGATGGCGAACACCCCGACGCGGGAGGGCGCCTGGATCGGCGACCTGCTCTTCGTCCTGATCGCCCTGCTCTGGTCGACATTCGGCCTGCTCGCCCGGCGTTGGGGCGCGGACGCGGTCGAGGTCACCATGGCGACCTGCCTGCTCTCGCTGCCGCTCCTGCCGCTGCTGGCGCTGGTCCAGCCGATCCATCTGCTGCAGGTGGCGCCGCAGGCGATCGCGTTGCAGGCCTTCTATCAGGGCGTGCTGGTCGGCGCGGGCGCGCTCTTCCTCTACACCCAGTCCGTCGCCATCCTCGGCGCCGGCCGGGCGGCGCTGTTCCTGCCGCTGGTGCCGGTGATCACGGCATTGGCCGGCGCGATCCTGCTCGGCGAGCAGGCTTCGACGCTGGAGATCGCCGGCATGGCGCTCGCCGTCATCGGCATGGTGGTGGCGCTGAAGGCGCCGAGCAGCGCTTGAACCAATTGCAGCCCTCATCCTGAGGAGCCGCGAAGCGGCGTCTCGAAGGATGCTCCAGATGGTTCCCGAGCTTCCTGGAACATCCTTCGAGACGCGCTCTGCGAGCGCTCCTCAGGATGAGGGCTGAGGAGACCCTCAGCCCTTGTGGTCCTTGGCGATCGGCTCGACATAGGCAAGGCCCATGTCCCAGGGGAAGTAGATCCAGGTGTCCTGGCTGACCTCGGTGACGAAGGTGTCGACCACCGGCACACCGGCCGGCTTGGCGTAGACCGTGGCGAAATGGGCGTTCGGCAGCATCTCGCGCACGATGCGGGCGGTCTTGCCGGTATCGGTCAGGTCGTCGACGACGAGAACGCCCTTGCCCTTGCCGTCGCCGATGGCGCGGATCGAGGGGGCGATCTCCTTCATCACCTTGAGCTCCGACTGGTTCTTGTAGTCGTGATAGCTCGCGATGCAGACCGTCTCGATCATGCGCAGGCCGAGCTCGCGGCAGATGATCGCCGCCGGCACGAGCCCGCCGCGGGTGATGCAGACCATCGCCTCGAACGGACCGGCATCGGCAAGGCGCCAGGCGAGAGCCCGGGCGTCGCGGTGGAACTGGTCCCAGGAAACGGGGAAGGCCTTGTTGGCGGAAGCGTCGGCCATGGCTGGTCCTGCGGCAGGCTGGAAAATAGCCTTTCCGCAAAGCGCATCCGGAGGACGCTGGCAAGAGCCACGCGGCGAGAATCCCGCCGCGCAGCGCTTTAATCGCCTAGAACTCGGCCCAGCCGTCGTCGCCCCGACCGCCGGCCACCCTGGCGCGGGGCAGCGGCATGGGCCTGGCTGGCGCGGCTGCGGCCTTCATCACCGGCAGGACCGCGCGCAAATCCGCCGCCAGTCGCGCAGACTGGTCGCTGCCACCGAGCCGGAAGGCGCCGACCAACGCCGCCAGCGCCTGCGTCTCGCCCTGCAGACCGCGCGACAGCTTCGAGCTGGCGTCGGCCATCAGCGAGTTGCGCTGGGTGATCTCGTCCATATGGGCGACGGTCTTGGCCATTTCCTCGACGCCATTGGCCTGCTCGGTCGCCGCGCTCGAGATTTCGGCGATGGTGCCGGCGACCCGGTTGGCCGCGTCGACGATCTCATCGAGCGTGCGGCCGGCGTCCTTGACGAGCTGGACGCCGGAGCGGACCTGCTCGCTCGAATTGGCGATCAGCGACTTGATGCCGTTGGCGGATTCGCTGGAGCGGCCGGCGAGCGCCCTGACCTCCGAGGCGACGACCGCAAAGCCCCGCCCGGCATCGCCGGCGCGGGCCGCCTCGACCGCGGCGTTGAGCGCGAGCAGGTTGGTCTGGAACGAGATCTCGTCGATCATCGAGATGATGTCGGCGATCGAGGTCGAGGCCTGCTCGATCCGCCCCATCGCCGCCACCGCATCGGTGACGATCGCCCCGCCGCGCGAGGCGACGGTCTTCGCCTCGTCACCGAGCGCCGCCGCCTGGCGCGAATTGCCGGCGCTGGTCTTGATCGAGGCGGCGAGCTCCTCGGTCGTCGCCGCCGTCTGCTGCAGGCTCGCCGCCTGGGACTCGGCGCGCTCGGCGAGCTCGACGCTCTCGCTCGCCATCTTGTCGGCCGCGGCGCCGACCTTGCCGGAGATCATGCCGACGGCGCTGATCATCTCGGCCATGGTCTCGATCAGTTCGTTGATGCCGCTGCACAGGACCGCGACCTCGCCTTCCTTGCCGGCCATGTCGATGCGTGTCGTCAGGTCCTTGTCCTTGGCCCGGCCGATCACGCTCTGCGCCTCGCCCACCGCCTTGGCGAGCTGGCGCGCCGCCTTCTGCTCGGTGATGTCGGTGGCATATTTCACCACCTTGGTCGGCCGCCCCTTGGCGTCCATGATCGGGTTGTAGCTCGCCTGGATCCAGACTTCGCGACCACCCTTGCCGAAGCGCTGGTACTGGCCGGAATCATATTCGCCGCGGCCGAGCTTTTCCCAGAAGGCGCGGTATTCCGGCGAGCTGCGATAGGCGGCTTCGCAGAACATCGCGTGATGCTTGCCCTTGATCTCGCCGAGCGAATAGCCGGTGACGGCGAGGAAGTTCTCGTTGGCGTCGAGGATATGGCCGTCGAGCGTGAATTCAATCACCGCCATCGCCTTGCGGATCGCCGAGACCTGCCCGGCCATGTCGGCTTCCCGGTTCTTTTGGTCGGTGATCACTGTCGCGAACTTGACCACCTTGATCGGCTTGCCGCTGGAATCGAGGACTGGATTGTAGCTCGCCTCGATCCAGAACTCGTTGCCGTCGGCGGCGACACGCAGGAATTGCCGCGCATCGTACTCCCCCTGCCGCAGTCGCTCCCAGAACGCCTTGTATTCGGCACTCTGCGCCTCGTCCTTCGGCACGAACATGCTGTGATGGCGCCCCCGCACCTGCTCCAGCGTGTAGCCGACCGTCTTGAGGAAATTCTCGTTGGCATCGAGGATCGTGCCATCGAGCTTGAAACTGATCACCGCCATGGCGCGATTCAGCGCCGCCATCTCGCCTTCAAGCTCGCGGCGCGAAGCGCCGCCCGCAAATGGATTTAGCCGCATGCCCTTGCCCCGCACTCAGCCCCTCGCGGACTCCTGATCCGCAAGAACAGAATGGATGAGAATGGTTTACGACCCGCTAAGCCGAAGATCGAACAACAGTCTAAATCGTTGTTTCGTTTGCATTCGCTCAAAAATCTTCTGGCAAATGTTACAATACTCGCCAGCCCAATAAATGAAGCAAAAACGAATACATCTCAATCTATAATCAATCTAACCTTGTTATAAGACACATCGGGCAAGGATGATCCTCGCCATGCTCTTAGGGTCACCATCCAGTTGTTCAGAGTCTCGAACCAGTTAAACTTTGAACGGCGTTAGAAATCCAGACTTGATCAATCTAAGGTTGTAAAGACTGAAAAATACACCCTAGACACCCAGGCGCCGGCGCTCCGCCTCGACCATCGCCTTCACAGCCGCCGTCGTCAGCGCCAGCTTCTCCGGATCGCGCGAGCGGATGACGATGTTGGTGTCCGGGCCGGTCTCGGACCAGAACGGGTAGGAGCCGATCGAGCAGTCGCCATGGGCTTTGGCGATCTCGGCGAGCGGCGTGCCGATATCGCCTTCGCGCAGGCCCGCCTGCACCGTCTCCGACAGGATCTTGGCGCCGGTCTTCAGCGTCGGCCCGACGACATCGAGCATCGCCTGCATGATCGCCGGCACGCCGGCCATGACATGGACGTTGCCGATCCTGAAGCCCGGCGCCTTCGACACCGAATTGGCGATGAGGTCGGCCCCCGCCGGAATGCGCGTCATCCGCATCCTGGCCTCGTTGAGCTGGTCCTTGGGGAAACGCTCCAGCAGCATGTCGATCGCGCGCTGGTCGTAGTCGATCGGCACGCCGAAGGCGGTGGCGACCGCGTCGGCGGTGATGTCGTCATGGGTCGGGCCGATGCCGCCGGTGGTGAAGACATAGGTGTAGCGCGAGCGCAGCGCGTTCAGCGCCGAGACGATCTCGTCGGTCAGGTCGGGCACGACGCGGACCTCGCGCAGCTCGATGCCGATATTGGTCAGATACTCGGCGATGTAGCCGATGTTCTTGTCCTTGGTCCGCCCCGACAGGATCTCGTCGCCGATCACCAGGATCGCGGCGGTGACCACGGGTTGGAAGGCGGGCGATGGCGCTGCCGTCATGGGCTTGTCCCTGCTGTTCGATTTCGCCGCATGCGTGCCCCGATAGGCCAGCGAGCTAAGCCGCTTGCGCGCAAGTGCTCAAGCGTCATGCCAGTCGGGGCGGCTATGCGCGCGCGGCGCAGCGGGTCACGAGGTCGTGCGCTCGTAGACCAGGTTGAGCCGGGTCTGGGCGATCAGCCGGTAGCCCTTGCTCTCCAGCAGGGCCGGCAGGTCGGCCTGCCAGCGGCCGCGCGAATCCTCGACGATGACGAAGCCGGGCCAGAGCGCCTCGGGCGCGTCACGCAGGAAGGGTTCGAGGATCAGGTCCTCGGCGCCCTCGACATCGAGCTTGATCGCATCGATCCGCTCATAGCCCTCGCTTTGCACCAAAGCGAGCAGGGTCGTCGCCGGCACGCGCACCGAGTTCGCATTGCTGGAGCGCAGGATGCGCACGCTCGATTCGCCCTTGTTGGCGGGGTCGAGGAAGAGCGTCAGCTCGCCCGGCTTGTCGGCGAGCGCGCAGGCGATCGCCTTGACCGTGCCGAACGGGTTCTGGGCGATGTTATAGGTCAGCCGCGCGAAGATGTCGGGCTGCGGCTCGACCGCGAGGATACGCGCGCCCCGCCCCGCCCGCGCCGCGACGAACAGCGAATAGGCGCCGATATTGGCGCCGACATCGATGAAGCTGAAACCGTCGCGGATGCGCGAGGCCAAGAGCTCGCGCTCCTGGGCATCGAAATATTGCGGCGTGAACAGCACCCGCTTCTCGCAGACATTGCCCTCGGGGTGGAGCCGCATCTGGGCACCGAGCGCCTCGATGTCGACGGGCTGGCCCTTGAGCCGGTTGAGCCCGAGGCGGCGCAGCGCGAAGGCGAGCTTGCGGCCGAGGAAGGAGCCGGAAGCGCAGCGCGTCCAGCCGATGATGCGGGCGATGAGCCCCTGCGGCGCGAAAGTGCCGAAAGGCTGGTCCTCGACCGACCTGATCTCATTGAGTGCCATCGGCGGGCTGATACACCTCGCCGGCCTTTCGCGCCAGCCGGATGACGGTGGGCCGTCGCAGACGACAGCCGAGCTTGCGCCTTGCGACATTCTGGGGGCTGATGAAGCCGCGCGCGCATCGCACTGCGAGAGCCCGTCGCATCGGAGAACCACCATGCTCGGATTCGTCGCTGGCCTGGTCGCCGTTTTCGCTCTGATCCTGCCCGCGCAGGCCCAGGTCGACCCGTTCCCCACCGACTTCAAGACGCAGGAGATCGCCACCAACGGCACGACACTGCATGTCCGCATCGGCGGCAACGGGCCGGCCGTCGTGTTGCTGCACGGCTATGGCGAGACCGGCGACATGTGGGCGCCGATGGCGGCCGACCTCGCGCGCGAGCGCACCGTGATCGTACCTGACCTGCGCGGCATGGGGCTCTCTGCCCAGCCCTCCGGCGGCTTCGACAAGAAGAACCAGGCACACGACATCGCCGGCGTCCTCGACAAGCTCGGCATCGCCAAGGCCGACCTCGTGACCCATGACATCGGCAACATGGTCGGCTTCGCCCTTGCCGCCCAGTATCGCGACCGCATCTCTCGCTTCGTCCTGATCGATGCGCCGGTCCCCGGTGTCGGCCCCTGGGAGGAAATCCTCAAGAATCCGCTGCTCTGGCACTTCCGTTTCGGCGGGCCGGACATGGAGCGCCTGGTCGCCGGGCGCGAGCGCATCTATCTCGATCGCTTCTGGAACGAGTTTTCCGCGACCCCGAGCCGCTTCAGCGAGGCGGCGCGCCAGCATTATGCGGCTCTTTACGCCCGCCCAGGCGCTATGCACTCCGGCTTCGCGCAGTTCGCGGCTTTCGACCAGGACGCGATCGACAACAAGGCCTTCCTCGCGCAGCAGGGCAAACTCGCGATGCCGATACTGGCACTGGGTGGCGAGAAGTCGTTCGGGCTGACCATGGCCGTGGTGATGCGATTTGCCGCGACAGATGTCAGCGAAGGCATCGTCCCGGATTCCGGCCACTGGATCATGGAGGAAAATCCGAAGGCGACCGTCGCAGCAGTTCGCAGCTTCCTCATCCGCGCACCCTGAGCGTCGCTGTCGCCGGAGCGAGCCGGCTCGGTCGGCGGCGCTTGCACCGCTACCCAAACCCAATAAATAAGGAGATCAAGGAGCGGCCTTACGGAATGACCCTGAACGAATCGATCTCGCGCGGGCGGCGCGACCCCGCCATCAAGCTGCATGGGCCTGAAGCCTTCGCGGCGATGCGCAAGGCCGGGCAGCTGACCGCGCGTGGCCTCGACATGCTCGCCGGCGAGGTCAAGCCCGGTGTCACCACCCAGCGCCTCGACGATCTCGCCTTCCAGTTTGCCATGGACAATTCAGCCTATCCGGCGACGCTGTTCTATCGCGGCTACACCAAGTCGATCTGCACCTCGATCAACCACGTCGTCTGCCACGGCATCCCCGACGACAAGCCGATGCGCGAGGGCGACATCGTCAACATCGACTACACGCTGATCGTCGATGGCTGGCATGGCGATTCCAGCCGGATGTTTGCGGTCGGCGACATCCCGCGCAAGGCCGAGCGGCTGGTCGAGATCACCTATGAGAGCCTGCTGCGCGGCATCCGCGCCACGCGCCCGGGTGCGACCACCGGCGATATCGGCTTTGCCATCCAGCGCTATGCCGAGGGCGAGCGCTGCTCGGTGGTCCGCGATTTCTGCGGCCACGGCCTCGGCCAGGTCTTCCACGACGCGCCGAACATCCTGCACTATGGCAGCCCCGGCGAAGGCGTCGAGCTCAAGCCCGGCATGCTCTTCACCATCGAGCCGATGATCAATCTCGGCAAGGCGAGCGTGAAGGTGCTCTCCGACGGCTGGACGGCGGTGACCCGCGATCGCTCGCTCTCGGCCCAGTTCGAGCACACGGTCGGCGTGACCGATACGGGCTGCGAGATCTTCACGCTCTCGCCCGCCGGCCTCGACAACCCGCTCGCGCCGCGCCCATGAAGAACGGCGGCAACGGCAAACCAGCCCCGCTTGCCGCCGCCCCGGACGACGTCCCGCCACATCATCTCGGCCACCGCGAACGCTTGCGCCAGCGCTTCCTCGAAGCCGGCGACGCCGCTTTGCCCGACTACGAACTGCTCGAGCTGCTGCTCTTCCGCTCGATCCCGCAGCGTGACGTCAAGCCGCTCGCCAAGCAGCTGATCCAGCATTTCGGCTCCTTCGCCGAGGTGATCGGCGCGCCGGTCTCACGGCTGAGGGAGGTCAAGGGCGTCGGCGAGAGCGTCGCGCTCGATCTCAAGATCGTCGAGGCGGCGCTGAAGCGGACGATGAAGGGCCAGGTCGCCAAGAAGCCGTTGCTCTCCTCCTGGTCCTCGGTCATCGATTATTGCCGCCTCGCCATGGCCTTCGCCGAGCGCGAGCAGTTCCGCATCCTCTTCCTCGACAAGAAGAACGCGCTGATCGCCGACGAGGTGCAGCAAACCGGCACAGTCGACCACACCCCGGTCTACCCGCGCGAGGTGATGCGCCGGGCGCTGGAGCTCTCGGCGACCGCACTGATCCTGGTCCACAACCACCCGTCCGGCGACCCGACCCCATCCGGCGCCGACATGCGCATGACCCGCGAGCTGGTCGATATCGCCAAGCCGCTCGGCATCGCGATCCACGACCACATCATCGTCGGCCGCGACGGCCATGCCAGCTTCAAGGGGCTGGGGCTGATCTGACGCCGCTCACGGGCACAAAACGCCGGGCAGCGTCATGGCCGGCCTTGAGCCCGCTATCTCGGGCCGAAAGAGGTTCCTGCCCGAGAATGACGAGAGCTGTCACACCTCCCGCATCGCGATGCCGAACTCGCCCAGCCCCCGCATCGCTGTCACTGCGCCGTGATGCCTATCTTCTTGATCAGCGCGCCCCAGCGCTCGGTTTCGGCTCGCACGAAGGCGTCGAGCTCCTCCGGCGTCGAATGCGTCAGCTCGATCGAACTCATGCGCTTGCCAACATCCGGCGAGGCCATGATGCGTTTCAGTTCGGCGTTGAGCTTGGCGATGATCGGCTTTGGCGTCGCCGCCGGCGCGAACAGGCCGTACCATTCGGTGACGACGACGTCGAAGCCCTGCTCGGCGAAGGTCGGCGTCTCCTTCATCGAGGGATAACGCTCAGCCGACGAGATCGCGAGCGCTTTGACCTGGCCCGCACGATATTGTTCATAAGCTTGGCCGACGGTGCCAAATTGCAAGGCGAGATGACCGGCGATGAGATCGTTCAACGCCGGCGCGCCGCCGCGATAGAGCACATGCGTCATCGGGGCGCCCGATGCGATCTTGAACTGTTCGGCGGTCAAATGCGTCATGGTGCCGACGCCGGCGGAACCGAAATCGACGCCTCCCTGCTTGGTCTTCGCCAGCGCGACGAGTTCGACCAGATCGTTCGCGGGCAGCGACGGCGTGGCGTATAGCACCACTGGCGTGCGCGCGAGCATGGCGATGGGCGCGAAATCGCGCTGCGCGTCATACGCGACCTTCGCATAGAGCGCCGGATTGGTGGTGAGGTTGCTCACCGTCATGAGCAGCGTGTAGCCGTCGGGCTCCGCCTTCGCCGCCGCTCCGGTGCCGACCATCGTGCTTGCGCCAGGCCGAGCCTCGACGATCACCTGCTGACCCCATCGCTCCGACAGGCTGTGCGCCACCACCCGCGCCAGCGCATCGACCGAACCGCCGGCCGGAAACGGCACGATGATCTTGATCGGACGATCCGGATATTTCTCAGACCCAGTTTGCGCGTCGGCCGCGGGAGCGAACGCAAAAAGGAAAACGCCCGCCAGCGCAGACAGCCGCCTGCATACGCGCCAAAGAAGCTGCCGCATCTCATCCTCCCAGAAGACCGCGATCTGTTGCGCATCGCCGCCGGCCAACGCCAGGCGGCCTGCCTATTGCCGCGACTACCGCAGACAATATCACTAAATAAGCAGATATTGCGAATCAGAACTGCTTATAAAGCAAATACATAAACATAAATTCGCTGAAGCAGCATTATTTGCTGGATTCAACAGCAAGCGGCGGGGCCTCCTTGCGTGTCCGCATTGGCATCGACGCATACGCGAGCCGGCTGCCGACGATCGATCGCCGCGGCCTATATGAGCTGCGCCCGCGAGGTCGGCACCGAGTGGTACGCGCTCTCGGCCGCCTTGAAGGGCAGCGAGGCGATGGAGGCGGTGCAGCGTGAGCTTACCGCCCGTTATGTCGGAATCTGGCACGATGCCTTCGCGCCGCATGCCAGCCATTTGCCAGCGGGCGAGTTGCAGTTGCGCTGCATCGGCAACCTCGGCGCGGGCGAAGCGATCTCGCTCGAATTGCTACGCAGTCAAGTCGACGAGGCGCGGGCTGCCGCCAGCCTCGCGGTCTTGATCACGGCTGCGATCGGCGCCCCGCCCGCCTTACCAGGCTGAACGCCAGCGCTATCGACCCGGGGCAAACAGCGTCCGGCCGACGGTTTCGGCCTCGGTGAGCCAACGGGCCCGCTCATCGTCGGAGCTGCCGACGACCGGCCGAAAAACATGCCGGGTATAGGTCTCCACGCCGCAATACGGCAGTACACAGCGCCCCCAGATCGCTTCGAGCGGATCACCCAACTCCTTCTCCTCGCGCTGCGCTGGAGTGTCGGAGGTGTTCAGGATGAGCGCAGTCCGGATCGCCAGCAGCCCCTCCGGCAAACCAGCCGCAGTGCTCAGGCGATAGGCTACGCCTGGAACCAGAACGCGATCCATCCAGCCCGATAAAATCGCGGGTGGCTTACCCCACCAGTTCGGATGGACGACAAGCAAGCCATCAGCAGCCGCGATATTGGACTGATGCTGTCGAACAACCGGGTCTTCGGCGCGCGCGAACGCCGTCTCGAGCGTATCGCCGATCGTGTAAGCTTCATCCGCCTTCAGACAGGGATCGAACCCTTCGGCGTAAAGATCGTGATGGATGACAACGTGTCCGGCATCCGACAGCACGGTCCGAACACGGTTCGAAATCGCATGGCAGAAACTCGACTCGCGAGGATGAGCGACCAGGGACAGAATGCGCATAATCGACAACGACTACACCGCACCGGAGTCCGCAAGGACATTGCTGATCTCCGGAACCCGGATCGCGCCCGCAGTCTGCCGTCCTGTTCGATTGGGCTCGGCTGCGCTCCGGGCCAGACGGCCGCGCGCCGTCACCTGCCCAAGAATGAGGCAAGCCCAGCCAAAGTGCTTGGCAAAGAACCCCTTTCCGAACGCGAGCGAATGCGCATAGGCTACCCCAAACAGGGGAAGACGGCTGCATGGTCGCATTCGACGAGATGACAGGGGGAGAAGGCGGCCTGCGGGCGGCCTATGGCGAACTCGATCGCTGGCTGAAGGAGGCGCCGCCCGAGATGCTGGCGCTGCGCCGCTCACAGGCCGAGCTGTTCTTTCGCCGGATCGGCATCACCTTTGCCGTCTATGGCGACGAGGAATCGACCGAGCGCCTGATCCCCTTCGACATCATCCCGCGCGTGCTGACCAAGCCGGAATGGACAAAGCTGGAGAAGGGCCTGCGCCAGCGCGTCACCGCGCTCAACATGTTCCTGGCCGACGTCTACGGGAAGAAGGAGTGCCTGAAGGCCGGGATCATCCCGCCGGAGCTAGTCTATCGCAACGCCTGCTACCAGCTGCAGATGGTCGATTTCCAGGTGCCGCACGGCATCTACTGCCACATCGCCGGCATCGACATCGTCCGCGTCGACGCCGACACCTTCTATGTGCTCGAAGACAATGCCCGCACGCCGTCGGGCGTCTCCTATATGATGGAGAATCGCGAGGTGATGCTCCGGCTCTTCCCGGAGCTCTTCGCCACGCACCGCGTCGCGCCGGTCGACAATTACCCCGACCAGTTGCTGGCGACCTTGCGCTCGGTCGCCCCGCGCTCGGCCTCTTCCGATCCGACGATCTGCCTGCTGACCCCCGGCCAGTACAATTCGGCCTTCTACGAACACTCCTTCCTGGCCGACAAGCTCGGCGTCGAACTGGTCGAAGGCTCGGACCTGCTAGTCAAGGACGACGTCGTCTACATGCGCACGACGCAGGGTCCCAAGCGCGTCGACGTGATTTACCGCCGCATCGACGACGACTTCATCGACCCGCTGGTCTTCCGCAGCGACTCGATACTCGGCGTGCCCGGCATCATCGGCGCCTACAAGGCCGGCAACGTCACGCTCGCGAATGCGGTCGGCACCGGCGTCGCCGACGACAAGGCGGTCTACAGCTACATGCCGGAAATCGTGAAGTTCTTCACCGGCGAGGAGCCGATCCTGAAGAACGTCCCGACCTATCGCTGCCGCGAGCGCGAGGCCAACGCCTATGTGCTCGACAATCTCGAGAAGCTCGTCGTCAAGGAGGTCAACGGCTCCGGCGGCTACGGCATGCTGGTCGGCCCACACGCCAGCAAGGCGCAGCTCGAGACCTTCCGCCAGAAGCTGAAGGACCAGCCCGAGGGCTTCATCGCCCAGCCGACGCTGGCGCTCTCGACCTGCCCGACCTTCGTCGCCTCGGGCGTGGCGCCACGCCATGTCGATCTGCGCCCCTATGTCCTCTCCGGCGCCAACGGCATCTCTTGCGTCCCCGGCGGCCTGACCCGCGTCGCGCTCAAGGAGGGCTCGCTCGTGGTCAATTCCAGCCAGGGCGGCGGCACCAAGGACACCTGGGTGCTCGACGCATGACGAAGCCCGCCTTCACCCCAGTTCGCACCACCCCGGAAGCCCGGACCTGAGCATGCTTTCCCGTACAGCCGACAGTCTCTACTGGGTCTCGCGCTATGTGGAGCGGGCCGAGTACCTCGCCCGCATTCTCGATGCCACCACTCGCCTGACCAACCTGCCCTCCGCCTATGGCGGCGCCGGCACCGAATGGCAGAGCGCGGTCGCCACCGCCGGCTGCGAGGAGACCTTCGCCAAGGCCTATGGCGAGGCCAATGAGCGCAATGTCTGCGATTTCCTCAGCTTCAACCCGGACAACCCGACCTCGATCCGCAACTGCTTCGCGCTTGCCCGCTCGAACGCCCGCGCCGTCCGCACCGCGCTGACCTCGGAGATGTGGGATGCGCTCAACGGCGCCTGGCTCGAGCTCCAGCGCTTCGAGCGCAGGCGCATGGACCGCGAGGAGTTCGCCCGCTTCCTGGACTGGGTGAAGAACGTTTCACTGACCTTCGACGGCTCGGCCTACCGGACCATGCTGCGCGACGACGGCTACTGGTTCTCACGCCTCGGCGTGAACATCGAACGGGCCGACAACACCGCCCGCATCCTCGACGTGAAATACCATGTTCTCCTGCCCGAGACCGAGCAGGTCGGCGGCTCGCTCGACTATTTCCAGTGGACGACGATGCTGCGCGAGGTCTCGGCGCTGACGGCCTATCACTGGGTCTACCGCCAGGCTGTGAAGCCGACGCTGATCGCCGACCTTCTGATCCTCAACAAGCGCATGCCGCGTTCGCTGGCGAGCTGCTACGAGAACATCTCGCGCTTTCTCGACCAGATCGGCGATGCCTATAACCGGCATGGCCCAGCCCAGCGCCAGGCCCGCAAGACGCTGACCAATTTCGACAACACACCGATCGAGCAGGTACTCCAGCGCGGGCTGCACGAATTCATCGAGGACTTCATCACCGAGAACAACCGCCTCGGACACGTCATCGTCGAACAATATCTGCAGTAAGGGCTTCCCTTCCGCTCTTCAATTTGGATTGCTTGCCGCATGCGGATCCGGATTTCCCACAGCATCGCCTACTCTTATGCCGAGCCGGTGCGTCAGCTTCGGCAGGTACTGCGGCTGACGCCGCGCGATCATGAGGGCCAGCACGTCGTCTCCTGGCGGATCGCGCCCAATATCGACGGACGCCTGCATGCCGGACAGGATCCGTTTGGCAACATCACCCACGACTTCTCGGCTGAGGGCCCGATCGAAGGCTATACGATCGAGATCAACGGCCTGGTCGAGACGGTCGATCTCGCGGGCGCGGTCCGCGGCACGGTCGAGAAGGTGCCGCCGGACGTGTTCATGCGCGACACTCTCCTGACGCAAGCCAACGAGGCGGTGCGGGCGCTCGCGGGCACCGCCGCCGGCCGCGGCGGCAGCGACCTCACCAAGCTGCACGCTCTCATGGAGACGATCAACGCCGAGATTCGCTGCATCCCGACGGCCGACCATCTCGGCATCGGCGCCGCGGCCTGCGCGAAAGCCGGCGAAGGCATCCCACAGGACGTCGCCCATGTCTTCATGACCTGCGCCCGCCTGCTCGGCGCGCCGGCGCGCTATGTCTCCGGCTATGTCGCGGCCTCGGAAACCCTCCCGCATGCCGACGGCGCCCATGCCTGGGCCGAGGCCTGGCTGCCCGATTATGGCTGGATCGGTTTCGATGCCGCCAATGGGCTCTGCCCAATCGACACCCATGTGCGCGTCGCCGCCGGGCTCGACTTCGCCGACGCCGCCCCGGTGCGCGGCGCCCGTACCGGAGGCCAGGGCGAAAGCCTCCTGGTCGAGGTCAGCGCCCAGGCGGCCAAGCCCCGTTTCCAGGGACAGTAGCGGCACCACCGCATTGCCGCTGTCATGACGGCCTGATACCCAGCCTCTCGCGCGCCATGTCGGCGCGCTGCGGAGATCATCTTGACCTATTGCGCCGGCATCCTCGTCCAGGACGGGCTCGTGATGATCGCCGACACCCGCACCAATGCCGGGCTCGACGACATCTCGACTTTCCGCAAGCTGCACGTCTTCTCCTGGCCGGGCGAGCGGACGATGGCGCTCGCCACCGCCGGCAACCTCTCGGTCACGCAGTCGGTCGTCAGCCTGCTCCATGAAGGCATTTCCAATCCGGAGACGGGCGAGGTCGAGACGCTGCAGAACGCGCCCTCGATGTTCCGCGCCGCGCAGCTCGTCGGCCGCGCCGTGCGCATCGTGCGCGAGACCGATGGCGAGGCGTTGCGCGAGGCCGGTCTCAAATACGACATGTCGCTGCTGTTCGGCGGCCAGATCGTCGGCCAACCGATGCGGCTCTTCATGGTCTATTCGGCCGGCAACTTCATCGAATGCGGCATGGACGCGCCCTTTCTGCAGATCGGCGAGCACAAATACGGCAAGCCGATCCTCGACCGCGCCGTCACCTTCAAGTCGCATCTCTACGACGCGCTCAAGGTCGGGCTGATCTCGATGGATTCGACCATGCGCTCGAATCTCGGCGTCGGCCTGCCGATCGATATCATCGTGCTCCGGCGCGATGCGGCAGCGCCTGAGCTCAACCGCCGCATCGAGGCCGGCGAGCCCTATTTCCATGATCTGCGCGAGCGCTGGTCCGCCGCTCTACGCGCCGCTCATATGGCGATCCCGCGCCCGCCCTATGAGCCGACCGGCGAATAGCCTCGAGCCGGCGATTTCGGCCGGAAAATCCGCAGCTTCGCTGACTTCTCGGCGACTCTGGAAACCGGATAGCAAGATTCCCCTGCCAAGGTCCGCCGTCAGCGTGCCGCTACAGGTCCGGGTCTTGCCGACGAACGTTAAGATGACGAACACCGAATCGTCGGCACGGATGCTGACACGCACGCTGGCGACATTGGCCGGTGCGTTCGCGCTCGTCCTGGCGGCGGTACTCGGCGTGATGTCGGCCATGGTGAGCGACACCAACCAGCTCGAAGCCACCCGCCAGCGCGACCGTGTCGAGACGGCGCTGGCGACGCAGGTGCGCCTGCGCCAGCTACGCTTCGAGAATCTGCAGGCCGCGGGCGTGTTGCAGCCGATCCTCAACAGCCTCCTGCCGAGCGTCACACTGCAATGGGCCTTCGCCCAGGTCAGCAATCGCTTCCTCGATTTCGACGGCACCTATCTGGTGACCACCTCCGGCCGCATCCTCGCCGGCGTCCAGCATGGCGAAACCGCAACCCAGGCCGACTACGACGCCCTGGCCCGGATCAGGCCGGACCTGCCTGGCGGCGCGGCTCAGACAGAACCACATGGCATCGGCGAAGGTCCGGTCACCGCCAGGCTGATCCAGAACGGCGCCGACATCGTCGGTGTCATGACCGCCGACCTGCGCAAGGGCGAGCAGACCGGCCGTCCCCAGTCTCCCGAGTCGGCAGCCTTCATCGTTGGCTATCGCAAGGTGACGCAGGCCCAGCTCAACGAGCTCGGCCTGCGCTATCGCCTTCCCCAGCTGGCAGTCGTGACCGAACGCCCCGTCAACCCGCTGGGACGGCGCGACATCTCCTCGCCCGACGGCTCCGTCAACGCCTGGCTGAGCTGGACGCCGGAGCGGCCGGGCGATGCGATGATCCACCAGTTCGCCTGGGCACTCGGCGCAGTCGTCCTGCTGTTCGTCGCCCTGTTCGCCTATGTCTTCCATCGCCTGCGCAACGCCGCCCAGCAGATCGCCGCACGCGAGAGCCAGATCCATCGCCTCGCCGGCCAGGACGAACTCTCCGGCCTGCCCAACCGCCGCACTTTCGACCTCCGGCTCGACCAGGAAATCGCCCAGCTCGGTCGGACCAAGAGCGGGCTCGCCGTGCTGCTGCTCGACCTCGACCGCTTCAAGGCCGTCAACGACACCTACGGCCACAATGCCGGCGACGAGCTGATCCGTCAGGCCGCCAGGCGCCTGACCACCGTCCTGCGGCTGGGCGACACGGTGGCTCGCCTCGGCGGCGACGAGTTCGGCATCATCCAGACCCATATGGAGGCGCCTAACGCCAGTGCCGTGCTCGGCCAGCGCATCCTCGACGCTCTAACCGAGCCTTTCGAGATCGGCGGCGTCGCCGTCAGCATCGGCTGCTCGATCGGCATCGCCCATGCACCGCGCGACGGCGCCGATCGCAGCACGCTGCTGCGCCTTGCCGACACCGCGCTCTATCAGGCCAAGAACGAAGGCCGGAACCGCTACTCCTTCTTCGAGCCGCAGATGAACCGGGCGCTGCATCTCAAGCGCATGGTCGAGGAAGACCTGCGCAACGCCATCGCCCGCGACCAGTTGCTGCTGCACTACCAGCCGCAGGTCTCGATCGACGGCTCCACCATCGTCGGCGTCGAGGCGCTGGTGCGCTGGCCGCATCCCGAACACGGGATGATCCCTCCGTCCGAGTTCATCGGCATCGCCGAAGAGCGCGGCCTGATCGTGCCGCTCAGCGAGTGGGTGCTGCGCCGCGCCTGCGAGCAGGCCCGGCAATGGCCTGGCATCAAGCTCGCCGTCAACGTCTCGCCGATCCAGTTTCGCCACAAGGATTTCGTCGCTAGCGTGATCCGTGTGCTCAAGGAGACCGGCTTCGATCCCGAGCGGCTCGAGCTGGAGCTGACCGAGGGCGTCGTGGTCGAGGACGCCGATGCGGCCGAAGCCGCGATGATGGACCTGCGCGCCCATGGCGTCAGCCTGGCGCTCGACGATTTCGGCACCGGCTATTCGAGCCTGATCTATCTGCGCCGCTTCGCCTTCGACAAGATCAAGATCGACCGCTCCTTCCTCGAATACATGGAAGCGACCGGCGAATCGGCGATCCTCGTCCATTCGGTCGTGCATCTCGGCCGGGCGCTCGGCCTGCGCGTCTGCGCCGAGGGCGTCGAGACGGCCGAGCAGCACCGTTTCCTGCAGGCGATCGGCTGCCACGAATTGCAGGGCTTCCTGTTCTCCAAGGGTGTGCCGCCCGAGGAGATCGGCCGCCTGTTGACACTCGACCGGCCGTTCGAGCAGGCGCTCGCCGCCTGAGCGAAAAGCTTAGAAGAAGCTCGCGAGCCAGCTCACCAGCGCATAGGCGAACCCCGCCGACAAAGCGAGGCCGACCGCGCCGACCACGGCCCCGGCGATGATCAGCACGCCGTCACGCTCGACCAGGCCGAGCCCAACCAGGCAGACCGCGAGCCCAAGCGGGATCTGGCCGATGAAGGGCGCGGCCACAATCAGCCCGAGCGCCAGGAACAGCAGTACTGCGCCAAGCACCGGCAGCGCGAAGGGGCCGCCCAGCATAGTCAGCCGCGGCTTCGAGAAGCGCTCGAGCCGGATCAGCGGCGGCAAGGCGCGTTCGACGGCGCGCGCAAGGTCCGTCTGGGCGATGCTGCGGTTCAGCAGCCGTTGCGGCAGCCAGGGCGTCGCCCGCGCCATCAGCATCTGCGCGGCGACGAAGGCGAGGACCAGGCCGCAGACCAGCGGGATCGGCGGCGGCATCGGCAGGCAGTTCGGCAGGCCGAGCAGCACGACGAGCAACGCATAGGCCCGGTCGCGCAGCGCCGCGACGATGTCGCGGATAGCAACGCGCGGGCCCGGCAGATGAGCGAGCGCGATCAGCAGTCCGGAGGTGCGCAAGGGGGAGGACAAGCAGGCTCGCCAGGCGATGAGCAGGGCCTGCGGCCTAGCATGCCCCGCGGCGGACCAACAACCCCGCCGGGACGCATGCCTGTCAGTGCAACGTCAATACGCCGTTCACATTGACGATCTCGGCCGGGCGAATGAGGTGCGAATGCGCCACGGTGATCGAATGCAGCGGCCCGTCGAGCTCGCGCCGCCAGAAATCGAGGAACTTGTGTAGCTCCGGGAAGCGCGGGGCGAGGTCGTATTCCTGCCAGACGTAAGCCTGCAGGAAGTCGGGATGATCGGGCATGCGGTAGAGGATCCTGGCTGTCGTCAGCCCGTAACCTGCAAGTTGGCGTAGGAAATCCTGCGAGACCATGACTGATACCCTCCTTGACCCAGGAAGACGATGAGCCGGCTGCCTTCAGGCTGCTCCGCGATGGTTAACAAACACTTGCGGGAATTTCTCCAACTGCCACACTCATGACATGTGGGGCGCCGTCCATCGGGACGGAAGGGGCGTTGGCGTGGCGTGGGGGGTCGCGAAGCGTTCGGGGCTGCTCGCGCGTGGCTTCGGCGCGGTGGTTGCGCTCGCCTCCTCGCCCTTGAAAGCCGATCCGGCCCTGATGGAGCGCAGCCCGCTCTCGCTGGCGATCTTCGGCTCGCTCGAAGCCGACGCCAGCAAGACCTACGGCTCAGTCGGGCTGAAATGGGCGTTCGGCAACAGCGGTGGGCTCGACGCCAGCGGCTTCCGCCTCGGCCTGAAATGGGGCGAGAGCGTCGAGCCGGCCCAGCGCAAGCCGACGCAGGGGCGCCTCTACAAGACCGAGTTCGACGCGCTGCTCGGCTATGAATGGCGGATCGACGATACGTTCCTGTCGCTCTCGGCCGGCCCCGAGATCGAGGCCCGCTATAGCGAGAACCGCGGCAAGCGCAGCTTCGAGCAGCGCGGCATGTTGCGCCTGCAGGCCGATCTCTGGTCGAAACCCTCCGAGAACTGGCTCGTGCAGGCCAATGCCTATGCGATCCCTGGCGATCGCAGCCGCTATTGGGGGCGCCTAGCCGGAGGCTGGCGGCTGCTGGATGAGCTTTATCTCGGCCCCGAGATCGAGGCCTATCGCGAGCGCGACTATCACAAGCTGCGGCTCGGCCTGCACCTCACCGGCCTGCGGCTCTTCGGCCTGGACTGGCGCCTGGCCAGCGGCGTCCAGAAGACGCGCGACGACAAGGCCGGCGCCTATGTGACGCTCGGGCTGCTCTGGAAGCGGTGAAGCTCAACCGCGCGGCCCTTGCCCCGTCAGTGCGCGCAGCGCTTCCGGCGTATCGATGTCGAGCGCGATGGCGGGATCGTCGAGCGCGATCTCCTCGACCGCGTCGCCGGCGGCATCGAGCAGGCGGCGCGCGCCCTGGTCGCCGTCGAGCTTGGCGACCTCGGGAAAGAGCTTTCGCGCCAGCAGTACCGGGTTGCCGCGCTGGCCGAGCAGCGTCGGCGCCACGGCGAGCGCATCGGCACGATCGGCGAAGGCCTGGGCCAGCCGGTCGATCACCCCCGCCGTGACGTTCGGCATGTCGCCAAGCGAGACGACGACGCCGGGCACATCCTTCGCCAGAGCCGCGAGCCCGGCCTTGAGCGAGCCGGCGAGCCCGTCGGCGAAGGCCGGATTGTGCACGAAGGTGACGTCGAGCCCGGCGAGCGCGGCGCGGACCTCGTCCTGCTGGTGACCGGTGACGACGATCACCGGCGCGGCGTGCGATGCCAGCTGTGCCTCGACGGCGTGGCGCACCAGCGGCTTGCCGCGGACATCCTGCAGCAGCTTGTTGCCGGCGCCCATCCGGGTCGAGCGGCCGGCCGCCAGCACGATACCGGCGACGGGAGCCGCCTCGCCGCGTCCCGGCGCGCGCGGCTGCGGCCGCGAGACGATCTCCATCAGCAGCCCGCCGACGCCCATCTTCTGGATCTCGGCGCGCGTCACCGGCACCTTGGCGAGGCTGCGCTGCAGCACCCAGTCGAAACCGTTCTCCTTGGGCGAGCGGGCGCAGCCCGGCGCGCCGATCACCGGCTTGCCATCGAGTTCGCCGAGCATCAGCAGGTTACCGGGATCGACCGGCATGCCGAGATGCTCGACCGTGCCACCGGCCTCGACCAGCGCTTTCGGCACGACGTCGCGCCGGTCGGTGATGGCGGAGGCGCCGAAGACGACGACGATCTCGGCGGGCCCGGCGACCGCCTCGCGGATCGCCTGCGCCAGCGGCGGGCTTTCATGCGGCACGCGGGCATCGCGCTCGATCGCGGCGCTGGCCGGCTCCAGCCGCTCGGCCATGGTGCGCAAGGTCTTGTCGACCACGCTGGTCTTCAGGCCCGGCAGCAGAGTCGAGACCACCGCGACCGATTTCAGTTTGTATTCGGCGATCGAAATCGGCTTGTCGGCGCCGAGACGTTCGAGCGCCTCGGCGATACGCTTCTCCGGCACGGCATAGGGGATGATCTTGACCGTGCCGACCATCTCGCCGGCGACCACCGGCTTCAGCGCCGGCAGGGTCGCGACCGTGATCGCCTCGTCGACGGCATTCAGCGCATCGATCACACCCGTATCGATCTGCAGGATGCCTGCCGCCGCGGCGAACAGGTTGACCCGGCCGGTGAACGGCGCCTCGGTCACCACCGCTCGGCCTGCCAGCGCCCGCGCCAGTTGCTCGGCGGCGGCGTTCTCGTCGATGTCGCCGGGCTCGAGCTGCACGGCGACGATCTCGCTCAGGCCGGCGGCCGCGAGCTTGCGCGCATCCTCCTCGCCGATCGTTGCGCCCTTGCGCACGATCGCCTCGCCGGCGCGTACGGTATGGGCCGCAACCGCGCCGGCGGCTTCAGCGATGGGAATGGGACCGAACTTCATCGCGCTATCATCCTCAAAGTCAGTCCTCTGCCTGCCCTTTCAAGTCGTCCCGGGCGACCGGAGGGAGACCCAGGACCCATTCCGGAGCCTTTCCGAAAAGGTTCCGGAATGGGTCCCGGATCTGCGCAGCTTCGCTGCTTGTCCGGGACGACTCGCGTATGTCCTCGCAGGACAGCCGAGTCGCCACCGTCAAACAGGCTTGCGACGCGGGCCGCGCAGGGCCTGCACGATCTCTCCGAGGATGGCGAGCGCAATCTCGGCTGGCGAGACGGCGCCGATGTCGAGGCCGATCGGCGCGTGGATGCGTTTCACATCGGCCTCGCCGAAGCCGGCCTCGGCAAGCCGCTCCAGCCGCTTGCCATGCGTCTTCCGGCTGCCGAGCGCGCCGATATAGAAACAGGTCGAGCGCAGCGCCGCCTGCAAGGCGGGGTCGTCGATCTTCGGATCATGCGTCAGCGCGACGAAGGCGGTGTAGCCGTCGAACGGCACCGTCTGCAGCGCCTCCTCCGGCCACTGTGCCAGCAAAGTCACCTCCGGGAAGCGCTCCTGCGTGGCGAAGGCGGTGCGCGGGTCGATGACCACGATGTCGAGATCGAGCAGCTTCGCCATCGGCGCCAAGGCCTGCGAGATATGGACCGCACCGGTGACGACGATGCGCGGTGGCGGTGCCTGCACGGTCAGGAAATAGGTCTTGCCGTCGACCTCGACAGTGCCGCTCTTGCCGCTGCGCAACTGCTTGTCGAGCGCCTCCACTAGTGGATCGCCCGCGAGATCGGCCTCCTTGACCAGCCGCTGCTCCCCTGACCCGAGATCGGTGACCAGCACCGTCGCGCGCCTGGCGGCGCGCTCGGCGTTGAGCGTGGAGAGAAGCTTGAGATCCACGGGGTCAGCCCTTGTCGGTGGCGAGCTTGAGGCCGAGCCCGATCATCAGCGAGCCGCCGAGCCAGCGCCCGAGCGCGAAGCCGGCGCGGCTCGCCTTCATCGTTTTCATCACCAGGCTGGCAGCGAGGACAGTGATCAGGTCGGCCGAGGAGAAGGCGAAGTTGACGATCGTGCCAAGGATCAGGAACTGCGCCCAGACCGGCAGCGCCGCAGTAGGATCGACGAACTGCGGCAAGAGCGCGATGAAGAACAGCGCGACTTTCGGGTTCAGCACCTCGACGATGAAGGAATCGATCAAGGCGCGCCGGATCGTCTTGGCGGGCGCCACGGCCTGCACATCGGCGCTGCCGAGCTTGGAGCGGATCATGCCGATGCCGAGCCAGACCAGATAGAGCGCGCCGACGATCTTCACCGCGACGTAGAGCTCAGGCACGTGCTTGAACACCGCCGACAGGCCGAAGGCTGCGGCAATGACGTGGAGATAGCAGCCGAGATGGATGCCGAGCATCGCCATCAGCCCGGCCTTGCGGCCATGGGCGATGGTCTGCGCCGCCGTATAGAGCAGTGCCGGACCGGGGAAATAGGCGATGAGCAGCGTCACCGTCGCGAAGGCGAGGAGTGTTTCCCAGGAGGGCATCGACGGGCTCCCTTAAGCCTTGACCGGCTCGACATAGACCTTGATCCGGCCGCCGCAGGAGAGGCCGACCTGCCAGGCGGTCTCGTCGGCAACTCCGAATTCCAGCGTGCGCGGCTTGCCGTCGGCAATGACGTCGCCGGCTTCGGCCACGACCGCGCCTTCGACGCAGCCGCCCGAGACCGAGCCGAGGAAATTGCCCTCGCCGTCGATGACGAGATGCGAGCCGACCGGGCGCGGGGCCGAGCCCCAGGTCTCGACCACGGTGGCGAGTGCGACGCCGCGCCCGGCTTTGGCCCAGGCCTCGGCGGTGGCGAGGATGTCGGTGTCGGTGCTGATCATGGGAGCGGTCCCGCTACGGATACGGTTGAGATCATGCCTCAACCCGCCTTCTTCAACCACTGGCGCGGATCGGTGACCTGCCGTGCGTCAGACGACAGCGCGGCGCACAGATCCACCATCGCCGCAAGATTGTGGATCGGCCGGAACTGGTCGACATGCGGCAGCATCGCCCTGATGCCGCTGGCGCGCGCCTCGAAGGCATCATAGCGCAAGAGCGGGTTGAGCCAGGTCAGTTGGCGGCAGGAGCGGTGCAGCCGGTCCATCTCGAAGGACAGATCGGGGCCCAAATGCCGCTCCAGCCCGTCGGTGAAGAGCAGCACCACCGCCCCGCCCGCCAGCACCCGGCGCGACCAGACCCGGTTGAAAGCGTGCAGCGCCGAAGCGATGCGCGTGCCGCCCTCCCAGTCCGGCGCCGCCTTGCCGGCGAGCGCCAGAGCCTCGTCCGGGTCGCGGGCGCGCAGGCTGCGCGTGACATTGGTCAGGCGCGTGCCGAAGACGAAGGAGTGCACGCGCCGGCGCTGCTCGGTGACCGCATGCAGGAAATGCAGGAAGATGCGCGAATACTCCGCCATCGAGCCTGAGATGTCGACGAGCGCGACCAGTGGCGGATGAACCTCGGCTCGCTCGCGGAAAGCAAGATCGATCGAGGCGCCGCCACCTCTGAGCGAACGGCGGAAAGTGCGGCGCGGATCGATCCTTGCCCCGACATGAGCAGGTTGGAAACGCCGCGTCGGCACCGCATCATTGGGTAGGCGAAGTTCCGCGATGAGCTGGCGCGCCCTCGCGATCTCGGCCGCGCTCATCTGGGCGAAATCGCGCGATTTCAGCGTCTCGCGTTCGGAGACGGTGAGCCGCGCGCTCAGCTCGGTCAATTCGACCGGCGGCTCCTCCTCGCGCGGCGGCGGGGTGAAGGCCTCGGCGACGCGCAAGGCTCCCGCCTCCGGCTTCTGCGGCTCACTGTCGACCCGCGGCGTCACCGGCGACATCTGCGCCATCAGTTTCTCGATCAGCCCGCGCCGGCGCCAGAACAGCCGGAAGGCCTGATCGTAGACGGCCGAATCCTCGTGCTTCTTCACGAAGATCGCATGCAGCGCCCAATAAACATCGTCACGCCCACCGAGCGCGCCATCAGCCAGCGCCTCGACGGCCTCGACCACGGCGCCTGAGCCCACGCGCAGGCCGGCGCCCCGCAGAGCGCGGGCAAAATAGGCGACGTTTTCGGGCAGCTTGCCGGTCATTGTTCCCTTCCCCCCGCTTGCGGTGGGGAAGGGTTAGGGATGGGGGGCCGGAAAGCTGGAACCCTACCCTTCATCGCCTCGCCAAGCGGCACTGCCCCCCACCCCAACCCTCCCCACCGCAAGCGGGGGGAGGGAGAAAGGCGGCAGCGCTTCGATGAAATCATCACGCGGCCGTCTCGGTCATGAACACCTTCTGCGCCACGACCCATTTGCCGTCGACCTTCAGGAAGGACAGAAGATCGGTGAAATAGCGCGGCGGCATCTGGCACTTGACCTTGACCAGCGCCATGGTCGGCCCGACCAGATCGATCGCGAGGATGTGGTCGCCGCGCTCCAGCCCGGTCTCCTTCGGCGATCTACGGTTTCGCACCGCTTCGAACCACTGCTCGCGCGGCACGACCTTGAGCTCGCCGTCGAGCGACTGGGTCAGCGCGCTGGTTGGGTGGAAGACCGATGTCAGCTTGTCGACGTTGCCTTCATAGAGCCCGTCGAGATAGGTCCAGGTCGCGGCCTCGATCGCCTTGATGTCATCGTTCATCAATCACTCCGTTGTGCTCGGCTTGTCCTGAGCACCCACGTCAAGCGGCGCGGATGCAGGGAAAGACGTGGATGGTCGGCACAAGGCCGACCATGACGATGCGCTACCCCCGCGCCGCCTGCTTGGCCTGGTCGAGCAACTCGCCGACCTTGGAGCCCTGCATCGCCTGGATATCGTCCTGATACTTCAGCAGTGCGCCCAGCGTGTCGGAGACGATCGCCGGGTCGAGCGCGACCGCATCAAGCTCGACCAGCGCGCTCGCCCAGTCGAGCGTCTCGGCGACGCCCGGCGCCTTGAACAACTCCTCCTTGCGGATCGCCTGCACGAAGGAAACCACCTGCTTCGCCAGCTTAGCCGGCGCGGCCGGCGCCTTCGCCTTGAGGATCGCGAGCTCGCGGGCGGCGTCGGGATAGCCGACCCAGTGATAGAGGCAGCGGCGCTTCAGCGCGTCATGGATCTCGCGCGTTCGGTTCGAGGTCAGGATCACGATCGGCGGCTCGGCGGCCTTGATCGTGCCGAGCTCGGGGATCGTCACCTGCGCATCGGCCAGCACCTCGAGCAGGAAGGCCTCGAAGGCCTCGTCGGTGCGGTCGAGCTCGTCGATCAGCAGGATCGGCGCCCCGCCCTCCTGCGGCTCCAGCGCCTGCAGCAGCGGCCGCTTGACCAGATAGCGCTCGGAGAACAGGTCGCTCTCCAGACGCGCGCGATCGCCGGCGACGCCGCCGGCCTCGGCGAGGCGGATCGCCATCATCTGGCCGGCATAGTTCCATTCGTAGACGGCCGAGGCGAGGTCGAGCCCCTCATAGCATTGCAGGCGGATCAGCCGGCGCCCGAGCGCGGCGGACAGCACCTTGGCGATCTCGGTCTTGCCGGTGCCGGCCTCGCCTTCGAGCAGCAGCGGCCGCTTCATCCGGAGCGCCAGGAAGAGCACGGTCGCCAGTGCCCGGTCGGAGACATAGCCCTGGGATTGCAGCAGGGACAGCGTGGCGTCGATGGAGGTCGGCAGTGAGGCAGTAGTCATGCGGTCCCGGTCTTGGCAGATGTCGCAGCGGCGCCAGCCTGGCAAGGCCGGTTTGACCTGTCACGATCCTTAGTCCCTAACAGGCCGAAGGGATAGCGAGCGGAGAGTCCGGCGTGCTCGGCGTAATGTACATCGTCGCGATCATCGTCGAAGCCATGTCGGCTGCATTGGCGGCCGGCCGCCGAAGCATGGACTGGGTCGGCGTCTGCATGCTCGGCTGCATCACGGCGCTCGGCGGCGGCTCGGTGCGCGACATGCTGCTCGGCCATTATCCGCTGAGCTGGGTCAAGCATCCGCATTACCTGCTGATCACCGCCGGCGCGGCGCTCGTCACCATCGGCCTCGCCCGGTTCATGCACCGGCTGCGCAAGATCTTCCTGCTGCTCGACGCCATCGGCCTCGTGCTGTTCACCGTGATCGGCTGCAATGTCGCGCTGGAGATGCAGCAGCCTTTCATCATCGTGATCACCGCCGGGCTAATCACCGGCTGCGTCGGCGGCGTGCTGCGCGACATGCTCTGCGCCGATATTCCATTGCTCTTCCGCAGCGAGCTCTACGCCACCGTCTCGGTGGTGACCGGGCTGATCTATGTCGCCGGGCTCGGCGTCGAGCTGCCGCATGATTTCGTCACGGTGCTGGCGATGACGGTCGGACTGATGCTGCGCCTGCTGGCGCTCCGCTTCAACTGGAGCATGCCGAAATTCGTCTACACGCGCGATCTGCACTGAGCGCCTGCGCCAATGTCACTCTGCTGCCGGGTTCTGGTTGCAGGCTCCGCCAGATTGCGGGCGGAGGACAAGCCATGACCGAGACAGCCCAACTCGCTGCCGATTTCGTCGCCCTTCTCAAGGAAGGCAAGCATGAGGACGCGGCACGCAGCTACAACGCCGACGATATCGCCAGCTACGAGAACATGCCCGGGCCGATGGCGGAGTGCCATGGCAAGCAGGCGGTGAAGGGCAAGGGCGAGTGGTGGACCGCCAATCACGAGGTCCACGAATTCACCACCGCAGGCCCCTATCTCAACGGCGACCAGTTCGCCGTGCACTTCTACTTCGACGTCACCGTCAAGGAGAGCGGCGAGCGCCGCAAGATGCACGAGATCGGGCTCTACACCGTGAAGGACGGCAAGATCGCCGAGGAGCGGTTCTTCTATTGAGCCGACTCCGTCATTCCCGGGCGAAGCGAAGCGCAGACCCGGGAATCTCGTGACGAGAAGGCGCCGGCTGGCGCCCTCTCCGGCCTGAGATGCTCGGGTCAAGCCCGAGCATGACGCGCTGCAGTCTTCAGGCCTTCCCCGTCGCCTGCGCGACCGCCTGCTTGGCCATCACGCCGATGAGATGGGCGCGGTACTCGGCATCGGCGTGGATGTCGCCATTGATGCCCTTGGCGGTGTGCTTGAGGCCGTCGAGCGATTTGCCCGCGAAGCGCGCCTTCAGCGCCGCTTCCGCTTCCGGCCAGCGGAAAACACCGCCCTCGCCTGCCCCGGTGACCGCCACCGCGATCTCGCTGCCGCGCTTGGCGACGAAGACGCCGACCAGCGCATAACGCGAGGCCGGATTGCGGAACTTGGCGTAGCCCGCCTTGGAGGCGACCGGGAACGAGATCCTGACGACGATCTCACCCTCATCCAGCGCCGTCTCGTAGAGGCCGCTGAAGAACTCCTCCGCCGGCAGCTTGCGCTTGTTGGTCACCACCGTCGCGCCCAGCGCCAGCAGCGCCGCCGGATAATCGGCCGCCGGGTCGTTGTTGGCGACTGAGCCGCCGATCGTGCCGCGATGGCGCACATGCGGGTCGCCGATATGGCTGGCGAGATAGGCCAGCGCCGGGATCGCCTCCTGCACATCGGGCGAGGCGGCGACCTCGGCATGGGTCGTCATGGCACCGATCACGAGGTTGCGGCCCTTGCGGGTGATGCCCTTGAGGTCGGCGCAGGAGGAGAGATCGACGAGGGCGCCGGGCGAAGCCAGGCGCTGCTTCATCGTCGGCAGCAAGGTGTGGCCGCCGGCGAGGAGCTTGGCGTCCTCCTTCTTGGCGAGGAGGCTGGCGGCCTGACGCGCGGTCGCCGGGCGGTGATAGGTGAAGGCGTACATCGTCTCGTCCTTTCAGATCACTCGGCAGCCATGCGGCTGAGCGTTTTCTGCGCGGCGCGCCAGACGGCCTGGGGCGTCGCCGGCATGGCGATGTCCTCATGGCCGAGCGCGTCGGTGATGGCGTTGATGACCGCGGGCGGCGCGGCGATGGCGCCGGCCTCGCCGCAGCCCTTGATCCCCAGCGGGTTCGACGGGCACGGCGTCACCGTCATGCCGACCTCGAAGGACGGCAGATCGTCGGCGCGCGGCATGCAGTAGTCCATGAAGCTCGCGGTCACGAGCTGGCCGTCGGCATTGTAGCGGGCGCCTTCGAGCAGCGCCTGGCCGACGCCCTGGGCAATGCCGCCATGGACCTGGCCCTCGACGATCATCGGATTGATGACATTGCCGAAATCATCGACCGCGGCCCAGCGCTCGATCCTGGTGATACCGGTGTCCGGATCGATCTCGAGCTCGCAGATATGGACGCCGGCCGGGAAGGTGAAGTTGGTCGGGTCGTAGAATGCCCCCTCCTTCAGCCCCGGCTCGAGGTCCTGGCCGTTGAACTTGTGCGCGACATAGGCCTGCAGGGCGCAGGAGCCGAAATCGAGCGTCCGGTCGGTGCCCTTGACGGTGAAGTTGCCATCCTTGAAGTCGATATCGGCCTCGTCGGCCTCCAGCACATAGGCTGCGACCTTCTTGCCCTTGGCGATCACCTTGTCGATCGCTTTGAAGATCGCCGACATGCCGACGGCGCCCGAGCGCGAGCCATAGGTGCCCATGCCCATCTGCACCTTGTCGGTGTCGCCATGGATGATCGAGACGTTCTCCAGCGGCACGCCGAGCCGGTCGGAGACAAGTTGGGCGAAGGTGGTCTCATGGCCTTGGCCGTGGCTGTGCGAGCCGGTCAGGACCTCGACCGTGCCGATCGGGTTGACCCGGACCTCGGCCGATTCCCACAGGCCGACGCCGGCACCGAGCGAGCCGACCGCGGCCGAGGGCGCGATGCCGCAGGCCTCGATATAGGCGGAGAAGCCGATGCCGCGCAGCTTGCCGCTGCGGGCGGAATCGCGGCGGCGCTTGGCGAAGCCCTTGTAGTCGATCGTCTCCAGCGCCTTCTTCAGCGAGGCGCTGTAGTTGCCGGTGTCGTACATCATGATCACCGGCGTCTGGTGCGGGAACTTCCTGACGAAATTCTGCGTGCGGAACTTGGCCGGATCCTTGCCGAGCTCGCGTGCTGCGACCTCGACCAGCCGCTCGACCACGAAGGTCGCTTCCGGACGCCCAGCACCGCGATAGGCGTCGACCGGAGCGGTATTGGTGTAGACCGCATCGACCTCGCAATAGATCGCCGGGATGTCGTACTGGCCGGACAGCAGCGGCGCGTAGAGATAGGTCGGCACCGACGACGAGAAGGTCGAGAGATAGGCGCCGAGATTGGCGGTGGTATGCACCCGCATCGCCAGCATCTTGCCCTCGCCGTCCATGGCGAGCTCGGCATGGGTGACGTGGTCGCGGCCATGCGCGTCAGAGAGGAAGGCCTCGGTCCGGTCCGAGGTCCATTTCACGGGACGGCCGACCTTCTTCGCCGCCCAGACACAGACCGTCTCCTCGGCATAGATGAAGATCTTCGAGCCGAAGCCGCCGCCGACATCGGGGGCGATCACGCGCAGCTTGTTCTCCGGCGCGATGCCGATGAAGGCCGAGAGCACCAGCCGCGCCACATGCGGGTTCTGGCTGGTGGTGTAGAGCGTGAAGGCGCCCTCGCCCTGGTCGTAATCGCCGACCGCGGCGCGCGGCTCCATCGGATTCGGCACCAGCCGGTTGTTGACGATGTCGAGCTTGGTGACGTGCTTGGCCGCCTTGAACGCGGCATCCGTCGCGCTTTTGTCGCCGAGATGCCAGTTGAACACCGTATTGTCCGGCGCCTCGGCATGAACCTGCGTCTTCGATTTCGCAGCGCCCGCCGTATCGACCACCGCCGGCAGCACACCGTAGTCGACGACGATCGCCTCGGCCGCGTCGCGCGCCTGCGCCAGCGTCTCGGCGACGACGACCGCAATGTGGTCGCCGACATAGCGGACCTTGCCTTGCGCCAGCGCCGGGTGCGGGCCTGCCCTCATCGGCGAGCCGTCCTTGTTGTGGATCATCCAGCCGCAGATCAGCCCGCCGACCTTGTCGGCAGCGAGATCATCGCCGGTGAAGATCCCCAGCACACCGGGCATCGCCGCAGCGGCTTTCGTATCGATCGTCTTCAGCGTGGCGTGGGCATGCGGCGAGCGCAGGAAATAGGCATGGGCCTGGCCCGGCCGGTTGATGTCGTCGGTATAGCGGCCCTGGCCGGTGATGAAGCGGTGGTCTTCCTTGCGGCGGACGGGAGCGCCGATTCCGGTGGCGGACATGGATTCCTCCTGGCGTGGCGCCTCTTGGCGGGCGCTATCAGCATGTTTCGGGGATCACATCGGAAGAAGGCGGCGCCGGCCTTAGCTGGCACAGCCTGGTGAACACGCTATTCAGCGGCCTGCCGAGCCGGCTTGGCGCCCGTGCCCATCGCCTCGGCGCCGGCGGCGATCGCCTTGACGATGTTGTGGTAGCCGGTGCAGCGGCAGATATTGCCTTCGAGGTCCTCGCGGATCGTCTTCTCGTCGAGGTGGTTGCCGCGCCGGTTCACGATATCGACCGCCGACATGATCATCCCCGGCGTGCAGAAGCCGCATTGCAGGCCGTGATGCTCACGGAAGGCCTCCTGCATCGGATGCAGCGCCCCGCCATTTGCCAGCCCCTCGATCGTCGTCACCGAAGCGCCCTCGCAGGACAGCGCCAGCGTGGTGCAGGCCTTCACCGCCTTGCCGTCGAGATGCACGACGCAGGCGCCGCATTGGCTGGTGTCGCAGCCGACATGCGTTCCGGTCAGCCGGAGATTTTCTCTGAGAAACTGCACCAGGAGGGTGCGCGGATCGACAGTCGCGGTGACGGACTTGCCGTTCACCGTCATGGACAGATTGGCCATGGGGCACTCCTCCGAAAGCCTGTTTTCTGTACGGCCGACGACATCTCGAAGGCCGAACGATCCATGCGCCGGCCCGTCACGGACCAGCGGAGAATTTCCTTGGAACAACTTCAAAAACCAATGTGGACCCGGGATTTTCCGCGGTCAAGCGGGCAGCCCTTCCGCAAGCGGCCCGGTTTGGCGATGTTTTTGCATGGTTTTGGCAGTTGACGCTCGCAGGCCATCATCGGGACGTCACAACTGGCGGGCGAGCGCTTCGCAGAATCTTAACGACATCGGAGCACCATCTCCCGCTGGAATGACGATCTCCGATCGTCGCGCTCACGGATGGCGCGGTTGGCCACGATCCTCGAACACGTCCAGCGTCGCCTGATGGCGATCGGCTTCGACGAACGCCAGCGCCGGCGCCTGCGCCGTTATCGCGCCACGGTCGAGCGTGTCATCGTCGAGGTCGTCGAGCAGGATTTCGCGCGCGCCTTCTCGATCCATCCAATGCTGAAACTGGCGGTAGAGCCGGTCGCGACCGAGCTTTTCGCGGCCGAAGCCAATCATTTCCGCCTACTCTTCGACGGCGATTTCGATCAGAATTACTGCGACTCGCTCGAGCAGCTCACGCTTCTGGAGCGGCACGGCCAGGTCGGCGCCCGCGCCCGCGCCTCGATCGCCTTCACCTTGTTCCGCATCTTCCTAGAAGAGAGCCGCACGCGGCTCATCTTCTCGCGGCACGACATCCCGCATGATCTCTTCATCATCGAGCGGGTGCTGACCTATGACGTCAACACCGCCATGTCGCTCGACCGCGAATTCGAGGCGGCGGAGGCTCGCCGCCGCGGCGTCGCGCTCGACGAGGTCGCCGCGACGCTGACCTCGCGCATCGGCCAGCTCGACGGCGCGATCAGCAAGGCGGTCGATCTCTTCGTCGAAACCGCCGGCGAGACCTCGGCGGCCAGCAGCTTCATCAAGGATCAGGTCGGCTCGGTCACCCAGAGCTCGCTGCTCGTCCGCGAGAAGGCGATGCAGACCGCGGCCGCGACCGAGGAGATGTCGGCCAACATCGCCGAGATCGGCCAGCGCGCCCGCCAGAGCCTCGAGATCGCCAACCGCGCCGTCGCCGATGCCGAGGCGATGGACGAGGCGATCGCCCGGCTGCGCCACGTCACCAGCAGCATCGGCACCGTGGTCGGCATGATCGCCGACATCGCCGCGCAGACCAATCTCCTCGCCCTCAACGCCACCATCGAGGCGGCCCGCGCCGGCGAATCCGGCCGCGGCTTCGCCGTGGTCGCAGCCGAAGTGAAGTCGCTGGCGACGCAGACCGCCTCGGCGACACAGGAGATCGCCGCCCAGATCGCCGAGCTGTCGGCCAGCGCCGAAGCCTGCGGCGTCCGTGCCGCCTCGATCGGCGCGACCATCGGCGAGATCAAGTCGGATTCGGAGGCGATCTCGGACGCGGTCGCCCAGCAGAGCAGCGTCACCGGCGGCATCGCCCGGCACGCCGCCGAGGTCGCGCACGGTTCGGACGAGGCGATCGATAGCGCCACTCGTGTCAACGACAGCCTCGGCAAGACCGAGAAGGCGCTGGAGCGCGCCAACTCCGCCGCCGCCGACATCGCCCTCCAGGTCGGCGCGGCCGAAACGACGGTCAGCGAGGCACTGGCGGCACTGCGCCGCGCCTCGTGAGCGTCAGCCCTCGCTGACCGCCTTGGCGAAATTGGCGAAGAACTCGTCGGCCAGCTTCTTCGAGACCGAATCGATCAGGCGCGAGCCGAGCTGCATCAGCTTGCCGCCGACCTGAGCATCGACCTCGTAGCGCAGCAGGGTCTGCCCGCCCTCGGCATCTTCGAGCATGACCTTGGCGCCGCCCTTGGCGAAGCCGGCGATGCCGCCCTCGCCCTCGCCGACGATGCGATAGCCGTTCGGCGGGTCGAGGTCCTGCAATTCGACCTTGCCCTTGAAGGTCGCCTTCACCGGGCCGAGCTTGATCTTCACCACCGCCGAGAAATGCGTGTCGTCATCCTTGGTGAGCTGCTCGCAGCCAGGGATGCAGGCCTTCAGCACCTCGGCGTCGTTGAGCTTTTCCCAGACCACCTGCTTGGCTGCGGGCAGCGTCGCCTCGCCGTTCATCGTCATCGCCATGGGCTGAGTTCCTCACCGTTTTCCGAAGCCACTGACATGTTGCAGCCCGGCCCGCCTCGGGTCTATCCAAGTTCCCTTAATCCATGGCCGGAAACGACCGGCGCGCACAAGAGGACGAAGCTGGGATGTGGGTTGCAATGACCGCTCCGCACCAAGGCGCGCGCCGACATGGCTGAGGGTGGCCTCTATGGCGAGCTCTTCGCCGACCACGAGATGGCGGCCGTCCTCGACGATCGCGCCGCGCTGCAGGGCATGCTCGATTTCGAAGCCGCCCTCGCCCGAGCCGAAGCGGAATCCGGCGTCATCCCTGCTACGGCGGCGGAGGCGATCGCTCCGCAGTGCAAGGCCGAGCTCTACGACATCGCCGCGATCGGCAAGGCCGCGACGCTCGCCGGCAACCCGGCGATCCCGCTGGTCAAGGCGCTGACGGCCCGTGTCGCCGCTGCCGATGCCGACGCGGCGAAATGGGTGCATTACGGCGCGACCAGCCAGGACGTGATCGATTCCGGCCAGGCCCAGCAGTACCGGGCCGCGCAGGACCTGATCCTCGCCCGCTCCGCCCGCCTCGCCCATGCGCTCGCCGCTCTCGCCCGTGATCATCGCCGCACCCCGATGATCGGCCGCACCTTCCTCCAGCATGCGGTCCCGATCTCCTTCGGGCTCAAGGCGGCCAACTGGCTGGACCCGATCGTCTCCTTCCATGACGACTTCATGATCTGGGGGGAAGCGGCGCATCAGCTCGGCGGCGCCGCTGGCAGCCTCGCCTCGCTTGGCGACAAGGCCGATGCGGTCTCGGAAGCCTTCGCCCGCACCATGCCCTCGATCGGTGCCGTGCGTGTGCCCTGGCACACGCAGCGCCGGCGCCCGGCCCGGATCGCGACCGAGCTTGGCCTGCTGCTGGGCCATCTCGGCAAGATGGCCGGTGACATCGCCCTGATGGCGCAGACCGAGATCGGCGAGCTGGCCGAGCCTGAAGCGCCGGGCAAAGGCGGTTCTTCCGCCATGCCGCACAAGCGCAACCCGGTGCTGTGCACGCTGATCCTGACCGCGGCCAAGCGGACGCCGGGGCTGGTTGCGACCATGCTCGCGGCGATGCCGCAGGAGCATGAGCGCGCCATGGGCGGCTGGCACGCCGAATGGCCGACCTTGCGCGAGCTCTTCCTGATCGCCGGCGTTGCGCTCGACCACGCCGTCGCCCTGGTCGAGGGGCTGCAGGTCTTCCCCGAGCAGATGCAGTACAATCTCGACCTCACCAACGGCCTCGTCATGGCCGAGCGTGTCTCGCTCGCGCTGGCGCAGACGATCGGCCGCGGCGAGGCCCATCACCTGCTCGAGGATGCCAGCCGCGACTGCATCGCCAGCGGCCGCCATCTCAAGGAGGTGCTGGCCGAGCATCCGACACTGGCAGGCAGGCTCACCGGCGAGGAACTCGACGACTTGTTCGACCCGACCACCTATCGCGGCGCGACCGACGCGATCATCGACCGCATCCTCGTCCTCTACGAGGAGGAGCGCGAGTATATGAGCGGCAATGGCTGAGTGCCCGGCCGGGCAAAGGTCGCGGCGAGAAGTCTGGAAAAGCCTGCTTCAGAAGCCGCCGAAACGGCGATGGCGATAGACCAGCCCCGGACCGGAACCGCCGCCGCCGAGCGCGACCACCTGGCCGATCAGGATGCGATGGGTGGTGACGCGGTGAACAGCCGCCACACGGCAATCGAAGCTGGCGAGCGCGCTCGCCAGCACCGGCGCCCCGGTCGAAAGCTCGCCCCATTCGCCGATGGCGAAGCGCTCCTCGCCCATCAGGCCGCGCCGGCCCGAGAACACCGTGGCGAGCTCGTGATCGGCAGCCGCCAGCGTGTTCACGCAGAAGATGCCGCTCTCCTCGATCGCCGCCAGCGTCCGGCTGGCGGCCTCGATGCAGACGAGCACGGTCGGAGGCGAAACCGAGACCGAACTGACGGCAGTCGCCGTCAGCCCCGAACGGCCCGCCGGCCCCAGGGTCGTCACGATATGGGTGGCGCTCGCCACCTGCGCCATCGCCTCGCGAAAGGCCTGCGCATCGGGAAGCGCGGCGCGTAAGGCGGCATCGACCATGCTGTTCATCGCCCAACTCTGCGCGAGGTTACTGCCTTTTATCTAAGCGCGCAGGGGTAAAAGGCCAGTTGCATCAATTGTCGACATTCCGGGCGATTCTGCAGCAAGGTTAAGATATATCACAGCGGCGCGGCCCGCTTACTCGCGCCTCAGGGCCGCGAGCAGCCCGGCACGCAGATGTCCCATCAACGCATCGCTCGCCTCGGCGGCCGCCTCCGGCTCGCCCGCGACCAGCGCCTGGGCAAGGATCACATGGTGCTGCGCGGCCGGCACCAGATCGATCTGCCGGTCGAAGAAGTACCAGGCCCGGCGGATCAGCGCCTGCAGCGGCTCGACCGCCCGGCTGGCATAGGGGCTGCGCGCCGCCGCCGCGACCAGCGTATCGAGCTCCTTGTCGAGGCGCATATAGGCGTTGACGTCGTCCGCCTGCGCCGCCTCGCGCATCGCCCGGGCCTTGGCCAGGATGGCGCTGCGCTCAGCCGGGCCGGCGCGCTTGGCCGCCTCGGCCGCGATCAGGCGCTCCAGTACCTCGCGGGCGTCGAGTGCCGCCATCACGTCGATCGCGTCGATGGCGGTGACGGCGACGCCCTTGCGCGGCAGGATCTCGACCAGCCCCTGCTGCGCCAGCCGGATCAGTGCCTCACGTACCGGCGTGCGGCCGACGCCGACGAGGTCGATCATCTGCGCCTCGGTCAGCACTGCGCCCGGCCGCAGCGACAGGGTCACGATCGCTTCCTCGAGGCGGCGATAGGCCAGATCCGACAGGCTGGCGGAGGCGCGAGCGCCGACGGAATCCTCACCGGAAACGCGGGCATCCTCGGTCATGGGCGGCACCCGTGATGCTTGACGCTTCGGATTGCATTGATATATCAGAACTTTCAACAGGACCGCAAGGCGGGCAAGCCGGCCGATCGGCGGTTAATAATCCGCGCATGGAGGCGACATGGCGTTCACCTGCACGATCCCCGCCGTCGCCACGCTTCAGCAGGACGACGACACCGTCCGGATCACGCGCTGGGACTTCGAACCGGGCGCGGTCACCGGCTGGCACAGCCATGGCTGGCCCTATTTCGTGATCATGCTGGTCGCCGGGACCTTGCGCATCCATGACGGCAGCAAGGAGACCGACGTGCCGCTGGCAGAGGGCCAGGCCTATATGCGCCAGGCTGGCATCCAGCACGATGTGATGAACGGCTCGCCCCACCCGATCGCCTTCGTCGAGATCGAGGTGAAGCAGCCGGCGGCGCTCAAGCTCCTGCCGACAACATGAAGATCGCGATCATCGGCGCCGGCATCGTCGGCACGGCCACCGCCCATGCCTTGCTCGACGAGGGCCACGAAGTCCTGATCCTCGACAAGGAAGGTCCGGCCTTCGGTCCCTCGCGCGGCAATGCCGGCATCATCGCGCATACCGACGTGCTGCCGATCGCCAGCCCGAACATGCTGCGCAAGGTGCCGGGCTTCCTGCTCGATCCGCTCGGGCCGCTGGCGATCCGCCTCGGCTATCTCCCGCACTTGCTGCCCTGGCTGGCGCGCTTCCTGCTCGCGGCGCGTCCCGCCGCCTATGAGCGCTCGATCGCCGGCATGATCGCCATCCAGCAACTGGCGCTGCCGGCCTGGCTGGCGCGCGCCGAGAAGGCCGGGATAAGCGGGCATATCCATCGCCGCGGCGCGCTCTACACCTACAGCAATCCGGGCGACACCGCCGGGCTCGAAGCGCTCGCCCGGCGCCAGCGCGCCGCCGGCATCGCCGTCGACATGCTGAAGTCGGAGGAATTGCGCCAACTCGAGCCGGCGCTCAGGGATCGCTTCGCCGGCGCCGCCTTCCATCCCGACTGCGCCCATATCAGCGACCCGCTCGCGCTCACCATGGCGCTGTTCGAGACGGCGCTGGCGCGCGGCGCCACCTATGAGAAGGCCGAGGTCACCAACATCTCGATGGGCGAGCGCCCTGCTTTGGTCGGCCCCAATGGCTGGCAGCGCGTTGTCGATCGCGTCGTCGTCGCGGCCGGCGCCTGGTCGAAGCCGCTGGCGGCGGCGATGGGTGATACCATCCCGCTCGACACCGAGCGCGGCTACAATGTCAGCTTCCCGGGCGTGACCGGCCTGACCAGCCGCCCGATCGGCTTCAAGGATGACGGTTTCGTCATGACCCCGCTGGAAAGCGGCCTGCGCATCGGCGGAGCGGTCGAGTTCGGTGGCCTGCAGGCACCACCGAACCACGCCCGGACCAAGGCGCTCTACGACAAGGCGACGAAGCTAGTGGACGGTCTGCCGGCCTTCGAGAGCGGCACGCTCTGGATGGGCTTCCGCCCCTCGCTGCCGGACTCCCTGCCCGTCATCGGCAAGGCGAGCCGCAACCCCAATGTCGTCTACGCCTTCGGCCACGGCCATTACGGCATGACCCAGTCGACCGCGACGGCCGGTCTCGTCGCAGCGTTGATCGCCGGCCGGCCGGCCGCGATCGACATGAGCTATTTCAGCCCGCAGCGCTTCTGATCAGACCTCGCCGGCGTTAGGCTTTGAATCGGCGGCTGAAGCCATTGAATCAAAGCCTTAGCCGACAAGGGTAACGTCATGATCCGACTCGGCTTTGCGCTTCTTACGGCAACCGCGATCGCCGGCTGCACCAGCCTCGCGCCGCAGGCCTGCGCGCCCGGCCAGCAGGCGATGCTATCAGCCGAATTGCTCTTCGGCCGCAAGATCGGCGACCGCATCGGCGTCAGCGAAACGGACTTCCGCCGCTTCATCGACGAGGAGATGACGCCGCGTTTTCCCGATGGCCTCACCATCCTCGACGCTAGCGGGCAGTATCGCGACCGCGAGCGCGGAGGGCTGATCCGCGAGCCGAGCAAGCTTGTGCTCATCGTCCTGCCTGACGACGCCGGCAACCGCGACAAGCTCACCGCCATCACCGAGGCCTACAAACACCGCTTCGATCAACAATCGGTCGGGCTGATCCTGAAGCCGGCCTGCGCCTCGTTCTAACGTTAGATCGCCCCAGCGAGGAAAGTGGAAACCTTGTCGCGAAAAGACTCCGCGAGGTCAGTGGCCTGGCCACCATTCCTCAACTAGCCTGACGCTGCGGCATAGAAAATGCCGACAAGGGGAAACGCGCAATGCAGGCTTCGATCCTGACCGATCTGCTGTTGCCGCTCGCCATCGGCATCGTCATGCTCGGCCTCGGCCTGAGCCTGACGATCGAGGATTTCCGCCGCGTCGCGCGCTATCCGCTCGCCGTCGGCTTCGGCCTCTTCCTCCAGGTCCTGCTGCTGCCCCTCGCCGCCTTCGCGATCGCGATCGGCCTGAAGCTGTCGGCCGACCATGCCATCGGCCTGATGCTGCTGGCGGCGGCTCCCGGCGGAGCGACGGCCAATATCTACAGCCACCTCGCCCGCGGTGACGTTGCGCTCAACATCACGCTGACGGCGGTCAACAGCCTGCTCTGCCTGCTGACCCTGCCGATCGTGCTCGACCTCTCGCTCAGCTATTTCCTCGACGCCGAGCACTATGTGCCGCCGCCCCACCGCAAGGTGATCGAGGTCGGCGCGATCATCCTGATCCCGGTCGCGATCGGCATGCTGATCCGCGCTCGGGCCGAGCGCTTCGCCATCCGCGCCGAGGCGCCGATCAAGATCTTCTCGATCCTGGTGCTCGCCGTGCTGATCGCCGGCGCGATCTATATCGAGCGCAAGGCGCTGCTGCCGAGCCTGATCGCGGTCGGTGGCGCCTGCCTCGCCTTCAACCTCGTCAGCATGCTCACCGGCTACCTCGCCCCGCTGGCGCTGCGCCTGCCAAAGGGGCAGGCGGTGGCGATAGCCATGGAGATCGGCATCCACAATGCCGCTCTGGCGATCTTCATCGCCCTCAACGTGCTGCGCAACCCGGCTGCAGCCGTGGTGCCCGGCATCTACAGCCTGATCATGTACGTGACGGCGTCGGCCTTCGCCGTCTGGCTGCTGCGCTCCAGCAGGAATTTCCCCGCCAGAGCCTGATTCCTTACCGAAAAAGCGCGAGTCGTCCCGAGCGACCGGAGGGAAACCCGGGACCCGTTCCGGAACCTCTATCGGATAGGCTCAGGAATGGATCCCGGATCTTCGCTTCGCTACGTCCAGGATGACACCGCGATGAGGGGAGGTAATCAGCCGAACCGCGCCGGCGCGAATGGCGTCGGATCGACGAAGACCTTCTGCCCGCTCACCATCTCGGCAACCATGCGCCCAGTCACCGCCGCCAGCGTCAGCCCGTGATGGGCGTGGCCGAAGGAGAACCACAGGTTCCTGTGCTTCGGCGCAGGACCGATGATCGGCATCATGTCCGGCGTGCACGGCCGGTTGCCGAGCCAGGGCTCGGCGTCGAGCCGCTCACCGAGCGGGAACAGGGTCTTGGCGATCGGCTCGGCCCGGGCGAGCTGCACCGGCGTCTTCGGCGCGCCGCGATTGGCGAATTCGGCGCCGGTGGTGAGGCGCACGCCCTGGCGCATCGGCGCCAGGAAATAGCCGCGCTCGGTGTCGAGCACCGGGTGGTTCAGCACGGCGTTGCCGAGCGGCTTGTAGTGCATGTGGTAGCCGCGCTTGACCGCGAGCGGCAGGCGATAGCCGAGCCGGTTCGTCAGCACGTCGGCCCAGGGTCCGAGCGCAACGATCGCGTCCATGCCGAGCGCCTTGGTGCCGTCGGCCAGCGTCACGCTCCAGCGATCGCCGTCTTGGGTCAGCGTACCGGCATCGCCCTGGGCGAAACGTCCACCGAGCTTTTCGAACAGCGCCAGATAGGCCTTGGACAGGCCGAACGGATCGATCACCGTCACCGGATCGGTCCAGTGCAGACCGCCGATCAGGCTCTGGTCGAGATGCGGTTCCTCGGCGCGCAGCTCGGCCGCGTCGAGCGCACGATGGTTCAGGCCGTAATCGCGCTTCCAGCGCGCCGCCTCGGCCAGGCGGGTCTCCTGTTCGAAGGGCGTCCGGAACACCTTCATCCAGCCCTTGCGGCGCAAGAGATCGGTCGCGCCCGCTTCCTGCGCCAGCGCATCGTGCTCGGTGACGCAATGCTCGATCAGGGTCGCATACTTGTGGGCGATCGCCTCGTGCTGCGAGGCGCGCGAATGCATCCAGTACGACCACAGGAAGGGCGCGAGCTTGGGGATCGCGTTCCAATGATAGTGCGCATCGATGGTGTTGTTCATCGCATAGCGGATAAGAGCGCCGAAATCATGCGGGAAGCCGTAGGGGTAGACGCCTTCGCGCTGGATCAGCCCGGCATTGCCGTAGCTGGTCTCAGCCCCAGGCTGGCCGCGATCGACCAGCAGCACCGAGCGGCCGGCCTTCTGCAGATGCAGCGCCACCGAAATCCCGACGATGCCTGCCCCAACAACGATCGCGTCCGTGCGCATCAGCCCTGTCTCCGCCAGCCTTCCCCGCCAGCAAGAATAACGCCAGCTGCAGCGCTGTCAGCCATTTCGTTGAATGTTGCGGATAAACCGGCAAAGTTTCGCAGCTTCTGCCACACTTATTGCAGTGCAGCGATTCCGCTTGGCATCCAAGCTGATCCTACGCAATTTTCTGCGTAGGCTCGAACCCGTCATTCCGATGAAGGGAAAGAACGCGGGCTCAGATGCACTCCGGCGATGGTGCAGCGGGTCGAGCCTCCGGCCCGTTCGATCGTCGGGATCGCGAGCGGCAGCGGCCGCGCACTCTCGCCGATGATGCCGAGCTGTTCGGGCGTCAGGGCGGAGAAGGCCGTCGTCGACAAGGCCAGGACGCGCCCGTTCCGGCCCTGAAGCTCGATCGCATTGCCGGCGAATGCCTCGATCTGCGCATTGCTGAGCGCGATCACCTGGCGGCCGGCGCGCTCGAAACGATCGACGATCTCGCTGCGCCGCACCGCATCGGTGATCATGTCGAGGCCGATCATGGCGAAATCGGTCGCGACGCACATCAGCACATTGGTGTGGTAGATGTCGGCGCCGTTGCCATCCTTCGCCGAGAACACCATCGGCTCGAAATTGAACTGGGTGCAGAAGCGCTCCAGGATGATCGGGTCGGTGCGTTCGGATTTGGCCGCATAGGCGATCCGGTCGATATGATCGAGCACCATGGCGCCGGTGCCTTCGAGGAAGAGACCGTCCGGTTCGAGGCCGGAATAGTCGATCACCTCCTGCACCCGGTAGCGGCGCTTCAGCATCTCGATGACGTCGCTGCGGCGTTCGCGCCGGCGGCTGACCGCCTTCATCGGATAGATCGCGACATGGCCGCCGGCATGGGTGGAGAACCAGTTGTTCGGGAAGACGGAATCCGGCGTCAGCGTGCCCTCGTCCTCGAACAGATGCACGGTAACGCCATGCTCCTCCAGCAGCGCGGCCGCCTCCGTGATCTCCTGGAAGGCGAGCTCAGCAAGATCGTCCCCCTCCTCCTGCAGACGCTGGAAATGATTGTCCGCCGCGGTCTCGGTGTTGACCGTGAAATGATGCGGCCGGACCATGACCACGGCGGAGGGAGCCTGGACGGAAAAGGCTGGCTGGCGTGCCATCGGAGTATCCTTGAAGGGTCAGTCAGCGGCGCGCTGCAGCATGCCGAAGAGATCGCGCGGCTCGTCGGGATCGGCGATCATGTCGAGGTTCTGGTAGAGGTCCGTGCCGCCGATGCGCTCGCGCAGATAGCGCAACGCCGAGAAATCCTCGATCGCGAAGCCGACGCTGTCGAACAGCGTGATCTGCCTGGCATCCCGCCGGCCCGGAACCTGCCCCGTGATGACGCGCCAGAGCTCGGTGATCGGATAGTCCTTGTCCATCTGCTGGATTTCGCCCTCGATCCAGGTCTGCGGCGGGTATTCGACGAAGGTGTCGGCGCGCAGCAGGATGTCGCGATGGAGCTCGGTCTTGCCCGGGCAGTCGCCGCCGATGGCGTTGAGGTGAACGCCGCGCCCGACCATGTTGTCGGTCAGGATCGTCGCGAACTGCTTGTCGGCGGTACAAGTGGTGATGATTTCGGCTCCCTCGACCGCGGCTTGCGCCGTGCTGCAGGCGGTGACCGAGAGCCCGCTCCCCTGCAGGTTGCGCCGCGTCTTTTCGGTGGCGGCAGGATCGATGTCGTAGAGCCTGACCGCCTCGATACCGATGACCGCCTTCATTGCCAGCGCCTGGAACTCGGCCTGCGCGCCATTGCCGATCATCGCCATGGTGCGGGCGCCCTTCGGTGCCAGATGCCGGGCCGCCATGGCCGAGGTGGCGGCGGTGCGCAGCGCGGTCAGCAAGGTCATCTCGGTGAGCAGGACGGGATAGCCGCTGGCGACCTCGGCCAGCAGGCCAAAGGCAGTAACGGTCTGCAGGCCGGACGCGACGTTCTTCGGATGGCCGTTGACGTATTTGCAGCCGTAGATGGTGCCGTCCGAGGTCGGCATCAGCTCGATCACGCCGTCGCGCGAATGGCTGGCGATGCGCGGAGTCTTGTCGAAGCTCTCCCAGCGCCGGAAATCCTCCTCGATGCGATCAGTAAGCTCGCGCAGCATCGTCTCGATGCCGACCCGATGGACGAGACGCATCATGTTGTCGACGCTGACGAAAGGCACCATCGCCTTCGCTGAGGGGGGTAATGCGGTCATGCGTGGCGCCAGGTCCCGTGCTGTTGAGAGGTGACTCTACAGCCGGCGGCATGCTGTCCGAAATACCAGAACTGTGGTATTTCTGGCAGCTAATTGAACAGATTACTTATACAGATTGCCCATTCGGTCAGGAGCCTCGATGGTCATCGAAATCGCCAAATATGTCCCCGACACGCTTGATCGGGCCCTGATCACGCAGTTGCGGGCCGATGGCCGCGCTTCGCTCTCCAAGCTTGCGATCGTGCTGGGGGTCGCCCGCGGCACTGTCCAGAACAGGCTGGACCGGCTGATCGAGACCGGAACGCTGCTCGGCTTCACCGCCCGCGTCCGCGACGACTACGACACGAATGCTGTGCATGCGGTGATGATGATCGAGGTCGTCGGCAAGTCGACCACTCAGGTCATCCGCAAGCTGCGCGGGCTGCCGGAGGTCCACACGCTGCACACCACCAACGGCAATTGGGACCTGGTCGCCAACATCCGCACCGGCAGCCTCGCCGAATTCGACCGCATCCTGCGCGAGGTGCGGATGATCGACGGTGTCGCGAACAGCGAAACCAGCCTGCTGCTGAGCAGCGCCTAGAGCTTTTTCGAGCGAAATGGGCGCCACGTCCCACCCGGCCGCGCAATGACGGCAGGCCGCCCTGCGCCGGCACCAGATGACGCCGCCCTCCGGATCGGCCAGTGTGGCCCTCCGTTTCACTTCTCCGGTCTCGATGCTCGCCGCCCTCGCCTCCGCCCTCGCTCTGCTCGGCCGCTACGGCACGCAGGGCTTCGCGCTCTCGATCTTCCTTGGCCTCGCTCTGCCGCAGTTCTCGGCGGCGGCGCGCCCGCTCCTGCCGATCACGATCTTCTGCTTCACCACCGTCGTGTTCATGCGCGCCGACCTGCGCGTCATCGCCGGGCTGGTGCGCCGGCCGGCGAAGCTGATCGTGACCTGCCTCTGGCTGCTCTTCACGCCAGCGCTGCTGATCGCCGCGGCCCTCGCTTTGCTCGGGCGCGAGGCGCTCGACCCCGGCCTGCTGCTCGGCGTCGCGATCATGGGCGCAGCGCCGCCGATCATGTCGTCGCCGGCGGTCGCCATCCTCTACGGCTTCGAGCCCTCGTTGATCATCGCCGGCGTCATCGTCACCACGATCGTGAGCCCGATCATTGCACCGTTCCTGGTCGACTGGCTGGCGGGAGCCGCCGTCCCGCTCGACCGGCTGGCGCTGGCCTTGCGGCTGGTGATGTTCATCGGCGGCGGCATGGTCGTCGCTTTTGCCATCAGGCGTTGGCTCGGGGCCGAGCGCATCCGGGAGCTCAAGCCCAATCTCGATGGCTTCGGCGTGCTGATGTATTTCGTCTTCGCCATCGCGGCGATGGACGGCGTCACCAAAGCGGCGATGGAGCGGCCGAGCCAAGTCGGGCTGTTCCTGGCCGTCGCCTTCCTGGTCTCCGCGGTCGGCCTCGCCAGCGCCTGGCTCGCGCTCCGCCGTTTCCCCGTCTCCGAGCGCTTCATGATCGGCTACGGCACCGGCCAGCGGAACATGGGCCTGCTGGTTGCAGCGCTCGGCGCCGGCGTACCGCCGACCACCTATCTCTATTTCGCGCTGGCCCAGTTCCCGATCTATCTGCTGCCCTGGCTGCTGCGCGGCGTCGCAGCGCGGATCAGGCGCAAGGAGGCCTCTGCTGACGCGAGCTGACCAGACCGGCTCCCAGGCTGCTCTTAACCAGCCGCTTTGACGGTCTGGAGCGGGGAGACAATGCCGATGAAGCTCTATTCCGGACCACTCAGCCTGTTCGGCCGCAAGGTCGAGATCGCCCTTGCCGAAAAGGGGCTGGCCTTCGAGCGTGTCGTGGTGCCGTTCAACCAGATGGTCGGCTATAATCCGAAGCACCCCGACGTGCTCGCGGCCAACCCGAAGGCGCAGGTGCCGGTCCTGGTCGATGGCGAGCTGACCCTCTACGATTCCACCCTGATCCTCGAATATCTCGATGAGGCCTATCCGCAGCCACCGCTCTACCCCGCAACGCCGATCGAGCGGGCGCGCTGTCGCCAGCACGAGCTCTTCGCCGACGAAGTGCTGTTCGGCGCGCTGCGCCAACTCTTCCACCGCAACGGCGAACGCCTGCCGCAGACGGAGCTGGAGCGGGCGGAGGGCGAAGCCAGGGCGGCCGAGGCCCTGCTGGCGCGCTATTTCGTCGAGATCGAGGCGGCGCTCGGCCAAAAACCCTATCTTTGCGGCGCGTTCAGTGTCGCCGACATCGGGATGTTCCTGATGGTGCACTATGCCCGCCGGCTTGACGGGCCGTCATTCGCTGCTCTTCCGGCACTCGCCGCCTGGTACGAGCGGATCAGCGCGCGTCCCGTCTTTGCGACACAACTGGCCGAGATCTCCGACTGGGACCGCAAGCTCTCGCTGCCGCTCCAGCGCCTCTGAGTCCGAGGGCGATGGCCGAGGCGCATAGGCCGGCGTCGCAGTCTCGAAGAAATCCCTGCTGACGCGAGCTGACTGCAAGCTTTGTCAGAGTTCCGGCAAACAAAACCGGAGTTCCTGTTATGATCACGCTCTATTCGGGGCCGCTCAGCCTGTTCTCGCGCAAAGTCGAGATCGCACTGCGCGAGAAAGGTCTCGCCTTCGAGCGCATCATGGTGCCGTTCAACCAGACCACCGGCTACGACCCCAAGCATCCCGAAGTCGTCGCCCTCAACCCCAAGCAGCAGGTCCCGGTGCTGAACGATGACGGGATCGTGCTCTACGATTCCACCGTGATCCTCGAATATCTCGAAGACGCTTATCCGGAGCCGCCGCTCCTGCCGCTCTGCCCCGGCGCCCGGGCACGCTGCCGGCTCGACGAGCTCTATGCCGACGAGATCATGCTGCAGGCGCTGAAGCCGCTGATGCATCGCACCACGCCGCCCTCGACCGACCAGACCCGGCGCTTCGCCCAGGAAACCGATGCGTTGATCGCCGAAAATGCGCTGGAGAAGCACTATGGCGTGCTGGAGGACCGGCTCGCCGGGCGCGAATTCTTCGGCGACGCCGTCTCGGTCGCCGATATCGCCCTGTTCATGAGCGTGCTGTTCTCGCTTCGCCTCGGCGGCCCGTCGCTTGCGCCCTTCGACGGCCTATCGCGCTGGTTCGAGCGGCTGAAGCTGCGGCCTGCCTTCACCCAGGCTACCGTCGAGATCGCCGAGGCCGACCGGCGCCTCTCCTTCCCGTTGAAACGCGCCTGAGAACGGCCTTTCGCGATTGCGAGGGGCGCGGCGCAGCGCTAGACCACGGCGCATGAGCACGATCCGCATCGCCCCATCCATCCTCTCAGCCGATTTCGCCAAACTCGGCGAGGAGGTCCGCGCCGTCGACGAAGCTGGCGCCGACTGGATCCATTGCGACGTGATGGACGGGCATTTCGTGCCCAACATCACCTTCGGCCCCGACGTGCTGAAGGCGATCCGCCCACACACGAAGAAGTTCTTCGACGTCCATTTGATGATCGCGCCGGTCGATCCCTACATCGAGGCCTTCGCCAAGGCCGGCGCCGACCTGATCTCGTTCCATGTCGAGGCTGGGGCGCATCCGCACCGGACGCTGCAGGCGATCAAGGCGCAGGGCAAGCAGGCCGGCATCGTGCTCAATCCCGGCACGCCGGCGAGCGCGGCCGAGCCGCTGATCGGCGATGTCGACCTGATCCTGCTGATGACGGTCAACCCCGGCTTCGGCGGCCAGAGCTTCATCCATTCGGTCGTCGAGAAGATCGCGCAGGTGCGTGCATTGATCGGCGAGCGCCCGATCGCGCTCGAGATCGACGGCGGCGTCACGCCGCAGACGGCGCCGCTCTGCATCAAGGCCGGCGCCGACACGCTCGTCGCCGGCTCGGCCGTGTTCAAGGGCGGCCCCTCGGCCTACGCCGGCAACATCGCCGCCATCCGCAAGGCGGCGGAGGCGGCGCGCGGCGACTGGGTCTGAGAGCTCTAAAGATCGATCCCGGCGAAGCCGCCATAGATCATGCGGGCGCCGTCGAACGGCATCGGATTGGCGCCCGGTGCCATGCGCGGATCCTCCATGATCTTCTGCCAGCCGGCATCGCGCGCCTCCTTGCTCGGCCATTCGACCCAGGAGAAGACGACGACCTCGTCGTCCTTGGCAGCGACAGCGCGATAGAAATCGGTCTGCTTGCCATGCGGGACGTCGTCGCCCCAATGCTCGGCGATCCGCGTCGCACCATTTTCCTTGAACAGTGGTGCGGTCTTGCGGGCGTGCTCGATATAAGCCTCGCGATTGGCGGCCGGCACGGCCGCGACGAAACCATCGACATAGGACATCGGTCTTTTCCTCCTTGGGTCTGTCGGCGCTCCAAAGCTACGGAGCATCCCGCCCAGCCGGCGCGGACGCTAGGCAGGATATGGGTCCGAAGCTGTCAGCAGCAGCCCTCCGGCATTCCGTCAGCGGCCCGTCCGTGCTAGCGAGCCGGCGAGCCTTTCATCGTCACGTCGCGAGCCCGCTATGATCCCTCGTTATTCCCGCCCCGAGATGGTCGCGATCTGGGAGCCGCAGACGCGCTTCCGCATCTGGTTCGAGATCGAGGCGCACGCCACCGACAAGCTCGCCGAGCTCGGCGTCGTGCCGAAGGAAGCGGCCGCGACGATCTGGGCCAAGGCCAAGGACGCCACCTTCGACGTCGCCCGCATCGACGAGATCGAGCGCGTCACCAAGCACGACGTCATCGCCTTCCTGACCCATCTCGCCGAGATCGTCGGCCCCGAGGCGCGCTTCGTCCACCAGGGCATGACCTCCTCGGATGTGCTCGACACCACGCTCTCGGTGCAGTTGGCGCGCGCCACCGACATCCTGATCGCCGATGTCGACTGCCTCCTCGCCGCCATCAAGCGCCGGGCCTTCGAGCACAAGCTGACCCCAACCATCGGCCGCTCGCACGGCATCCATGCCGAACCGGTGACCTTCGGCCTGAAGCTCGCCCAGGCCTATGCCGAGTTCGACCGCTGCCGCGCCCGGCTCGTCGCGGCACGCGCTGAGATCGCGACCTGCGCCATCTCCGGCGCAGTCGGCACCTTCGCCAATATCGACCCGCAGGTGGAGGAATACGTCGCCGAGAAGATGGGATTGACGCCAGAGTCGGTCTCGACCCAGGTCATCCCGCGCGACCGCCACGCCATGTTCTTCGCCACGCTCGGCGTAGTCGCCTCCAGCGTCGAGCGCCTCGCCACCGAGATCCGCCATCTCCAGCGCACCGAGGTCTACGAAGCCGAGGAGTATTTCTCGCCGGGCCAGAAGGGCTCCTCGGCGATGCCGCACAAGCGCAATCCCGTCCTGACCGAGAACCTGACCGGCCTCGCCCGGCTGGTGCGCGGCATGGTCACCCCGGCGCTGGAGAACGTCGCCCTCTGGCACGAACGCGACATCTCGCACTCCTCGGTCGAGCGGATGATCGGCCCCGATGCGACAGTGACGCTCGATTTCGCCCTCGCCCGCCTCACCGGCGTTGTCGACAAGCTGCTGATCTATCCGCAGAACATGCGGAAGAACCTCGACAAGCTCGGCGGGCTACATAACTCGCAGCGCGTCCTGCTCGCTTTGACCCAGGCCGGCGCCAGCCGCGAGGACAGCTACTCCATGGTCCAGCGCAACGCCATGCGCACCTGGGAGCATGGCGAGGACTTCCTGACGAACCTCAAGGCCGACAAGGACGTCACCGCGAAGCTGTCGGTGGCCGAGCTCGAGGCGATGTTCGACGAGGGCTACCACTTCAAGCACGTCGACACGATCTTCCGCCGGGTGTTCGGCGAGGCGTGATGTCCCGGCTCGGGACGCTTTGGAAGAGATTAGCTGGCCGCGGGCAACCACGGCCTGTATCCAATCCCTCATCTTCCCCAGCACCTCGGCCGAACGGATACAAGGCTTTCACGAAGGCTCATGATCGCGAGATTCGCCTCGCCGACCTTGACAATGTCCTCGGGCCGCTAAGCCCCACCGAGCAAGGCGTGTTCGAACTGCGCAAGCAGGCATGCTCGATGGGCCTGGCGGAGTGGCAGGCAGAAGCGAATATCAAAGCGCTCATCCGGCGCAACAAGCTCGCCAGCCTGGCCGCGCGAGCGGACCGTGAGGCCACATGCGTGGCCATCCTGCTCGATCTGTCCGGCTCCATGCGCGACCAGCGCATCATGATGGTCCGGGGCGTTCTCGATGTTGTCGGCATCGTACCGCAGGCACTTGGAATTCAGTTCGAGATTCTCGGCTTCACGACGGCTCGCTGGAAGGGAGGGTTGTCGCGGCGACAGTGGATCGACACCGGGAAGCCGCATTGGCCGGGGCGTTTGAACGATCTCCTTCACGTGGTGATCGCGGAGGCAGACGTTCACGATAGCGCCCGCCTTGCCAAGCTGGACCAATTGCTGCGCCCTGATCTGCCGAAGGAAAATATCGATGGCGAAGCCATCGAATGGGCGTGCTCACGCCTCATGTCGCGGAAGGCAAGCCGAAGAGCGCTGATCGTGATTTCTGATGGAGCTCCGGTCGACGATTCAACCCTGCAAGCCAACGATCTCAACTATCTCGTTGACCACCTCAAAAGCGTCGTCGCGGCAGTGCAGAACGGCGGCGAGATCGGGCTATTCGGGGTAGGGATCGACTACAGCCCTTCGCGCTTTTATTGCGATGCTCGCAAGTCCAGTAGCCCCGACGAGTTGCTGGAGGCGCTCTTCGACGTTCTCGACACCGTATTCACTCCTCCGCTGAGCATCGACCTTGAATCAACTGGTTGACCAGTTTAAGTTCATCACATGATCACCGTTGGCGCCTTTGAGGCCAAGACCAAGTTTTCCGAGTTGCTTGATCGTGTCGAGCGGGGCGAGGAGGTCGTGATCACGCGCCATGGCAAGACCGTGGCGCGGATCGTGCCCGATGGACCGCTCGATGCCGAGGCTGAGCGGAAGGCCCGCGAAACCAAGGCGGCCGAGATCAAGGCGGAATTTGCTCGGACAAGGGAGATGTTGCGCCGCGAAGGTGTCAGCCTCACGCGTGACGAGATTATCGAGCTCAGAGATCTGGGCCGCCGATGAAGGCCGTCATCGACGCTTCGATCGTCCTCGCTGCGCTGGCTCCGGACGAAGCGTCGCCATCCGCGATGCGCATAATCGAGCCATTCTTGTTGGGCGGCGGTCATGCCCCTGCGCTGTGGCCGTTTGAGATCGCGAACCCGCTGTATTGGAAAGTACGTCGGGGCCTGCTCTCCTCCACAACCGCTGAGCAGGCTCTAAAGAGTGCCTATCGCATTCCACTGACCTTCGACCAGCTATCCCCAGCCGAGGTGGCGCGCGATGTGGTCCCTCTGTGCTGGAAACATGGGCTGACGGCCTATGATGCCGCATATCTGGAACTCGCCTTGCGTCTTGCTGCACCTCTCGCTTCGATCGACAACGCTCTCATCCGCGCCGCTGCGGCGGAAGGCGTGAAAGTGCTCTGATCCCATGAAAACCTCCGACACCGACATCCTGATCGTCCCCGGCTGGTCGGGCTCCGGGCCCGACCATTGGCAGAGCCGCTGGGAAGCCAAACTGCCGACGGCCCGCCGCGTCGAGCAGGAGGACTGGTACAAGCCGACCCGCGACGGTTGGGCGAACCGCATCGTCGCTGCCGTCCGCGCCGCGACGAAGCCGGTCGTTATCGTCGCCCATTCGGCCGGCTGCAGCGCGGTCGCGCATGCGGCCGGGCATCTGAAACCGCATGAGGTCACCGGCGCCTTCCTGGTCGCCCCGGCTTCCGAGCGCGCCAAGCGCGCCATCCCCGGCATGGCCGACGATTTCACCGCGATCCCGCTGAAGCCCCTGCCCTTCCGGTCGGTGCTGATCGCCAGCGCGACCGATCCCTACTGCACACCGGAGGAGGCCAAGGCGCTGGCCGAGGCCTGGGGCTCGGAATTCGTCGACGCCGGCGACAGCGGCCATCTCAACACCGAATCCGGCCATGGCCCCTGGCCTGACGGCCTGCTGCGCTTCGCCGGCTTCATGAAGAGCCTGACGGCGGTGTGAGCAATGCAGGCGCCGCCCCGCACTTTGCGAGCTGAAGCAAGAACCCGCAGCATTCCGAAGTTGCATCAAAATGGCGGGGTTCGATCTGTTCCAGACGCCGACTGACAATCGTCGCCGCTAGATTGGTCATCTGTCGGCACCGACCGGCAAAATGAAGCTAGCGAGGAATAGCCATGCATGAACTTGCCGTTCTAGCCTCGATCCTCGGTGTTTTCCTGCTTGGCGCGATTAGTCCCGGCCCGAGCTTCGTCGTGGTCTCGCGCATCGCCATCTCCGGGTCCCGCGCCGATGGCGTGATGGCAGCGATCGGCATGGGCATTGGCGGCTTCATCTTCGCGACGGTCGCGGTCGCAGGCCTGACGACGCTCCTGTTGCAAGTCGAGTGGCTCAACCTGGCGCTCAGGCTGGCCGGCGGCGCCTATCTGGTCTGGCTCGGCATCAATATCTGGCGCGCCGCGCCCGAACCGCTCGAGGTCGCCGACACAGCGGGCGAGAGATCGAGCACGCTCTGGAAGTCGCTGCTGAAAGCCCTTTTCGTCCAGCTCTCCAATCCAAAGACGGCGATCTTCTACGCCTCCATGTTCGCAGCCCTGCTGCCCTCGCCCACGCCGTCATGGATGTATTTCACCCTGCCGCCGATGCTCTTCCTGATCGAATTCATCTGGTACACGATCGTCGCCGTCGGGTTTTCAGCCCGCGCGCCAAAGGCGGCCTATCTGCGCTCGAAGATCTGGATCGACCGCGCGTCCGGAGCCGTAGTCGGAGCCCTCGGCCTCAAGCTGATGACGGATAGCGTGCGCTCGTCCGTTTGACTTTGGGAAGCGGCAGTCGCGAGCCTCTGCCGCGCCTCCCCGCTCCTTGTCAGCCGGATGATGCGGCCGTGAAGACCGCTCGCTGAGCCGCGAAAGCGCGCTGATAAGCTGGACGCGCCTCGGCGCGGGTGACATAGGCGGCAAGGTTCGGCCGCTCCTCCAGCAAGCCCGAGCCCTGCAGCCGCCGCAGCACCGTCACCATCAGGAGGTCGCCGGCGCTGAATGCGCCGTCGAGCCAGTCGGCATCGCCGAGGTGGTTGGAGAGGCCTTCGAGCCGTTTGCGTATGATGTCGTCGAGGGCGCTCAGGCGCTCCTCGTACCATGGCTTGTCGCGCTCGAGGATCCTGACCAGGCTGCGGTCGAAAATCTGCGGCTCAAGCGTGTTGAGCGCCGCGAACATCCACATGATCGCCCGCGCCCGGGCCTTCGCCTCGTCCGGCAGCAGGCCGGGATGGCGCTCCGCGACATGGAACACGATCGCCCCCGACTCGAACAGGGTGAGATCGCCATCCTCATAGGTCGGGATCTGCCCGAAGGGCTGAATCGCGAGATGCGCGGGCTCCTTCATCGTCTTGAATGACAGAAGACGAACCGCGTAGGGCTGGCCGGCCTCTTCGAGCGCCCAACGCACGCGCATATCGCGCGCCAGCCCATTGCCCCGATCGGGCGAGCGTTCAAAGGCGGTGATGGTGGCGGTCATCGGCAGGCTCCCAGGGACTGCTTGGTGGGCTTCGCATCCAAAGGACGAAAAGCCATCGCGGCTCCCGACAATCCGCGCGTTCTTTTTCTGCCTCGTGGCCCCGTGATCCGATGCAGGGCCAGCCTCAAAGAAAAACCCGCCCCGGATCGCTCCGGAGCGGGCTCGTCTCATGCCTTGCGGCGATCAGCGACGATCAGTTCTCAACGTAACCGATCTTGCCGTCGGCACCCTTCTTCCAGGTGTAGACAGTGTAGTCCGGGCGGGTGATGTCGCCCTTCTTGTCGAAGCCGAGCTTGCCGATCACTGTATCGACCGGGGCAGCACCGTGCAGCGCCGCAGCGATCTTCTTCGGATCGAGCGAGTTCGCACGCTTGGCACCTTCGGCCATGACCTGGACAGCGGCGTAGCTGTACAGGGTGTAGGCTTCCGGCTTGAACTTGCGGGCCTCGAACTTCTTCAGGACGGCAGCCGCCTCAGGACGCTTCTGCGGATCCGGCGGGAAGGTCATCAGCGTGCCTTCGACGCCCGGGCCACCGATCGTGGCGAACTCGTCGGTGGTGATGCCGTCGCCGGAGATCAGCACGGTCTTCAGGCCCTGGTCGCGCATCTGACGCACGATCAGGCCGCCTTCGGTGTGCAGGCCACCCCAGTAGAGGTAGTCGGCGCCCGTCGACTTCAGCTTCGAGATCAGAGCCGAGAAGTCCTTCTCGCCAGCGTTGACGCCTTCATAGAGCACGTCCTTGATGCCGGCCTTGGTCAGACCCTTGCGCGTCTCGTCGGCGAGGCCCTGGCCATAGGTCGTCTTGTCGTGGACGACGGCGATCTTCTTGCCCTTGAGGTTCTTGGCGATGTATTCCGCCGCCACCGAACCCTGCTGATCGTCACGGCCGCAGGTGCGGAACACGTTCCACAGGCCGCGCTCGGTGATCTTCGGGTTGGTCGCCGACGGGCTGATCATCAGGATGCCGTTCTCTGCGTAGACTTCCGACGCCGGCATGGTGACGCCGGAGTTGAAGTGGCCGAGCACCATCTTGACGCCATCGCCGACGAACTTGTTGGCGACGGAGACGCCTTGCTTCGGATCCGAGACGTCGTCGCCGACCACGACCTGGATCTTCTGGCCGAGGATGCCGCCGGCCGCGTTGATGTCTTCGGCAGCCTGTTCGGCCCCGTTCTTCAGCTGCGCGCCGAAGGCCGCATTCGGCCCCGTGATCGGGCCGCCGACGCCGAGCTTGATCTGTGCGTTCGCTACGCCCGAAAAGGCGAGGACCGCGCCAAGGGCAATACCGCCCAAGAGCAGCTTCTTCATGCGTTGTGACTCCCCTGTGAGTATATTACGGGTCGGCTTGGCCGTCCCGTCTCGGCGCGTGGTGCCACCGGAATGCGCAGTCTTGCGCTTTTTCGAGGTGCTGTCACGCGGCAAGCCCGGTGAACTTTGGTGGTGTTTGCGCGGCGTCAGGAGCTCTCGCGAGCCCTCCAGCTGAAGGGGCCGGTGCGCTCATAAAGCCAGCGATATTGCGTCGTCATCTGCCGCGCCCGGTTGTAGCGCCAGCCGGCGACGGCGAAGGCGAAGAGCACCAGTGTGTCGACGATGTAGTAGTGCAGCGTCAGCAGCGTCGCCTCGAACAGCGCGAAGTGAATGAAGCGGATCACCAGCCCGAGGATCAGCGTATAGAAGACGAGCTGGAGCGGCGGGCGCCAAGTGATCGCCACCGCCCGGCCGGCCATCCAAGCGGCCCAGCCGCCCATCACCACCGTCACAAGCAGGAAGAGCCAGATGGTCGGCTCCTCATAGAGAATGCCCTGCATCATCGTGCTCCGTTCAAGCTCGCGGCGCTCAATGCCGTCCGCCTTCGAGATAGGCCGCCCGCACTTGCGGATTGGCGAGCAGCTCCTTGCCGGAGCCACTCATGGTGATGACGCCGTTGACCATGACATAGCCGCGATGGGCGAGCTTGAGCGCATGGAAGGCGTTCTGCTCGACCAGGAACACGGTCAGCCCCTGGCTGCGGTTGAGCTCCTTGATCGCCTCGAAGATCTGCTTGACGATCAGCGGCGCGAGACCCAGCGAAGGCTCGTCGAGCATCAGGAGCTTCGGCCGCGCCATCAGCGCCCGTGCGATCGCCACCATCTGCTGCTCGCCGCCCGAGAGCGTGCCGCCGCGCTGCTGCAGCCGCTCCTTCACGCGGGGAAATAGCGTGCAGATCTTCTCGAGATCCTCGTCGAAATGCTGCATGCCGGCGACGGCAGCGCCCATCTGCAGGTTCTCGAACACCGTCATGCGCGGGAAGATGCGGCGGCCTTCCGGCGATTGCGCGATGCCGAGGCGCGAAATCTCATGGCTCGGCATCTTGGTGATGTCGCGCCCCTCATAGGTGATGGTGCCTTCGCGCGCCTGCGGAGTGCCGAAGATCGTCATCATCAGCGTCGACTTGCCGGCGCCGTTGGCGCCGATCATGGTCACGATCTCGCCCTGGCGGACATCGACGTCGACACCCTTCAGCGCGATGATCTTGCCGTAATAGGTCTTGACGCCGCGGACGGAGAGAAGCGCCCCTGCTTCGCTCATAGGCCGACCTCCGCTTCCACCTGCTCGACCTCTTCGTCGTCGACGCCGAGATAGGCCGCGATCACCTTCGGATCGGCCTGGACTTCGGCCGGTGTGCCGTCCGCGATCTTGGTGCCGTAGTCGAGCACCACGACATGATCAGAGATTTCCATCACCACCGACATGTCGTGTTCGATCAGGAGCAGCGCCGTGCCGTGGTCCTTGCGGATCGACAGGAGCAGATTGTTGAGGTCGAGGCTCTCGCGCGGGTTGAGGCCCGCGGCCGGCTCGTCCAGGCAGAGCAGCACCGGATCGGTGCACATCGCCCGGGCGATCTCGAGGCGGCGCTGATCGCCATAGGGCAGATCGGCGGCCGGATCGTCGGCGCGATCGATCAGCTTGATCTTCTCCAGCCAGAACTTGGCCTTCTCGATCGCTTCCTTCTCGCGCGCCTTGTAGCCGCCGATGCCGAGTACGCCGAGGAACGTGAAGCCCGAGGCGATCATCAGCGGGTTGTGCTGCGCGACCAGAAGGTTCTCCAGCACCGTCATGCCGCCGAACAGGCGGATGTTCTGGAAGGTGCGGGCGACCTTGGCCTTCCAGGCGATGCGAAAGTCCGGCATGCGCTCGAGCAGGTAGCTGTCCCCGCTATCCTGCGTCAGCGTCATCATGCCTTCGGTCGGCTTGTAGAAGCCGGTGATGCAGTTGAACACCGTGGTCTTGCCGGCGCCGTTGGGACCGATCAGCGCGGTGATGTCGCCCTTGCGGGCCTCGAAGGAGAGGTCGTTGACGGCGGTCAGGCCGCCGAAGCGCATGGTGACATGCTCGACCTGCAGGAGAGGCTTGGTCGTCATCAGCCGTGCCCCTCCTGGACCATGTCGGCCGAGATCACCTTCTTCTCCTTGAGGAAGGCGGTCGGCTCGCGGGTCGAGATCAGCCCGCGCGGCTTCCAGATCATGATCACCACCATGGCGAAGCCGAAGATCAGCATGCGGTATTTGGTCGGGTCGAAATCGGGACCGAAGATCTGCTTCAGCCAGTCGAGCTCGCGCAGCAGCTCGGTGCCGCCGATCATCGCGATCGCGGCGATGGCGCAGCCCCAGAGCGAGCCCATGCCGCCGAGCACGACGATGGCGAGGATCACCGCCGATTCCATGAAGACGAAGGATTCGGGGGAGATGAAGCCCTGCCGCGCCGCGAAGAACGAGCCGGCGAAACCGCCGAACATGGCGCCGAGCGAGAAGGCCGTCAGCTTGGTGTTGGTGGTGTTGATGCCGAGCGAGCGGCAGGCGATCTCGTCCTCGCGCAGCGCCTCCCAGGCGCGCCCGACCGGCAGGCGCCGCAGGCGCAGGCTGACATAGGCCGTCAGGAGCGCCATGCACAGGATGACGTAGTAGAGGAAGATCGTTCGGTAGAGCGGCGAGAATTCCAGCCCGAACACCGCCGCGAAGCCGTCATCACCCGCCGTGAACGGTATCCCGAAGAAGCTCGGCCGCGGAATGCCGGAGATGCCGGCATAGCCGTTCGAGAACTCCGTCCAGTTGATCAGGACGAGGCGAATGATCTCGCCGAAGGCCAGCGTCACGATGGCGAGGTAGTCACCGCGCAGCCGCAAGACCGGGAAGCCCAGGATCATGCCCCAGAAGGCAGCGAGAATGCCGGCGAGCGGCAGCAGGATCCAGAACGACAGGCCGAAATTCTTGGCCAGCAGCGCGTAGGAATAGGCGCCGACAGCGTAGAAGGCGACATAGCCGAGGTCGAGCAGGCCGGCGAGGCCGACGACGATGTTCAGCCCCCAGCCGAGCATGACGTAGATCAGGATCTGGACGCCGAAATTGTCGATCCATTTCAGCGCCCCGCCCCAGCCCGCGAGCGTGATCGCGATGATCGGGAAGGTGAGCAGGAAGCCCAGGCCGAACACCGAGAAGATTCGCGAATGACGCTGGAAGAAGCCGATCGTGCCATGCGGCAGCAGCCGCACCGCCGGCTTGCCTTCGCCGCGCGTCTGCTGGCGCAGCGCCATCAGGAAGCGGCCGACGAAGATGATCGCCACGGCCCAGGCCACCGCGTCCCAGCGCGGATCGAGCACGAGCTGGTTGTCGAGATTCTGGCGCGTGCCCCAGGCGATGATCGGGATGCACAGGCCGAAGGTGACCAGCGCCGCGAAGGCCGCCTCCTTCAATGCCTTCATCATGTCAGCCTGGCGCTTGGCCGGGGTAGATGCCTCTCCTGCCATGAGCTTCAGACCTTCTCGACTTCCGGCCGGCCGAGAATGCCGGAGGGCATGAACACGAGGACGACCGCGAGGATGCAGAAGGCGGCGACGTCCTTGTAGTCGATGGTGAAATAGGCCGACCACATCACCTCGATCAGGCCGATCAGCAACCCGCCGAGCACCGCGCCGGGCAATGAGCCGATGCCGCCCAGCACTGCCGCGGTGAAGGCCTTGACGCCGGGCGTGAAGCCGTCGGCGAAGTTCACGACGCCGTAGAGCACGAGGTACATGACGCCGGCGACCGCCGCGAGCGCCGCGCCCATCACGAAGGTGATCGAGATCGTGCGATCGACGTCCACGCCAAGCAGCGAGGCCATCTTGCGATCCTGCTCGCAGGCGCGCTGGGCCCGGCCGAGCGGCGTCTTCTGCACCAGGTACCAGAAGGCCGCGAGCAGCACGATCGTGGTCACGATGATGACGATCTGCTTGTAGGAGATCGAGACCGGATAGGTCGCGCTGTCGATCAGCAGGATCGACTTGTTCAGCATCGGCGGGATCGGCTTGTTGCGCGGCCCCTGCACGACCTGGACGAAGTTCATCAGGAAGATCGACATGCCGATCGCCGAGATCAGCGGCGCGAGGCGGAACGAACCGCGCAGCGGCCTGTAGGCGACGCGCTCGATCGTCCAGTTCCACAGCGAGGTGAAGAACATCGCAAGAATCAGGACGAAGATCAGCGCCAGCACGATCAGACCGGCCCCGAACCAGGCCGAGATCAGCATGAAGAAGATCAACGCGATGAACGCCGACAGCATGAAGACGTCGCCATGCGCGAAGTTCACCATGCCGATGATGCCGAAGACCATCGTGTAGCCGATGGCGATGAGGCCGTAGATTGACCCCAGGGTCAGCCCGTTGATGAGCTGCTGGACGAATACTTCCATTGAACGACGCCTAACCCCTCGAATCAATTACCCGTTCTTTTTTGCGCGGTATGACACCGACGCATGCGGGATGCGATTACGGCGCAGAGCTACCAACCGTCTGCGCGCTCGACAATCACCCCGCGCCACATTTCTGTCAAAAGCAATCTGCGTCACATTGCATATGCAATAGGCAGCCGATGCTGCGGCTCTGCGCGCATTCGGCGCAAGATGATTGCTCGGCATGCAGTACACGATCCTGCGATATCGGGCCCTGCGGTCGCTGATGTCGCACCACCTGGACGCGAGATACCGGAATGGTGGCTTCGATCGTGTTCAAGGCGTGCGCTTTTGGCCTCGCGCAGGGGCCCGAGCGCTGCCACGATCACCCCCTCGCGAATCCGCTCCCCGAATCCTGCTTCCCAGGTGCGCCATGGTCCTCGCCGCCGCTCCCGTCACCGATGCCGCCTATGACAAGGCGCTCGCTTTGCTCGACCGCGTCCCGCTGATCGACGGCCACAACGACCTTCCCTTTGTCGTGCGGCTCGACCGGACGGCGAAGGGCGATCTCGCCGCCTATGACCTTGGCAAGGTCCACCCCGAGACCGACACCGACATCCCGCGCATGCAGGCCGGCAAGCTCGCCGGGCAGTTCTTCGCGGCCTATGTCCCGCCGAATCACCCCAAGCCCGCCGGCTTCGCGCTGGCACAGATCGCGCTGATGCGCCGGATCTGGGAGCGCCATGCCGATGTCTTCAGGCCGGGCCTGTCGGCCGACGACGTCGAGGCCGCCAAGAAGGAAGGTCGCATCGCCCTGTTCATGACGATCGAGAACGGCTCGGCGCTCGACAACGAGCTCGATGCGCTCGACGCCTATTGGGACCTCGGCGTCCGGCTGATGACGCTCTGCCACAACGATACCCATGACTGGTGCGATTCGGCCACCGACGCGCCGCGCCACAACGGGCTAACCGCCTTCGGCAAAGAGGTGATCGGCCGGATGAACCGGCTCGGCATGGTGGTCGACCTTGCTCATGTCGCGCCCAAGGTGATGCACGATGTGCTCGACGTCAGCACGGCCCCGGTGGTCTGGTCGCACTCCAATGCCTTCTCGCTCTGCGACCACCCGCGCAATGTCCCGGATGACGTGCTCGATCGGGTCGCCAAGAACGATGGGTTGGTGATGGCGACCTTCGTGCCCGACTTCATCAGCCAGGCCTCGCGCGACTGGCACCGGCCGGCCAAGGACCAGTACGGCAAGACGCCGGAAGGGCTCGACTACCAGAAGGCCGAGGCCGAGATCGTCCGCACAGCCGGACCCCGCCCCAAGGCGACGCTGGCTGAATACTGCGACCACGTCGAATACCTCGCCAAGCGGATCGGCCACGATCATATCGGCATCGGCTCTGACTTCTTCGGCGGCCTCAATCCCGAGGGACTGGAGGATGCCTCGACCTTCCCGCGCGTGATCGCCGAGCTGATCCGGCGCGGCTGGTCGGACGAGAACCTCGCCAAGCTCGCCGGCGGCAACATGCTCCGGGTGATGCGCTCGGTCGCGAGCGTTGCCGCGCGCTGAGCGCGGCAATCGCCAAGGCGGAAATGAGGCAAAATTTTAAAGGTATGCTGGCAACGCTGCCGGACCCGACATTGCGAACGGGGACGGAGCACTAACTCCTCCCTGTCCGCGCCAGAACAGCCCGGACAGCGCCCGTGAATCTCTTCCCCGCTTCGATCAGGAACTACCTCGTCGCCACCATGGCATGCCTGTGCGTGCCCGGCCTCGGCGCGCTCGCCTTTCTCGCCGAGCAGGCCGTCGAGGACGTTCTGACCAGCAGACGCCTCGTCGAGCTGGTCGCGGCCGACGAGGCTCTCCTCAACGCCGGCAACACGATCCGCTCCAATCGCGGCCAGGCCCAGACCGCGATCCAGGTCGCCGACGATCCCGCGCCGACGCTGAAGAAGATCGAGCAGGCCAATCGCGACGCGCTCGCCAGCGCCATGACCCTGCTGCGCAGCACCGATCTCGCCGACCGCAAGGGGCTCGCCGATGCGATCGACCAGAAGGAGAAGGCGACTGCCGCCAAGCTGCCGGAGATGTACGCCGAGGCTGGCAAGCCCAAGGCGCAGCGCAGCCTCGCCGCGACGATGCCCTGGTACAACGGCGTCGGCGATATCGAGACCGCGATGACGACGGCCTCTGACGCGACCTCGACCGCGGTCCGCATGTCCGATCCGGCGCTCGCCGACCTACAGAACTTCAAGGCGGCCGGCTGGCGCGTGCGTTCGAGCTACGGCACGCAGTGTTCGGTGCTCCGTCCCGTCTTCGGCAGCAACAAGCCGATGGACGCGGCGCAGCTTCGCCGGCTCGGCGAGATGCGCGGCGCTTCCGACGCCAGCGTCACGCAGCTGACCCAGCTGGCAGCTCGCCCGGGCGTCAGCCCCGAGCTGGTGCGCAAGGTCGGCGCCATGAACGGCGAGGTCGCCGCCGCCAACCGGCTGATGGACGAGCAGATCGGCCGCGTCGGCCAGGGCAGCAGCCCGGTCGTCGGCGCCGAGGAATGGACCAAGCAGTGCAACGGCCCGTTCAACACGATCCTCGCCGCCGTCGGCCAGTCCTTCGACGAGATGGAGAATGTGACGCAGGCGACGCTGACGCGGGCCTGGACCCGGCTGGCGATCACAGGCAGCCTGTTCCTCGCCCTGCTCGCGATCTGCGTCGTGAGCTGGCGCGGCGTGCAGCGCCGCATCACCCGGCCGCTGGTCCAATTGCAGACCGCGCTTGCCGGCATGCAGGCCGGTGACTTCGCCCAGAAGATCCCGGCTCCGCCCTGCCCCGACGAGCTCGGCACGCTCAGCGAGGCGCTCGAGGACTACCGCCAGAACGCGCTCGCACTCGAAACCAACCGGCGCGACCGCGAGGTCGCCATGCTGGCCGATGCCGAGCAGGCCGCCAAGGTCCGCACCCTCGTCGGCGAGGTCGCCGGGATCGTCGCGGCGGCCCGCGCCGGCGATTTCTCCGGCCAGGCCGAGGCCGGTGATGTCGACGGACCGCTGCGCGAGCTGGTCGAGGGCGTCAACGAGATCAACGCCGTCGTCGATGCCGCGACCACCGAATTCGCGCAGGCGATGCAGTTGCTTGCCGACGGTGATCTCACCCATCGCGTGACGACGGGTTATCGCGGCCGCTTCGCCGCGCTGCAGGAGGCGATCAACCAGACCGCCGAGCGGCTCTCGACCACGATGCGGACGATCCAGGCCAACGCCTCCGATGTCGGCCTCTCGGCCCGCGAGATCTCGACCGGCGCCGACGACCTTTCCAAGCGCACTGAGGAGCAGGCCTCCTCGCTTGAGGAGAGCGCCGCAACGACCGAGGAGCTCGCCGCTTCCGTCAAGGCGTCCGCCCAGGCCTCACAGCAGGCGGTCCGCCAGGCCGGCCAGGCCATGCAGGTCGCCCAGGATGGCGGTGTGATCGCCGGCGAGGCAGTTGCGGCCATGGCCCGGATCGAGGGCGCCTCGAAGAAGATCTCCGAGATCGTCTCGGTCATCGACGGCATCGCCTTCCAGACCAATCTGCTCGCGCTCAATGCCGCGGTCGAAGCCGCCCGCGCCGGCGACGCCGGCAAGGGTTTTGCCGTGGTTGCCTCCGAGGTGCGCACCTTGGCCCAGCGCTCGGGCGAGGCGGCCAAGGACATTTCGGGGCTGATCTCCTCCTCGAACACTGAGGTCGAGGCCGGCGTGAAGCTGGTCAAGCAGGCCGGCGACGCGCTGACCCGCATCGTCGAGGCTTCGCGCGGCGTCCAGACCACCATCTCCGAGGTCGCGACCGCCTCGAGCGAACAGGCCAACGGCATCGAGGAGATGAGCCAGACCGTCGCGCATATGGACGAGATGACCCAGGCGAACGCCGCCCTCGCCGAACAGAGTGCCGCTTCGGCCAACGCGCTCGCCGGCAAGATCACCGAGCTCAATGCGCTGGTCGCGACGTTCAGGACCGGCGACGAGCTTGCGCCGGTCGCCAGGGCACCGGCTGCTCCCTATGCTCCCCCGCCTCTGCGCACCTCCGACCTGGCAGCGATCGCGAACGGCCAAGGCGCGGAGCCGGAACGCCTGCGCAAGCTCGCGGCTGCTATCGCCGAGCAGAAAAAGGCAGCGCCGCGCCAGACTCCGGCCCGCAAGCAGGCCAATACCCGCTCGGACGAGTCCGGCTGGGAAGAGTTCTAGGGCCCACAGGCCGTCTTGAAAAAAGCGGGTGCAGCCGAGAGGCCGCGCCCGTTTTTTCGTTTAGCGGAACATTAAGCCTGTTTTGCCATGCTCCCGCCCGATCTCGACAGGTGTGAGGGCCATGGCGTTGTCTACCGAACAATCGCGCTCGGCCGCATCGCGCCTGACGATCCAGCTCCGGATCGCGCTGGTCAGCGTCGTCTTCGTCCTCGGCCTCGTGCTGATCGGCCTGGCATCCTGGACCGGCAGCGGCCGCCTCACCGCCGCTTTCGAGGATCACAAGGCCTATTCCACGCTCGCAGCCCGTTCACGCGAGGTCCGCGCCGCCAGTTTTGCGCTGAAGGCCTTGAGCCGCGACGTCCGTTTTCGTCAGGAAGCCACTGATCTCAAAGACTTCGGCACTGGCCTTGAATCACTGAGGGAGGCGATCGCGCGCCTCGGCAGCGCCAACGGCGCCGAGCGCGTGCACGACAGCATCGCCGCACTCGACGCGCCAATGAAGGCGATCGATGTCGACTTCAAGGCGATCAGCGCGATGCAGCTCGCCCTCCGTTCGGCTGCGCCCGAAGGCCTCGCCGCCAGGCTGGAAGACGCTGCCGAAGCGCTTGAAACCAAGGTCCGCTCCAACAGCATGGGCTCTGATTCGCCCGACCTTGCGCGCCTCCCCGGCATCCTTGCGGCCTTGCGCCGGATCGACGCCGCCTATCGCCTCTCCCTCGACGAGAGCCTTCTTGGCCAATGGGAAGTCGAGCAGGGCCGCTTCGAGCGCGCGCTTGGCCGCCAGGGCGTTCCGGCCGAGGCCAAGGCCGAGATCGAGCCGGCTTTCAAGGCCTATGCCGAGATCGTCCCCGCCTGGAGCAAGGCCGAGAAGGACTTCATGCTCGCCGGCGAGAAACTCTCCGGCGAGTTCGATCTGATCGCGCCGCCGCTGCAGGAGCTCGAAGCCAAGCTTTCCGCCGAAGAGGCGCAGGCCGGCGGCCGCCTCGCCGAGGCGCAGAGCTGGACCCAGATGATCATCCTGGGGACGATTGCGGCCGCGCTGGTGCTTGGCCTGATCGCCGCCTTCATCGTCGGCCGCACCACCGCCCTGCCGCTGCGCCGCCTGCGCGATGCCATGCTGAAGCTCGCCGCCGGCGACTATGAGGTCGCCATTGCCGGCCTGTCGCGCCGCGACGAGATCGGCCAGATGGCGCAGGCTGTGCAGGTCTTCAAGGAGAACGGCCTTGCCGTGCAGCGGCTGGAAGCCGAGACCAGCGAGGGCCGGGCCGAAGCGGAACGCCAGAACCTCGCCATCATCAGACAGCGCGAGGAGGCCGCCGCAGCGCAAGGCTCCAGGCTCGCCGAGCAGCGCGAAGTCGTCGCGCTCCTGGCCGATGCGCTCGCCCGGCTCTCGCAGGGCGATCTCACCGTCCGGATCGAGGATGCGGTCGCGCTGGACTACGAGACGCTGAAGCAGGACTTCAACAGCGCCATCGAGCGCCTCGCCGCCACTGTCGACGCAATCAAGGCGACCTCGGTCGAGGTCGCGACCGCCGGCCGCGAGATCACCAGCGGCGCCGACGATCTCTCCAAGCGCACCGAGGAACAGGCGTCTTCGCTGGAAGAAAGCGCCGCCACGACCGAGGAGCTCGCCGCCTCGGTCAAGGCCGCGGCCGACGCCTCGCGCCAGGCCGCCAGGCTCTCGCATGAGGCGAGCAGCATCGCCCGCAAGGGTGGCGCCATCGTCGACGACGCGGTCCAGGCGATGACCCGGATCGAAAAGGCCTCGCACCAGATCTCGGACATCACCTCGGTGATCGACGAAATCGCCTTCCAGACCAATCTGCTCGCCCTCAACGCCGCGGTGGAAGCAGCCCGGGCCGGCGATGCCGGCAAGGGCTTCGCCGTGGTTGCCAGTGAGGTCCGCACCCTCGCCCAGCGTTCGGCGGACGCCGCCAAGAGCATCTCGGGGCTGATCAAGGCCTCGAACACGCAGGTCGGCGACGGCGTCGAGCTGGTGCGCTCGGCCGGCGCCGTGCTCAGCCAGATCGTCGAGGCCTCGCAGCGCGTCGCGACGACGGTCACCGAGGTCTCCTCGGCCTCGTCCGAGCAGGCCAGCGGCATCGACGAGATGAGCCAGACCATCGCCCATATGGACGAGATGACCCAGGCGAACGCTGCGCTCGCCGAACAGAGCGCCGCTTCGGCCACGGCCTTGGCGCAGCAGATCGAGCGGTTGAACGGGCTGGTCGCAGCCTTCCGGACGCATGATGGCGGCGGCCCGGTCGTCGACTTCTCCCGCGAGCGTCGCCGCGCCTGACCTCGGCGAGGCGGTTGACGGGAGCGGCACAGCCGGCGCATGGCTGCGCCCTCTTTCAGGACGCAGCCTTCATCACATGACCGGTTCCGGCACCGACCGCACCCGCCCGTCCATCGCGGGACAGGCCCCCATCGTCATTCTCGTCGAACCGCAGCTCGCCGAGAATATCGGCATGTGCGCACGGGCCATGGCAAATTTCGGCCTGACCGAATTGCGCCTCGTCGCACCGCGCGATGGCTGGCCGAGTGGCGGCGGCCTGAAGAAAGGCGCGACCGCGGCCGCCTCCGGCGCCACCCACATCCTCGACAATGCCCGGCTCTTCCCCGATGCCGCCGCGGCTATCGCCGACCTCAACCATGTGCTGGCGACGACCGCCCGCGAGCGCGGCCAGATGAAGCGCGTCTTCACCCCGGCCGAGGCGATGCCGAATCTCTCGGAGCGCATCGCCTCGGACGAGCGCGTCGGCATCCTGTTCGGGCGCGAGCGCATCGGCCTGACCAATGAGGAGATCAGCTTTGCCGACGCGATCCTGACCTTCCCGGTCAATCCGGCGTTCGCCTCGCTCAACCTGGCGCAGGCGGTGCTGCTCTGCGGCTACGAATGGCTCAAGGCGAGCGGCGGCGAGCCGCCCTTCCGCGAGAACAACCCCTCCCCGCCGGCGAGCCGGGCCACCGTGCTTTCGATGTTCGACTATCTCGAGGGTGAGCTCGAGCGCTGCGGCTTCTTCCCTCCGGGCAAGAAGCCGGTCATGACCGCCAATCTGCGCGACATCCTGCATCGGCTCGACATGACCGAGCAGGAAGCGCGCACCCTGCGCGGCGTCTTCAAATCGCTGGCCGAAGGACCGAGAGCCGGCCGCGGCGAACCGAAGGCCTGACAGTCTCCGAATGAAAACGCCGCCGCAGAACCTGCGGCGGCGCTTTGCAATTGTCAGCTCGCGAAGACCTCAGCTTCCCGAGCGCCCGGCGAGCTGCGGCACGAACATGTCGCTCCACTTGGCCGGCTTGACCTTGATCGAGCCGGCCTTGTGCATGAACTCGGTGAACTTCATCACGCCTTCGGGCGTCGCGGTGAAGCGCGCATCCTTGTCCTCGATCATCTCCTGGACCTCGGCCGCGTCGACCTTGACCTTCGAGCTCTTGGCGAAGATCTCGGCCGCCAGCTTCTTGTCCTTGGCGATCAGTGCGGTGGCGTCGTCCATCGCGTCGATGAAGGCCTGCGTCATCTTCGGGTTGGCGTCGACGAACTTCTTCGGCGCGAAGGTGACGTCCAGCGTCAGGTTGCCGAGATAGTCGACCGAGTTGAGCACACGGTGGATGCCGGGGCTCTTCGCCTCGATGTACTGGAAGGGCGGCGAGGTGAAATGCGCCTTGATCTCGGTCTTGCCGCCAATCAGTGCCGCCAGCGCCTCCGGATGCGGCAGGCTGACCGTCATCGGGTCCATCTTGGCATAACTGGCATCGCCGAATTCCTTGGCCGCGATCATCTGCAGCACCACCGCGGCGAGCGAGGTCTTGATCCCCGGCAGCGCGATCTTGTCGGCCGTGGTGAAGTCCTTCAGCGCCTTCAGCTCCGGCTTGTTCGACATCAACCAGAGCGAGGTCGAGCTCATGCCGGAGACGCCGACGACCTCGACGCCCGGAATGCCCTTGGCCTTGGCCCAGAGCGTGACGAACCCGGGGGCGCCGGTGCCGGCGAAATCGAGCGTGCCGGCCATCATCGCGTCGTTGATGACGTTGCCGCCGTCGAGCATCAGCCAGTTGACCTTGACGTCGCCGAGCCCGGCCGCCTTGGCGCGCTTCTCCAGGAACTGCTGATCCTGCATCACGATCAGCGGCAGATAGAGGATGCCGAAGCCCTTGGAGATGCGGACCTCGCTGACCTCGGCCCGGGCCGGGGCGATGAAGGCGGCGCCGAGTGCCAGGGCCGTGATTGCGGCACGAAGACAGGTCTTGAGTTTCATTGGGTTTTCTCCCTCTGAGTGACGGCCGTTCGGCCTTCTGATGCGGATAGTCAGTGCTGCATGCCCCAGCGGCGGATGGTCTTGCGCTCGATGGTGGCGAAGATGACGTTCTCGACGAACAGGCCGATCAGGATGACCGTGAACAGGCCGGCAAAGACGTTCGCAGTCTCGAGCTGGTTGCGGTTCTCGAAGATGAACCAGCCGAGGCCGCCGGAGCCCGAGGACACGCCGAAGACGAGCTCGGCCGCGATCAGCGTGCGCCAGGCGAAGGCCCAGCCGACCTTGAGGCCGGTCAGGATCGCCGGGAAAGCGGCCGGGATCAGGATCAGCCGCACCAGCTTCAGTCCGCGCAGGCCATAGTTCTGGCCGACCATGCGCAGCGTGTTCGAGACCGAACGGAAGCCGGCATGGGTGTTGAGCGCGATCGCCCAGAGCACCGAATGCACCAGCACGAAGATGATGCTGCCGGTGCCAAGCCCGAACCAGATCAGCGCCAGCGGCAGGAGCGCGATCGCCGGCAGCGGATTGAACATCGAGGTTAGCGTCTCCAGCAGGTCGGCGCCGATGCGCGAGCCGATCGCCAGCGTGGTCAGGAGCGCGGCGAGGCCGATGCCGATGCCGTAGCCGATGACCAGCGTCTGCAGCGAGACCAGCATGCGCTGGGGAATGATGCCGTTGACGATGTTGCCGACGAAGGCCTCGACCGTCTGGCCGAAGGTCGGGAACAGCAGGGGATTGCCGAGCCAGCGGCCATAGAGCTCCCAGGCCAGGGCAAGGACGGCGAGGATGAAGGCCTTGCGGACAAAGCCTATGCGATAGATCCGCTCGGCGAGGCCGATCGATTTGGCCACCACGGGCGCATCGCTGGAATGAACCTCGCGGATGATTTCGGGGCGGAAGCTGACGAGATCGGTCATGACGGTCACCTCCGGCTCAATGATGAGCGAACAGCATGTCGTTGATGCGGGTTTCGAGCTCGGCCTGCTTGCCGGTGCCCAGTTCCTCGGGCGGCACGCTGTTGAGCTCGGCTTTGACCTCGCCGGGATGCGGCGAGAGCAGCAGGATGCGGGTGCCGATGCGGATCGCCTCCTCGATCGAATGGGTGACGAAAAGCACGGTGAACCTGGTGTCGTCCCAGAGCCGCAGTAGCTCGTCCTGCATCTTGCGACGGGTCAGCGCGTCGAGCGCCGCGAAGGGCTCGTCCATCAGCAGCACGTCAGGCTCCATCGCCATGCCGCGGGCGATCGCGACGCGCTGCTTCATGCCGCCGGACAGCATGTGCGGATAGCTGTCGATGAACTTGGCGAGGCCGACCTTCTCGATATAGGAGCGCGCCCGCTCCTCGGCCTCGGCCGGCGTCGCCCGGCCCGAAGCCGTCAGCGCGAAGACGACATTCTCGCGCACCGTCTTCCACGGCAGCAGCTGGTCGAATTCCTGGAACACCATCATCCGGTCCGGACCGGGGCCGGTGACCGCGCGCCCTTTCAGGGAAATCTCTCCCTCCACCGGCGAAAGGTAGCCGCCGATGGCCTTGAGCAGGGTCGACTTGCCGCAGCCGGAGGGTCCGAGCAGGACGAAGCGGTCGGACGGGTAGACGTCGAACGAGACCTGCCGCGTCGCGGTGACCACGACGTCGGGCGTCTTGTATTGCAGCGTCACGCCCTCGACGGAGAGGAGCGGCGTCGCGGATGCGGCATCGAACGGGGCTAGCATGAACCCTCCCTTGCTTCGTTTCCCAGCGCACTTATGGGCGCTTGCCGGATGGGATAGCCTGCTCCGCTGACACCAACCTGACTCAGGCGAACGGAGACCCAGGGCTTGCGCATCCTCGTCGTCGAAGACACGGCCGACATTGCCGAAGCCGTCGTGATGCGGCTCGAGAAGATCGGCCACGCCGTCGACTGGGAGCAGGACGGCCAGACCGCCGCCGAGTTGATCGAGGTCCAGGCCTATGACCTCGTCATCCTCGACCTGACATTGCCGGGGCAGGACGGGCTCGCCATCCTGAAAGGCATGCGGGCGCGCAAGCTCAAGACGCCGGTGCTGGTGCTCACCGCCCGCTCGCATGTCGACGAGCGCATCGGCGCGCTCGACCTCGGCGCCGACGACTATCTGATCAAGCCCTTCGACTATGGCGAGCTCGAAGCCCGCGCCCGGGCGCTACTGCGCCGCAGCGCCGGGCAATCCGACAATCTCCTGCGCGTCGGCCCGCTCGTGATCGATCGCGCCGGCCGCATCGCCAGCATCGGCGACCGCCCGCTCAACCTGACGCGACGCGAGCTCACCGTGCTGGAGATCCTCGCCGCCCGGCCCGAACGCATCGTGCCGAAGGAGGAGCTGGTCGAGCAGCTCTTCAATTTCGAGCAGGAGGCGAGCCCGAACGCCGTCGAGCAGTTCGTGGCGCGGCTGCGGCGCAAGCTCGCCGACGCGCCGATCGAAATCCGCACCCTGCGCGGGCTGGGCTATCAACTTGCCGCTCTCTGACCTGCGCCTCTCGCTGCGCGCCCGCATCATCGCCGTGCTCTCGGCAGTGCTGGCGGGCGGAGCCGTCGCGCTCGGGCTGATCGCCTGGCATTCCGCCGAGCTCGCGGCGCAGCAGGCCTATGACCGGCTCCTTTCCGGCGGCGCCGTCCAGATCGCCGAGAACGTCTACCTCCAGGGCGGCGTGCTGACGCTCGACCCGCCGGCCTCTGCGATCGCGACGCTCTCCGATTACGACCTCGTCTTCTACAAGGTCGTCGATCCCCGCGGCATCGTCGTCGCCGGCTATGAGGACCTGCGATCGCAAGCGACCTGGGAGGCGACGCGCAGCGGCGTCGTGCTCGAGGATGGCATCTATCAGGGCCATCCGGTCCGGATCGCGACGCTGTCGCGCCGCTTCGACGATCCGCTCGCCGGCGGCTGGGCCACCATCGTCGTCGCGCAGACCATGCAGGCACGCATATCGCTGGCGCGCGACCTGACCTTCAAGGCGCTCGGCGTCATCGCGATCATGAGCGCGCTCGCGCTGCTGGCGACGGGCTTCGCCGTCCGGCTCGCGCTGAAGCCGCTCGCCCGCATCGAGCAGGAGATCGCAGGGCGAACTCCCGACGATCTCAGCCCGATCAAGACGCAGCCACCGGTCGAGGTCCGCAACCTCGTCGAGGCGATCGATGGCTTCATGCGCCGCCTCTCCGATCGCGTCGCCCTGATGCAGCGCTTCATCGCCGACGCCGCCCACCAGATCCGCACGCCGCTGGCAGCGCTCGATGCGCAGGTCGAGATCCTCTCGGCGACCGCACCGTCGCGGCGCAAGGCCGAGACGATCACACGCGTCCGCGAGCGCACCACCGAGCTCGGCCGGCTGACCGGCCAGCTCCTCGACCATGCCATGGTGATCCACCGGGCCGATGCGGCAGCGCTCGCCCCGGTCGACCTCAACGCCCTGGCCAAGACCGTGCTCAGCACCGCGGTGCCGCTGTCGCTGCCGCGCGAGGTCGACATCAGCTTCGAACCGGCGGTACCGGCGCCGATCATCCCCGGCGACGCCGTCAGCCTGCGCGAGGCGCTCGGCAATCTGATCGACAACGCCCTCGCCCACGGCGCCCATAGCCGTCTCCTCGTCAAGGTCGGCGCCGACGAGACACATGTCTGGATCGAGGTCGCCGATGATGGCGACGGCTTTTCCGGCTCGCTGGCGGAGCTGGCCCAGCCCTTCGCCAAAGGCGCGACGTCACATGGCTCAGGGCTCGGCCTCGCCATCGCGGCCGAGGTGGCACGGGCGCACAAGGGTGAGCTCACTTTGGCGCGCGAGGATGGGATGACGCGGGTCAGGCTCGTGCTTGCCGAGTAAGCCGGATGGCGAGCATCCGGCGAATGTCGTAAGCGCGGGAGAAGCGGCATGATCCTCGAACTGCACCACATCCAGCTGGCAATGCCGGAAGGCCGGGAAGAGGAGGCGCGGGCCTTCTACTGCAATGTTCTCGGCCTGCGCGAGGTCGACAAGCCCGAAGAGCTGCGCGCGCGAGGCGGCGTGTGGTTCGAGAGCGGAACGATCAAGGTCCATCTCGGCGTCGAGACGCCGTTCTCGCCGGCAAGGAAAGCGCATCCGGCATTCCGGGTGGAGAGCCTGGAACAGGCGATCGCCACACTACGACTGAATGGCGTCAAAGTTCGGCCTGATGTCGATCTGCCGGGCATCAGGCGAAGCTATGTCGACGATCCCTTCGGAAATCGCATCGAGCTGCTCGAGTTGACCTAGCAGAGCGGCTGATTCCCGACCCAATTGCGGGCATTTGCAGTGTCCGGATTCGGGGGCCTGGCTGGCAAACAGCCTGACGTGATGGATGGCGTTTCGCGATCGACTGGCGCTGACGCCGGGGCGCTGACGCTCCGCGTTGCAATGATCAGCCTCTCACCTTTTGTCAGCCTTGAGCTCAAGCTCAAACGGACCGTGAGGCGGCCGAGGCGATGTGTTCAGCGCAAGAGGTTCGGGGGCAATGGCGGCTCTTCGCTGAGCAGCGTGATCCTCACCCGCCGGTTCGGCGAGATGTAGGGATTGTCGGGGAAGACCGGCTCGGTGTCGGCGCGTCCCACCACGGAAGCGAAGCGGTCATTGGGGAACCCTGCGCCCGACAGGATCTCGCGGACGGCGAGCGCGCGCCCGGTGGTCAGGCTCCAGGGCTCGGCGCCCGCCGCCGCGCCCGGGCGCGTGGCGGCCGTGTGGCCGGTGATGGCCAAGCGGTTGGGCAGGCGGCGCAGAGTCGGCGCGAGCGTCTCCAGCACGCGACGGGTGCTCGGATAGGGTTGGACCGAGCCCTCGGGGAACATGGAGCGGCCGGACTCGTCCATGAGGGCGACATCCAACCCCTCCTTGGTCGGCTCGATCACGATGTTGCGCGACAGATCGGCAATTTCGGGCATGCTCTGGAGCGCCTGCCGGAGGCTGGCTATCGCGCTGTGGCTGGCCTGCTGGCCGGCAGCCGAGCGGTTGGCCTCGCGGTCGCCGGTGCCGCCGGAGCTGGTCCGGCGCGCTTTGTCCTCCGGCCTGCTGGTCCCCGTCGCCGCCTCGCGTGGCGGCGACGGCTTGCTGCCTGACTTGTCGAGGGCGGTGCCCCACAGCATGCCGCCAGCGCCACTGGTGCTGGGGCTCAAAGACCCCGGCGCGAAATACTCCGCCAGGCCTTCCTTCTGCTCCTGCGTCGTCATGCTGATCAGCCACATCAGCAGAAAGAACGCCATCATGGCGGTCACGAAGTCCGCATAGGCGATCTTCCAGGCGCCGCCATGGTGCGCATGAGCGGCCTTCTTGACCTTCTTGACGATAATCTGCTGGACGGGCTTGGTCATCGGGTCCCTGCTGGAGATTGAGCCGGATCTAGGCGGCCAGTTTGGCGGTTGCCGCTTCCACTTCGCTGAAGGTCGGGCGGACGTCGCTCATCAGAGCCTTGCGAGCAAATTCGACCGCCATCACCGGCGGCTGGCCGCTGATATGGGCGAGGAGACCCGCCTTGAGCGACAGGAAGTATTTGGCTTCCGCCTCGAAGGTGCTCTTGAGCGACGCCGCCATCGGCGCGAAGAAGCCGTAGGCGACGAAGACGCCGAAGAAGGTGCCGACGAGCGCGCCGCCGATCAGATGTCCCAGCACCTCCGGCGGCTCCTTGATCGCCCCCATCGTCTTGATCACGCCGAGCACGGCGGCGACGATGCCGAGCGCCGGTGTTCCGTCGGCGATCGACTGCATGGCCGAAACGAGACGCTCCTGCTCCTGGTGGTGCGTCTCCAGTTCCTCGTCCATGAGCGCGTCGATCTCGTGGGCGTTGTTGGCGCCCAGCGTCAACATGCGCATGTAGTCGCAGACGAACTCGACTGCATGATGGTTCGCGGCAAATGTCGGGAAGGCATTGAACAGCGTCGACTTTTCCGGATTTTCAATGTGCTCCTCGACGGCGAGCATGCCCTTCTGCTTCACGAGCTTGTACAGCGAATACTGCATCCCCAGCAGTTCGACATAGCATTCCTGCGAGTACTTGGAGCCCTTCATGATCGTGCCGAGCATGGAGGGCACGGCCTTGAGGACCGGCGCGGGATTGCCGATGATGAAGGCACCGATCGCTGCGCCGAGGATGATGACGAACTCGAACGGCTGCCAGAGGACCTCGAGGTGGCCACCCATGGCCGCGTAACTGCCGAAGACGCAGACGAAGACAATGATTGCGCCGACGATCAGCCGCATGGTGTGTCACCCTCGCACCGCAGCAGCTACAGCCCGCGCGAAGCCACCACCCATCCGAGGAAATGACTGATCAAGGTTAAGGGCGAGTTAGGGGCATGGCAGGCCTGGGGCGACAAATTGGCCCAGGGGAGGACATCGGCGTGCAATGACGAGCCCGCGGCTCGCTTGGTGAGCAGCAACTCTTGCGAATGCCCGCAGAGGGCCGATCGCGGTTAGTAAGCAACGGTCGCCTGATTACATCTGCTTTCCGGCAGTAATCGAACGTCGGCTCTGGCCCTTAGCGGACGCTCGCTTTTCGCGTACCCCCCTCAGAACCTCACCGCGAGGTTTGCCTTGAAGGCGTGGTCCTGAGCGTCGTTTGCGAGCTGGGCTGTGTAGGAGGCGCCGAGGCTGACATTCGGACCGAGCCCGAGGTCGAGCCCGGCCTCGACCAGGGCGGCGTCCCGCGCGATCGGCAGGCCGGCGATGGCGAACGGGTTGCTGCCGGCGAAGGCGAGCGTCGTCTTCGGATCGACATCGCCGAAGGCATGGCGCCAGCCGAGCCCGCCGCGCAGGGTCAGGTCCATGCCGGAAAGCCGGGTCGTCGTCGCGGCGCGCAGGCCGAGCGTGGTGTAGCCGAGGCTGGTGTCGTCGCTGGCGGCCGAGAGAGCCGCGCTCCCGCCCCGTTCCTGGAAGCGATCGCTGCGCAGCACGACATAGGCCAGGCCGGCGAAGGGTTCGAGCGCAACCCGGCCCAAAGCGGTCTGGCCGAGATCGAGGCGATAGCCGAGCTCGCCGAAGGCCTGGGCCGTGCCGGCATCGTAATCGGCCCGCAAAGTATCGCCGAGCCCGGCCGAGACGATGCTGCGGCGGGTCGAGAGATCGTGCCAAGTGTAGCTCAGGCCGGCGCGCAGGTTCAGGGCGCCCCATTGCCCGCCACCATAGAGACCGAGATGGTAATTGTCGCTCTCGCCCGAGGAGAGCCGGCCGTTGACGTCGAACTTGCTGTGGCTGAAGCCGGCGACGACGCCAAGGCGCAGGGCCTCGAAGACGGCCGCATCGGCGCCGACCAGCAGGCCGCCGGTCGAACGCGAGAGGCTCGCGGCATTGCCGTCGCTGCGCGTGCGGCCCCAGGAGCCATAGCCCTGGCCCCAGACGGCAAAGCGCTCGGCCGAAGGCGGCTTCGGCAGCGGCCCCTTCACCGCCGGAGCGAGGTCGGCAGTGAAGCCGTAAGACAGCGTCGCCATCGGGGCGGCGCCGACCGCGCCGAAAGCCGAGCGCAAGCGGTCGTTCACCGCCGAGCGCACATGCCAGCTCTCGTCGACCAGCACGGTGCGGGCCGAGGCATGGATCTCGCCGGCGAGCTGGCGGAGCGCGCCTTGGCCCGCCTCGACCGTCGGCTGGTTGTAGACGCCGGTCTGGACGGCATTGCCGGTCGGCAGGCTGTCGATCGCCTGGCCGACCGCCTGCTCATTGCCAGTACCGCCGATGTTGCCGGCCGTCGCGGTCTGGACCACCGTCAGATAGGCATTGGTCGCGTCGCTGCTGTTGCGCAAAGTGAGGAAAGCCGTCAGCACCAGATCGCCGCTATAGCTGCCGGTCAGTCCGGTCGAAGTCAGGATGGTGTAGCGCTGGCCGGCGACATAGGTCGCGCCGGTGGTATTCACCACCGAGACCGTCGCGCCATTGGCGAGCGTCGCCGTCCCCTTCACGTCGATCCGGTCGGAGGTCGCGCTGCCCGGATCGATCTCGACCTCGTAGACCGCGCCGGCATTCTGGACATAGGCGCCGTTGACGGTGAGCGTGCCGATCGAGTTGCCCGGTGTGATCCTGGCACCCGAAGCCAGCGTCAGCGCCCCGACCGTACCCGATCCGCCGAGCCGCGCGCCCGACCCAACCGTCACCGCCGAGCCGGCAAGCGAGCCGTTCACGATCAGAGCGCCTTCGTCGACGCTGGTCGTGCCGGCAAAGCCGGAGCTGTCGCTGGTGATCGTCCAGGTGCCCGCGCCGATCTTCTCCAGCTTGTCGAAGCCCTGGTACTGGCTCATGCTGCCGATGCCGCCATCCAGCGTCCAGTTGTCGGCGCCGCCCAGACGCAGGACGTCCCGGGTGCCCGCGGCGCTCGCAACGACGTTGCCGATGATCTGCGAACCGGCCTGCAGCTCGAGGATGAGATTAACCCCGGCTGCCTGGTTGGACATTGAGATCGCGTTGGCCGCGCCGGCGCCGGCCCGGATCGTGCCGCTGTTGATGATCGAGATCGTCGATGGAAAATTGCTGTTCGTAATGGCGGCCGCGCCATTGCCGCCTTCGATGACGCCGGTGCCGAGATTGTAGATCGTCACTGGAGTAGCGGAGGCGCCGCGGCCGACGATCGCCGCCTCGCCTGGGCCTGCGACGGCCGACCCGCCGCGGATCGTGCCGTAATTGGTGATGGTCGCCGCCTTGCTGGTCGTGCTCACGTACACGCCCGCGCCGGTATGCCCGCCGGCTGTGCTGTTGCCGCCCTGAATGACGCCGCTGGCATTGTTGATCAGCGTCGCGCCGGTGTTGAGGATGTTGACGCCGGAGCCATTGTTGCCGAGGCCCGAGCCCGTCCCGGTGCCGCCGCTGACCGTGCCGTTGTTGACGAAGGTCACGACATTGAGGAGCGAGACGCCGAGGCCTCCGGAAGCGGCAGCCCCGCCGCTGATCGAGCCATTGTTGACGACCTGCCCGGAGCTGGCGCCAACCGTCGTGATGCCGCTGTTGACAACCAGGCCGGAGCTCCCGGTCCCGCCGACGAAGGTGCCGGAAATGATCAGCGAACCGCTCGGAAAATTGCCGTTGACGGTGATGCTGCTGGCTCCGGCTCCCGACAGGACGAACCCTTGCGTGTCGATCGTCAGCGACTTGGTGGGCGTTGCCAGATTGGGCGCGGTTGTGACCGTGAAACTCTGGGTGAAGACGATCGTCGAGCTTGCATCCGGGCTCGCATTCGCCGCGGCGATCGCGTCGCGCAGCTCTGTTTCGTTGCCGACGAGATAGGTCGCGGCCGGGGCCGCCGAGTTGGCCAAGCCCAGCGCCAAAGCAGCGAGGCTGACGGTGCGGAGAAATTGTCCTGCTGCGAAACCCTTCGAACCAGCGCGCATGCAACCCCCCGGTAGCCAGCGCCGCCTGAAACGATTCAAGCGGCGTACAACCATGACTAGAGTCGGCCCGCTAAGGGAATGTTAAGACCTGAGGCAAAAACCGCATCGGGGGCCTGCGTCCGATGCAGGCGCAGGCGGAACCCGCACCCCTGCCCTCGCGCAATAAAAAAGCCGGCCCCTCGGGGCCGGCTGAAGTGGTCTCGAAACTCGCCGCGCTCAGAACTGGTACTTGAGCGTCGCCTTCACGGTGCGGCCGGGCTCGCTGTAGTAGTCGCGCGGCTGCGGACGGGAGAGCGGCACGTTGGCGGCATCGAAGTACTTGCGATCGAAGATGTTGTAGACGCCGATCTGCAATTCGAGGTCGGCAATCTCCGGCATCGGGCGCCACCAGGCCGAGGCGTTGACGAGCGTATAGCCCGGTGCCTTGAAGCCGGTGCCGGCCTGGACCGTCGAGACGTCGTCGCGCTTGCCGGCCATCTTGGCCGAGATCTCGGCGCCCCAGCGATCCGTGCCGTAGGCGACGGCGACGATGCCCTGCATCGGCGGGATCGAGTTCAGGAAGATGTCGTCGGTCTTGTTGCGGCCGCGGGTATAGGCGAAGGAGCCGCGCACCAGCCAGTTCGGCGCGAAACCGTATTGCCCGTTGATCTCGACGCCCTGGATCTCGGCGCGCGGGATGTTGCGCAGGCCGACGATGCCGCCCTGCGGGTAGAGGCCCCCCACGCCCGCGGCCTGCTGCTGATACTGCTCGATATAGTTGCGGTAGCTGGTGTGGAAATAGGTGATCGAGCCGCCGAGCTGCTTGTCGCCGAAGCGGACGCCGACATCGACGCCGTTGCCCTCCTCCGGACGCAGGAGCGGATTGCCGGCGCGCAGATAGGTGCTCGGCCCGCCGAAGCGGCCATAGAGCTCGTCCGCCGTCGGCGCCCGGAAGCTCTTGGCCCATTGCGCGAACACGGTGACGTCCTTCACGAAAGGCGCGTTCTTCAGGATGTCGTATTCCAGCCTGACGCGCGGCGACCAGGCCGAGTCGCTCGACGACGGCGGCAGGCCGACCGGGCGCGAGCCGCCGGCTGAATAGGCCGGCGTCGTCTGCGGCTTCTCCTCATACCAGTCGAAGCGCACGCCGGGCGTGATACGCAGGCGGTTTTCGAGCAGGCCGATCTCGTCCTGGACATAGATGCCGACGAGGCGCCCATCGACATCGGGCTGGTCCGACTGGTTGGTGAACAGGTTGTTGCAGGTGGCGAGTGCGCCGGTGAACGAGCCGGAGGCCGGCCGCGTCGGGCAATTGTCGATGCCCGATGAATACTGCTTTAGCGACGACATGCGCAGCTCGGTGCCGAGCAGGACGCGATGCGAGAGCCCGCCAGTCTGCAGGTTCTTGATGACGTGGCCGTTGAAGCCGTAGGCGGTCTGCTCGTTCTCGTTGTCGCGGCCATAGGGCCCGATGATGCTGGTGTAGCGATAGGCGCTGACCAGGTCGTTGCGCTTCAGCCGCTGCCAGTACAGATTCGCATGCGCCTCGTCGATGAGGAGGCCACCGGGCTGCTTGTAGTCATAGGTCAGCGAGACACGGTTGCGCTCGACGTCCTCGCCGGTCTGGTAGGCACCCGGGCGGAAATTGCCCGTCAGCGACACCGTGCTGGTCCGGGTCTGGATCCGGTCGGCGCGCTTGAAAAACTCGCCGGTGATGCCGAAGCGATGGGCTTCGCCGACCTGCTGGTAGATCTTGCCGAGGAAGCTGTACTGGTTGAAATCGGCCGGGTTCGGCGCCGTGCGGGTCGCGCCGATCGACTTGTCGTTGCCCTTGCTGTCGATCTCGTGGCCGTTGCGGAAGCCGCCCTGCAGCAGCACTGATGTGTTGCCCATGCGCGCCGCAGCTGCCGCGCTGCCGAACCAGGCCCGGTCGGTGCTGTCATAGCCGGTCTTGGCGAGCGCTCCGTAGGAGCGCCCATTGCGGATGATGTCCTCGGGATCGAGCGTACGTACCGCTAGTGCGCCGCCCAGCGCGCCGCCGCCGAGCGTGGCGCCGCCGCTGCCGCCGCGCAGCAGGTCGAGCGAGGACAGCGAGTCGAAGTCGAAGGCGTTCGTGCCGGCGCGGTTGACGCGGGTGTCGATCAGGAAGGGCTGGCGGATGCCGTCGATCGTCGTCAGCACGCGCGCGCCGTCCAGGCCGCGAATGTTGAGCGAGCCGTTCTGACGGTTGAAGGTGATGCCCGCCTCGACCCGGTTCGACAGGTCCGTCAGGCTCTGCACCTGCTGACGGTCGAGCTGGGCGCGGGTGGTGGTGGTCGTCGTCGGCCCCTGCAACAGCGGCGCCGCCTCACGCTCGCCCTGCACGTTGATCTGGTCGAGCTGCACCTGCTCGGTGACCGCGGGCGGAGCGGGATTGCGTTGCTGCTGCGCCAGCGCCGGCGCCGCCGCCAGCATCAAGGCTCCAAGCGCCACGCCCCGGCGCAGCCCGCTGCAATTCATCCCCATCGCCCATGTCCTGTCGCTGAGAAGCAGATCGGCTTGCCAAACTGACTTGCCAAGTCGAATTGCTTTTTATAATCCGTGAAAACTAGGCCTTGCGCCTTACTTTCACCATCAGCGGTTATTAAAGCTCAATTTAACTGTCAATAGACTCGCGATTGCGTGATAGATTACTTACTTATTGGAATTCTAAACTGAGTTTATCATTCGTCTAAACTGAAATACGGATAATGGCCGAGACGGACATGCGATCGGCCTCGCAAAGCTGTGATGGCCCTGCTCCCGCCACACGCGTGCTCGTGTATTGCAGCGCGAAAAGCGGCTGGCATCATCAGCCCACCGCAGAACGGACTTTTCTTCATGCTCGACCGCCGGACATTGCTGACAGGCGCTGGCGCGCTGGCGATGAGCGCCGCCAGCTGCCCCTCGCCCGCCCGCGCCGCCGAGCCGGACGCGGTGGTGATCGGGGCCGGAGCGGCCGGCATCGCCGCGGCGAGGCAGCTCCAGGCCGCCGGGCGCTCTGTGGTCGTGCTCGAAGCCCGCGATCGCCTCGGCGGCCGGACCTTCACCGATTCCACGCTCGGCCCGGCCTATGACGCCGGGGCGATGTTCATCCACTGGGCCGAGCGCAATCCCTGGACCGAGATCGCCCGCGAGCTCGGCGTGCAGACCCCGAACGAGAGCCGGGGCGGCGGCTTCCAGCTCTTCCAGAGCGGCAAGCCCATGCCCGCCGGCGACCGCGCGCGCCGCCGCGGCGCTTTCGGCGAGATCGACCGAAGGCTCGACAATGCCGACCTGGACGATCGCGACCTCTCGGTCGCCGAGGTGCTGGGCGATCTCGGCCCCGATCTCGCGCCGGTCGCGGCCTCCGGCATGCTGCTCTCGATCGGCGAGGAATCGGCGCGCATCTCGGCCCGCGACTATCAGCGGCTCTGGGCGGGCGAGGACTATGTCGTGCCGAGCGGCTACGGCAATCTCGTCGCCCGCTACGCTGAAGGCCTCGACATCCGCCTCGGCCAGCCGGTCACGGCGATCGACTGGAGCGGCCCGCGCGTCGCCATCACCACCGCCGCGGGAACGCTCCGGGCTCGCGCCTGCATCGTCACCGTGCCGGTCGGCGTGCTGAAGTCGGGCGCGATCCGCTTCACGCCCCAGCTTCCCGCCCGCACCCGCGACGCGCTCGCCGGCATCGGCATGGGCGCGCTCACCAAGATCGCGCTCAAGGTCGCAGGTGATCGTTTCGGCATCACGCCCGGCACGACCTATTTCGAGGCCGGCTCGGCGGAGCGGCTGATCAGCTTCGATCTCTTCCCCGACGATCGCGAGCTGGTGATCGGCTATTGCGGCGGCGATTTCGCCCGCGACCTCTCGGGCGCGGGCCCCGCGGCCGCCCGCGAGCAGATCGTCGACCTGCTCGCCGCAATGGTCGGGACCGAATTCCGCAAGGCGGCAGGCCCGGTCTCCTTCCCGGCCTGGTGGACCGACCCGTTCTCGCACGGCTCCTATTCCGTTTGCCGGCCAGGGCATGCCGGTGCGCGCGAGATCATGGCCGAGCCGATCGGCGGCAAGCTCTGGCTCGCCGGCGAGGCGACCGCCGGCGGCGGCGCCATGACCGCGGGCGGCGCGACCCTGGCCGGCCGCACGGCTGCGGCTGCGGCGGCTCGCCTCAAGGTCTAGGCGTCCCCGAGACCGGCTCTGGCACGGACAAGGCTTGCCCAACCCGGCAGGTCTTTGCCACCATGGCCGCGCTGGGGATCGATGCGGAGCCTGATGATGCGCCTGTCGCTCGTTCTCGCCGGTGTCCTGCTGGCCTCGCCTGTGCTGGCTGCCGGGCCTTATGCAAAATTCTCGGTCGGCAACTGGGCCGGCGGCGCCTTCACCAACAACCAGACCGGCGACTTCTCGCATTGCGCCGTCTCGGCGAGCTACAAGAGCGGCGTCACCATGCACGCCTCGCTCAACAGCAGCTATGGCTGGAACCTCGGCTTCTCCAACCGGGCCTGGGGGCTGAAGCCCGGCACCGACGTGCCGATGGAGATGGCCTTCGACCGCAACGACATCGTCCGCATCAACGCCAAGGCGGTGCAGCCGCAGCTCGTCGTCGTGACCATGCCGGCAAACTCCAACATCGTCCGCGCCTTTCGCGGCGCCGAGTTCCTCGAAGCCAACATGCTCGGCGCACGCTACACCTTCCGCCTGACCGCGACCGCCGAGATCATGCCCGCGCTGCTCGACTGCGTGAAGGCCAACGCCAATCTGAAGGTCGCGCCCGGCACGCCGGCACCCGCGCAGGGCGGCGGCACCACGACGGCCGCGGCAACCGACCCGGCGATCCAGCTCGAGGCGGTGACGCTCGCGACCAATTTCCTGCTCAAGGCGCAATTGCCCGAGCCGAAAGTGCTGAGCGGCGCGGAGGCGCCGTCCGGCATCGGCGGCAACGGTGCCGGCTGGCAGGCCAAGGGCGCGACCGGGCTCGTGCGCGTCCTGGCCAATCCGAACCAGAAGGATGTCGACGTCGCCGCTGCAGTCTCCGCCGCCGATGCGCGCGGCTGCCAGGGCAGGTTCGCTTCGGGCCGGACCACCGACACCGTCGAAGGGGCCAGCGTGCTACGCGGCTTCTCGTCCTGCGAGAATGGCGGCGATGCCCGCTATTCCGAATTCTATGTGCTGCCGCGCAAGCAGGGCGGCTTCGTGATGTTCTCGGTCGTGACCACCGGAGACGGCTCGCTGCACCAGCAGCGCCGCGCCGATTTCCAGCGGGCGGCGCTGACCTCGGTGCAGTGACGGCGAACGGATGCTCTCCGGCTTCTCCCGCCTGTGGCGGCTCGACGGCAGGCTCGGGCGGGGAGCCTTCACAGGCTACCTGCTGCTGGCATGCCTCCTGATACTTGGCATCACTATCGCTGCCGAACGACTATTGGGTTTGACCATAGCGGAAGACGCCGACCCACGCCTCTTCGTCGAGCCCATCCCCAACGCCGCGATCCAGGCCCTGCTCTATTGGACGCTGCTGGCGCTCGCGGTCCAGCGCATCCGCGACACCGGCTTTCCGGTCCTGCCTGTCATCGCCGTGATGGCTGCGATCGAGCTGCTCGAATATGCCGTGCTGCCGGTGCTGATGCAGGCACGCCTGCCGGCGCCGCTCGAGACGATGACGCCGCTCGGCGGCGCGCTCTCGCTGGCTTCGCTGCTGCTCCTGCTGCTTTGGCCCGGGGCTAGAGATCGCGCTCCCAGTTCTGCCCGACCAGATCCTTCCCGAAGGAGTGATGCTGCTCCTCCGCCACCAGCCTGAAACCCTCGGCGATGTAAATCGCGCGGGCCGCATGCAGGATGTCGTTGGTCCACAGGACCATGCGGCGATAGCCGGCGGCGCGGGCGAAGGCGACCGCCTCCCGCACCAGCCGCTTGCCCAGGCCGAGCCCCTGCGCCCGCGTCTCGACCAGCACGAGCCGCAGCTTCGCGACCTCGTCGCTCTCATGCACCACGAAAGCCGAGCCCGCCGGCTCGCCATCGAGTTCGGCGATGAAACAGCGCTCCAGCCCCGGCTTGAACTCGCGCAGGAATTTTGCCGCGATCTCTGCGACCAACGCCTCGAAGCTGACGTCCCAGCCATAGACCTCGAAATAGAGCCTGGCATGGGCCGCGATCACCCAGCCGATATCGCCGGGACGGTGCTCGCGGATCGTCACCGAGGGCTGCGGGCTGGCGGCGCCCGACAGCAGCGTCTGCGCCCGCTCCAGCGCCGAGACGAGGCTCGCCTGCTCGCCCGCAGCCAGGCGCGACAGGATCATGTCGGCCTGCCGGCGCGAGGCCTCGTCGAGTGGCGCGAAGACTTCGTGACCCGCCACCGTCAGCTTCAGCTCATAGGCGCGGCCGTCGCCATCCGCCCTCGCCCGCTCCAGCCAGCCGATCTCCATGAAGCGCTTCAGCAGGCGTGAAAGATAGGCCGGATCGAGCCCGAGCTCGCGCGCCAGCTCGCCGGCCCGCCAGCCGTCGCGATGCGCCAGCTCGTAGAGCACCCGCCCCTCGGTCAGGCCGAAGCCGGAGCCGTGCAGATCGCCGCCGAGCGCCCCGATGAAGCGGGTGTGGAAACGGCCGAAACGGCGGATCGCCGCGATGGCAGGCGTGTCGATGGCGGACATGGCTGACCTCCTCATCTTGCGGTGAGAAATGCCATTTAATTGACAAAGTCAACTAAATTGTCACAAATCGAGCTTCCATCCGCGTGTCGTCCCGGGCGGAACGAAGCGCAGACCCGGGACCCATTCCGGAACGGTTCAGGAATGGATCCCGGATCAGCGCCGCTAACGCGGCTTATCCGGGATGACGCCGATTCTATTGATGAAAGCCACCCTCCATTCACCACTCCTTAATGGCTGCGGCGTCCAATCGAGAGCTTACCGGACGCGACGGGTATGAGTGCGATGCGGGTCGATCTTCTGGCCGGAGCCGGCTATGCCGCGCCGGTGTTCCCCTTGCGAATCCCCACCATCCTCGTCTTCGATTCCGGTCTCGGCGGCCTCACCGTGCTGCGCGAGGTCATGCGCCAGCGCCCCGATGCGGACATCGTCTACGCCGCGGACGATGCCGCCTTCCCCTACGGCCGCCTCGAGGAGCCGGCGCTTGTCGAGCGCGTGCTCTCGGTGATGGAGCGCCTGGTCGATCGCTTCCATCCCGATCTCGTCGTCATCGCCTGCAACACCGCCTCGACCCTGGTGCTGCCAGCGCTGCGGGCCCGTTTCGCCATTCCCTTCGTCGGCACCGTGCCTGCGGTGAAACCGGCGGCCGAGCGCAGCCGCAGCCGCCTGATCGCGGTACTGGCGACGCCCGGTACCGTCGCCCGCGACTACACGCACGACTTGATCGAGCGCTATGCCGCCGGCTGCGAGGTCACCATGGTGGGCGCCCGCAATCTGGCCGCCCTGGCGGAAGCGGCGCTGAAGGGCGAGCCGGTCGACGACGCTGCGGTCCTCGCCGAGATCACGCCCTGCTTCGTCACGCGCGACGGCAGGCGCACCGATGTGGTGACGCTGTCCTGCACGCATTACCCGCTGCTGCTGCCGCGCCTGCAGCGTCTCGCGCCCTGGCCGGTCGAGTGGATCGACCCCGCTCCGGCGATCGCGCGGCGCACCTCCCAACTACTCGGGCCGGCCCTGCCCCGCGCGGATCACGCCTCGACCGTCGCCGTCTTCACCGACGGCACCCACCTCTCCGGCCCGGCTCATATCGCGCTCGCCGGCTTCGGCCTGGCGCGGATCGAGACCGAGCCACTGCCGCTCGCACTCTGACCAGCAGCGCCGATCGCTTCGGCCATGGCCGAAGCGATCACAGCGAACAGAGCGGCCGCCCCTAGGTTAATCTCGGACCATAGCCAAGAGCGGACAGCACGGCCGGAGGCGATCCCTCGTCTTCGGCATTGCCGTCGCACGCTCGCATCGCTGGAGGTCCGCCTTGACTGCTGACGACGTCGCCCCGCTCGACCCGCGGGAAGAGTGTTTTTTCATTCCCGGCCCGATCGAGGGGCTGCCGCTGTTCCTGCGTCATCTGCCGGCGCCAGCAACGGCGTTCGCACCACGCCGCACCGTCCTCTATATCCATGGCGCGACCTTCCCCTCGGCACTGTCGATCGCCCATCGTTTCGACGGACGCTCCTGGCGCGATGCGCTCTGCGAAGCCGGCTTCGATGTCTGGGGGCTGGATTTCTATGGCTACGGCCATTCCGGCCGCTATCCGGCGATGGACGAACCGGCCTCGGCGAACCCACCACTCGGCACGACTGATGAAGCCGCATCGCAGATCGAAGCTGCCGTCCGCTTCATCCTTGGCCGCTCCGGTCTCGACCGGGTCTCCCTGATCGCCCATTCCTGGGGCTCGATGCCGGCCGGCCGCTTCGCCGGGTCTCATCCCGAACTGATTGACCGCCTCGTCCTGTTCGGGCCGATCGCGCAACGACAGCCGTCAGGCAACGCGCCCTCGCCCAATTTGCCGGCCTGGCGATTGATCTCGCTCGACGACCAGTGGCGGCGCTTCGTCGAGGACGTCCCGGCCGGTGCCGAGCCTGTCCTGTCGCGCCGGCATTTCGACGATTGGGGCGAGCGCTATCTCGACAGCGATCCGCAATCACGCTCGCACGAACCCGCCAGCGTCCAGACGCCGGCCGGCCCGATGGCCGATATCGGCAAGGCCTGGCAGGGCCGATTGCCCTACGATCCGGCTGCGGTCCGCGCGCCCGTTTCGATCATCCGCGGCGAGTGGGACAGCCTGACCACCGACGCCGATGCGCGCTGGCTCTTCGACGCCTTCAGGTCCTCGCCCCTGAAGCGCGACATCAAGCTCAGCCGCGGCACGCATCTGATGCATCTGGAGACGATGCGCTTTGCGCTCTGGCAGGAGAGCATCGCCTTCCTCACCGGCGCCGACGCGCCTGCCCTTGCTGCTTGAACCGACGGAGAAACCGATGTTTTCCGTGATCTTCGAAGTCCACCCTCACACCGACCGCAAGGACGAGTACCTCACTCTCGGCAAGCAGCTGAAGCCGATCCTCGAAGGCATCGACGGCTTCATCGACAATGAGCGCTTCGAGAGCCTGATGCGGCCCGGCTGGGTGCTGTCGCATTCATCCTGGCGCGACGAGAAATCGCTGGTCCGCTGGCGCGCCCAGGGCGAACACCACGCCGTGCAACGCAAGGGGCGCGACGAGGTGTTCGAGGACTATCACCTGCGCATCGGCGAGGTGATCCACGACAGTGCTCCGCAGGAACCCTCATCGGGAAGCCAGCGCTTCGACGAGACCGAGGCCGGCATCGCCAAGGTCGTAAGCTTCACCGAGCTCACGCCGCAGGACGGAATCGATCTCGGCGAGCGGCCGGACGAGCTCCTCGCGCAGATCGGCCTGAAGGGCTCACCCGGCCTGGTCGAGCACGATCTCTTCGCCAGCATCTACAATCCCGGCAAGCTCGCTTTGCTCGCCTCCTGGCGCGATGCCGATGTGGCCAGGGCCTTCGTGCTGAAGCCGGTCACAGGCGTGACGGCGCTGCGCCACCGAACGGTACGCATCATCCGCGACTATGGCCGTTTCGACAGACGCGAGGCGCCGCAATATTTTCCGCCGGTGAGCCGCTGACTGGCTCCGGGTGACAGAAATCTGCCCTTCGGGTTTGACAAATCGCGCCGGCAATGCTTGTAAGCCGGCGTCGCGCGGCTCCTCACGGGGCCGCGTGGCTTTTTCCGCACCCGTGATCCGCTCGTCTTCTCGAGCCGGATCTGTCGCCCCGGAGACGGGGAGGAGGAGGGCGCGGTCCTCAACTCGCGAACCATAGAGGACACGCGACATGTCGAAGCGCCATGAGGCGAAGTACAAGATTGACCGCCGTCTCGGTCAGAACATCTGGGGCCGCCCGAAGTCCCCGGTCAACCGTCGCGAATACGGCCCCGGCCAGCACGGCCAGCGCCGCAAGGGCAAGCCGTCCGACTTCGGCACCCAGCTGCGCGCCAAGCAGAAGCTGAAGGGCTATTACGGCTCGATCTCCGAGAAGCAGTTCCGCCGCTACTACGCCGAGGCGATCCGCCTGAAGGGCGATTCGGGCGAGAACCTGGTCGGCCTGCTCGAGCGTCGTCTCGACGCGGTGATCTACCGCGCCAAGTTCGTCCCGACCGTGTTCGCCGCTCGCCAGTTCATCAATCACGGCCACATCACCGTGAACGGCAAGCGCGTCAACATCGCTTCGTACCAGGTCAAGCCGGGCGACGTGATCGCGATCAAGGAGAGCTCGCGCCAGCTCGCCATCGTGATCGAGTCGGCCGCCCTCGCCGAGCGCGACGTGCCTGACTACATCGACGCCGACCACACCAAGTCGACCGCCACCTACACCCGCACCCCGACGCTGACGGACGTGCCCTACGCGGTGCAGATGGAGCCGAACCTGGTCATCGAGTTCTACTCGCGCTGATCGTTCGGACCGGTTTGCACGGTCCGGCTGCTATCAACTATTCAGGAGAGGGCGAGACATCGCCCTCTCCTTTTTTATTGGCCCGGTGTCTCAGCGCTGTTGGTATTCCACGGCCGACCAGTCCCGCGGTGTCTTGATCCGGATGCCGCCGCCCTTCATCACGCCGATATAGACCGAGCCGGAAACCGGGTTCGGCGGGCTCCCGTCGCCGCCAAGCTGGAAGATCGCGCCGCCGCAGAAACCGAACTTCCGGTTCGTTTCCGTCATCTCCTTGCGGAGTTCCTTCTCCTTGGCGACGATCGCCTTGGGATCGCTGTTCTGCTGCTTGAACTTGGCCATCGCGGCCCGAAATGCTTCGACAGGGAGATAGCTGCCACCTCCGGGACGGAGCAGGACGCCGCCATTGAACTGCGGCCCGTATCCCTTGCTCGAATCAAATGCACCGGCCCAGCTGGCCGACTGGCAGAGATCGACCTTCAGCGTACCGTTCGCCAGAAGCTCATAGTCGTTGATCATCTGGATGTGCTGGCCGTCGGCCTTCATCACGACGCTGTACTGCTCGATCTCGTCGACATCCTTGATCGGCGGAAACTTGGCCGTGTAGTCGAGCGGTCGCCCACCCGGATAGCTCGGCTCGAGGCAGGACTCCGACATGTACGTCCCGACGAAGCCGATGCAGTCCATGCCGAAGACGCCCTTGTCGCAGAGCTCCTGCAGATAGTTGCCCTTCTTCAGCGGCTCGGCCAGGGCCTTGGTCTTCATGAGCTCCTCGCGCAGCTCGACGACGAGGCTCATGACGTTGATGAAGCCGTCGGGATCGCCCTGCCCGGTGAAGACGCGTGCATAGCCGTCGACCTTCGTCTTCGCCGCCAGATCGGTACGCTTCTTCACCGCGGCGGCGATTGCGTTCAGCAAATCGGCCGGGCGGGCATTGCCACCATAGGCAGGATTAGCCGACATATACCGGGTGATTGCGACAGTTCCATCGTAGCCAGGAACTGAAAGGCTACGCAGGCGCTTGATGTAGTCGACCGGCGTGAACTGCGCGATGTTGCCCATGACGAGACTCCATGTGAAGCATCTTCGGTCTCGATACGCAGCAGCCGCCTAAGAAAGCCGTTGTTCCACGATCGATCCGCCCCCGGACCCAACGGAATGCTAGAGCATCGGCCCGTAAAGTGGACTCCTCATTTTGGAATGTCCGCTCTCCCGGCAAAGGAAGGCCACCGCCGCGCATCCGGTCGAGAGCACCGGCGATCCTGCATGGTCGATGACCGCTCTAGCAGCGATGCGAGTTAGCGATCGGCCTGCACCATCGGCTGATCGGGGCGGGTTACGGCGACGCCATCCCAGGCCGGATGGCCGGCCGGGTCCTGCGCCCAGAAGGCGATGTCGTCGAACAGGATCGTCTGGCTGACCTCGGGCAGCGCGTCGCGATAGATGCCGAAGCGCGGCTGCGTGTCGATGAAGGGCTTGCCGTCCTTCATCGTGCCATAGCGCGGATAGCCGAGCACGCCGCGGAACTCCGGGCAGGCGCGCCCGTCGAGCCAGAGCCTGAGGCGGCTCTCGCCAGCCTGCTGGCTCGGCCGGATCATGACGTTGACGCGGTGCCAGCGATCCGGCTCGATGTGCCAGTCGCCGCAGAACTGCGCCTGGCCGAGACTGTCGCCGCAGCTGTCCGTGCCCGCTGTCTTGGCCCGGAACACGGGCTTGCCATTGTCCGAATCGACCTCGAGTTTGAACAACGGGTTGGCGGCGTCGCAGATTTCTTCGCCGCCCCTGCCCTTTTCGTAGCGCAGGTCGATGTTCTGCTTGATCTGCTGGATCACCGTGCGGTTGCGCCGCGGTGCCCACGGGCTCTCAACCCGGAAGCGGAAGCTGTACCAGCTCGTCGCGTCGAAGCGGATCAGCTCCGCCGTCGTCTGGACCTCAGATCGCTCGGTCGGCGTCGAGCCGGGATTGGGATCGTAGGCGTCGCCGGGCTTCACCGTGATCGCGAGCGCGGGCCTCTCCTGCCCAGCGCGTTCGCCGTCGACGCAGCGGATGCGATCGGCCCGCACCGCCTTGTCGAGCTGGCCGGAAATCTTCCAGTCCTTGGAGCTCAAGCAGTTCGTCGCGAAGCTCGTCTGGAAGGCGGGTGCCGGCGCCTCGGCCTGACCGGGACTGCAGGTGAGAATCGCTCCGCAGAAAAACGCCGCAGCTGCGTTGCTGCGGCGTGTCACGCCCCTCGTCATCGAGCCCTCGCCTGCCAGTGTCCGAGGCGAGCTTACCGGCCTGGTGACGAGGATCAATCGAATCCGATGCAGAGGCGTTCCGTATCGGCGCCATAGTCACCCGCAAGGATGAGCTTCCCAAAGCAAACCGGAGGGACCACCTTGCGCCTGCCCCATCTGCTGCTCGCCACGACCGTCCTCGCGCCGGCACTCGCATGCGCCGACGAGATCAGCATCACCGGTGTCGGCCAGTCGCGCGACTTCACCTGCAATGGCGAGGATGTCGCCATCACCGGCCAAGGCCATACGGTTGAACTCAAGGGAAGCTGCGGCGCGATCGGTGTCCACGGCAGCGGCCACAAGGTCAGCTTCGAGGATTCGACCTCGCTGGCCGTCAGCGGCGCGCAGAACAAGGCGAGCGGCGGCTCGACCGGCAACCTCACGGTCGAGACGGCCGAGAACACGGTCTCGACCAAGGTCCATGCCGGCGAGACCGCGGCCGAGATCGACATCTCCGGTGCCGATCACATGATCGAGCTGGAGCTGACCGGCCCGGCCAAGATCGAAGTCGGCGGTGCCAAGAACAACCTGAGCTGGACCGCGGGCGCCGAGGTCAAGGCGCCGAGCATCTCGACTTCCGGCGTCGAGAACCGCATCGTCAGGCGCTGACGGCGGTCCTCGATCGCGTCACGGCTCACGTCAGTTGCAGACGCGAACCGGACGGTAGCCGGCGAAATCGCCCCAGTCGTCATAGACCGCCTGGCGCTCGCGCCAGCAGCGCCGGCGCACCACGACCGGCTCGTCGTCATCGACATAGACCGGAGCGGCATAGGCCCGGCTGCCGGCGCCAGCGGCAAGGGCTCCGCCGAGGATCGCGCCAGCGGCGAGCCCGCCGAAGATCGCCGCCTTGCGGCCATCGCGCGCTTCGGCCACCGTCGGGGCCGCAACCAGAGTGGTGGCTGCCATACAGCCCGCGATCAAGAGACCGCAGATCGATTTTACGTCACGCATGCAAGCGTCTCCGTCCTAGAAAGGTGCGCCCCGCTTCACCCAAGAATAGGTCACGAATACGGCGGCCACCTTTACAAAGCCTTCACCAACCCATTGCCTGCTTCGGCGCGGCCATGACGCTCAATCGCTCGTACTGCTCTCCCAGGTCGCGTGGGTCACGCCAGCTAGGCGCTCGATTCGTTCGACGACGGCGTCGAGCTCCTTGCGCTCGACCGCCGTGCTGATCAGCGTCGCGACGATCTCGATCGCCTCCTCGCCGCGCTCGACGGTCTTGACGTCGCCGACCGGATAGCTCGCCTGCTCGAGCAGCTCGACCATCGTCTCGCGCACCGAGGGCAGTGCCTCCGGATTGGTGGTGACGACGACCTCATAGGTCGCCTCCGAGGCCTTCTCGTTGATCGGGATGCGGTTGATCGCGTTGACCAGCGGCCGCAGCAAGGTGTTGCCGGCGATGACGAAGACCGTGACCAGCGCCCCCTCCGCCACCATGTCGGCGCCGGTGCAGGCGCCGACCGCGGCCGCGCACCAGAGCGTCGCCGCCGTATTGAGGCCGCGGACGTTCATTCCCTCCTTCATGATCACGCCGGCGCCCAGGAAGCCGATGCCGGAGACGACATAGGAGATGACCCGGACGGCCTCGCCCGAGCCGGCGATGCGCATGGCGAGATCGACAAAGGCGGCGGCGCCGACCGCGACCAGCACGGTGGTGCGCAGGCCCGCCGTGCGCTGCCGGTACTGCCGCTCGGCCCCGATCAGCGCGCCAAGCACGAAGGCGGCGAGCAGGCTGACGACCGAATCGAAGAAGGGATAGAGCTCGAAGGTCTGGATGAAGCGCATGCGCCTGCCCCCGGTGACGGCGGCGCGCTTCCGACCGCCGCAACCCGGCCGCCTATAACGGGCAGGATGTGACGGTTCAATGAAGGGGATCCGATCTGGCCGGCAGGCGCGACCCCTTGCGCCTCGGGCATTGATTCAACCTCTCAGCCGAGCGTAGCAACACTCTGGCCCGATTCGCGAAATCGGCCCGCTGGATCGACGCCCCGCGCACTCTGCCTGCGCGATGACGCTGCGTCGCGACTCAGGCTAGCATCCTTGTCCCGCCACAGGGATCATCCCACCATGAAGACGCTCATCCTCGCTGCCCTCGCCATCGGCCTGTCGAGCGCCGCCTTCGCCCAGAGCCCGAGCTGCAGTTCTCAGGCCGCAGAGAAGAAGCTCGCCGGCGCGGCCAAGACCAGCTTCGTCACCAAATGCGAGAAGGACGCCGGCGCGGCCTGCGACAAGCAGGCGGCCGACAAGAAGCTGGCCGGCGCCGCCAAGTCCAGCTTTACGACGAAATGCGTCAAGGACGCGGTCGGAACCTGAGAAACGCGAGCGGTCGCCGCCCCCATCCCGAGGGGCCGAGCAACCGAAAAAGGGCGGCCCAGCCGGACCGCCCTCTATCTCTTCCAGAATCTTGAAAATCAGCCGCGATCGTCGTCGTCATGGCCGCGGTCGCGCCAGCGGCGCGGGCCACGGTCGTCGTCGCGATCACGGTCGCCGTCGCGGCCGTGCCAGCTACGCCCGCGCATTTCATGCATGCGCTCACGCCCCTCCGACATGGCCTGGCGCACGGCCCGGCGCGCCACGGTCTTCTGCTCATCCGAGAGCGTCGACCAGAGCGGGCGCACGGTCTCCGCCATCTCCTTGCTGCGGGCCGCGCGCTCGCCCTGGCGGTTCGCCATCATGTCGAGGCGCTCCATGATGTCGGCGTCGCGGAAGGTCTCACGCTGATCGCGCATCTTGGCGAAGCGCTCGCGGCGCTGCTCGGCATTGCGCTTGATCAGCGCCTCCAGCTTCTCGAAGGCCGGCACCTGCTCGGGCTTGAGCTTGAGGTCTGTGCGCAGCTGGGCGAGGCGCTCATTCATCCGGGCGGTCGCCTGCTCGGCACGGCGCTGGCGCCATTCCTCGCGCCGATCGGTACGGTCGCCGCGATCCGCACGATCGCCGCGCGACTCGCTCTGCTGCTGCCCCGGCGGATTGCTGCCCGGAGCGGGCGGGATCGGCTGCGGCTGTGCGATCGCCAGGGTCGCAGCGACAGCCGCAGCGCTGGAGGCGACGATGAGGGCGATACGTTTCATGCGAGGTCTCCGGATTGTGGTCTCTACAACAACGGGTCGCTTTGCGGGTCTCGAAGCCGGGTCGCGATCTCGCCACGATGCCTCGGACGGCCTGACCCGGCCATGGCGCACGCATGACAAGATCGTAATGTCGGCACGACGCACCGGCGAGCGGTAAGTTCCATCAGGGTCGCCGTGCTACGCCGAATCGGCGCAGCATGCCGGCAATGATCAACGCGCCGAATCCGCAACGAGCTTCAGCCATGCGCAATCTCATCACCGATGTTCGTGGCGTTCTCGTGGGCAATGCCGAGGATTCCATTGCCGCGACCGGCGTGACGGTCGCCCTGTTCGAGCGGCCCAGCATCGCCTCCGTCGCCGTCCTCGGCGGCGCGCCGGGCACGCGCGACACCGCGCTGCTCGAACCCGGCATGACGGTCGAGCATGTCGACGGCATCGTCCTCTCCGGCGGCTCGATCTGGGGCCTCTCCGCAGCCGACGGCGCCCTGAGCTGGCTGGCGCGGCAAGGACGAGGCTTCCCGATCGCCGGATATCGGGTGCCGATTGTGCCGCAGGCGATCCTGTTCGACCTCGCCAATGGCGGCGACAAGCCCTTCGCCCGTGGCGAGGGCGAGGCCCCCTATCGCGCGCTCGCTGAGACCGCGAGCGCCGCCGCGGCGGTCGAGTTCACCCTCGGCAGCGTCGGCGCAGGCTTCGGCGCGACCACGGCCAATCTCAAGGGCGGCCTCGGCTCGGCGAGCGCGAGGGCCGCGACTGGCCAGGTCGTCGGCGCGCTGGTCGCCGTCAACGCCGTCGGCACGGCGACGATCGGCGACAGCCCGCATTTCTGGGCTGCCCCTTACGAGCAAGGCGCCGAATTCGGCGGCCGCGGCTGGCCGGCGACGCTCGCGCCCGATGATCTGACCTTGCGCTTCAAGGGCGGGCCCGGCGCCAACACCACCATCGCCTTGGTCGCGACCGATGCGGTCCTGACCAAGGCGCAGGCCAAGCGCCTGGCGCTCTGCGCCCATGACGGGCTGGCGCGAGCGCTCCGGCCTGTCCACGCCCCGCTCGATGGCGACGTCGTTTTCGCCGCCGCGACCGGCCATAGCGGCGCTCCATCCGACGCCTATGCCCTGACCGAGCTTTGCGCCACCGCCGCCGACGTGCTGGCGCGCGCCGTGGCTCGGGCGGTATATTGCGCCAGCGCCCTGCCCTTTGCCGGCGCCAAGCCGGCCTGGCGCGACAGGTTCGGCGCATAGACGACAGCACAGCGAGGGAGCGAACCGATGGCCACCGTCCGCTATTTCGTGGTCGACGTCGACGAGGCGGCAAGGTTCTATGTCGATAGGCTCGACTTTGCCCTGAAACAGCAATTCGGGCCGGCCATGGCGATCCTCGAGCGCGGCGACCTGACGCTCTGGCTCGCCGGTCCCGGCGCCTCCGCTTCGCGGGCGATGCCGGACGGAGGCAAGCCGATCCCCGGCGGTTGGAACCGCTTCGTCATCGAGGTCGAGAATCTGGCGGAGTTCGTCGACAATTTGCGCCGAAAGAGCGTGCCCTTCCGCAACGAGATCGTGACCGGGCCGGGAGGCAAGCAGATCCTGTGCGAGGACCCCTCGGGCAATGTGGTGGAATTGTTCGAGCCGGGCTGACGGCGACAAGCGTCCGCCGGCTGTGCTAGAGCGCGGCCCATGTCGACCGATGACTTCCTCGCCCGCTTCGGCGCCGCCGGCCAGCGCCAGCCCGATCCCGTCGCCGCCGCCCAGCAGGCGATGCGCAACCCGTTGCCCAAGCGCTTCTACGAGAAGGCGGGCGTGCTCGAACGCGACGGCCTGCTTCATGTCGCGCTCGACGGCCGCACCGCCCGCACCCCGGCCCGCAAACCGCTCGCCGTCGCGTCGCGCACCGTCGCCGAGGCGCTGGCAGCAGAATGGGAGGCTCAGACCGGTGAGATCGATCCAGCCCGCATGCCGCTGACCCGGCTGGTCAATTCGGCGCTCGACGGCGTTGCCGACCAGCATGAGGCTGTGCGCGCCGAGATCGTCCGCTATGCCGGCAGCGATGCGCTCTGCTATCGCGCCGGCGAGCCCGAAGCGCTGGTCGAGCGGCAGGACCAGGTCTGGAATCCGCTGATCGCGGCGCTCGAAGAGCAGATTGGCGGCCGCTTCGTCATGGCGCAGGGCGTCGTCTTCGCGCAGCAGCCGCAAGCGGTGCTCGACGCTGTCGCCAAACGCGTCGCGATGATCCCCTCCCCGGTCGCGCTCGCCGGCACCCACAACGTCATGACCCTGACAGGCTCGACCATCCTGATGCTGGCGCTGGCCGAGGGTCTGATCGACGCCGAAGCGGCCTGGGCCGCCGCCCATCTCGACGAGGACTACCAGATCGAGATCTGGGGCCAGGACGAGGAAGCAGCTGAGCGCCGCGCCATCCGCCGCAAGGAATATGACGCCGCGGTGCTGCTGCTGACGAAAGGCTAGAGGAATGGTCCCGGGTGCGCCCAAGGCCGACAACCCGGAAGACTACGTCGCCCAGCTCGATGGCTGGCGGCTGGCGACAGTCGAGGCCCTGCGCGCCGCGGTGAAGGCCGCCGCCCCGCTCGACGAGCGGATCAAGTGGACCCATCTGGTCTATTTTTCGAACGGGCCGGTGCTGCTGATCCGGGCCGAGGCCGAACGCGTGCTGTTCGGCTTCTGGCGCGGCAAGCGGCTGCGCGGGATCGAGCCGCGGTTGAAGCCGGGCGGCAAGTTCGAGCTCGCCACCATGGTTCTGCGCGAGGGCGATGCGGTCGATGCCGCCGTCGCAAGCGAGTTGGTACGTGCCGCCGTCGCGCTCAACCGCGAGATTGGCGACCCGAGCAAGCCGAGCACCTGATCAGGCCTCTACCGGCGCCTCGGTCAGCACGCGATCGATCAGACCCCACTCCTTGCCTTCCTCGGCGGTCATGAAGCAGTCGCGATCGAGCGTGCGCTCGACCTCCTCCTCGCTGCGCCCGCAATGCTCGGCATAGAGCCGGATCATCCGGCGCTTGGTCTTCTGGATCTCCTCGGCATGGATCAGGATGTCCGAGGCCTGCCCCTGCGCGCCGCCGAGCGGCTGGTGGACATGAAGGCTGGCATTGGGCAGCGCCGCGCGCTCGCCCGGCTCGCCCGCCATCAGGAGGAAGGAGCCCATCGAGCGGGCAGTTCCCATGCAGAGCGTATGCACCGGCGAGCGGATGTATTGCATCGTGTCGTAGATCGCGAGGCCGCTGGTGACGACGCCGCCCGGCGAGTTGATGTAGAAGTGCACCGGCCGTTTCGGGTTCTCGGCCTCCAGGAACAGCAATTGCGCGCAGACCAGCGCGGCGCTGGCGTCATTGACCTCGCCGTTCAGGAAGACGATCCGCTCGCGCAGCAGGCGCGAATAGATGTCGAAGGAGCGCTCCCCGCGCGTCGACTGTTCGACGACCATAGGGACGAGCTGCATCGTGCCGTGCATCGACGACCTCCTCAGGTTTCGGATTGGTGATGGACTGGCTTGCGACCCGCGTCAGGCGGCGCGCAGCATCAGCGGCTGGTTGCTGTTGGCAGGCGCGGGCGGCTGGCTCAGCCTCGCATCGGTCAGGCTATGGATAATCCGTAGCTCGGTCCCGCCCTCGTTCGGCGCGAGCTGGAAGGTCACCACGCTTTCGAGGAAGGGCGGCTCTTCCTCTCTCAGTCGGTAGCGCACTTCCTCCCCCGGGACGGTGGAAAGCGCCTCGACTTCAGCCGGCAGCCAGCGCTCGCGGAAGGCCGGGATGCTGAGCGCCCGCCAGACCTTCTCGGGCGGCGCATCGAGCTGATACTCGAAGACCAGCTGCTTCGCCCGATCCTGAATGTCGCTCTCGCTCATTGGTCCATGTCCCGCAGCAGATCCTTGAGGGCATCGATGCGCGCCGGCCAGTAGGCTCGGTATTTCGCCAGCCATTGCGCGATCAGGGCAAGCCCGTCCGGGTCGACCTCGTAATTGACGAAGCGCCCCTGCCGTTCCTCGCGCACCAGCCCGGCGGTCCGCAGCACAGCAAGATGCTGCGACATCGCCGGCTGGCTGATCGCCATGCCCTCGCGCAAGGCGCTGGCGTTCAGACCGCCGGAAGCGAGCTTCTCGAAGATCGCCCGGCGGGTCGGGTCGGCCAGTGCCCTGAAGATGTCCTGCTCCATGGCCAATACATAAGCATACACTTATTTCATTCGCAAGCTGCCCCGAACCTCCCGTCAGCTCACCAGGATCGGATAGAGCGAGGCGGCAAGCAGCAGCGCCATCACGACGTTGAACACGCGCTGGCGGGCCGGATCGGCCAGCAGGCCGCGCAACAGCGTGCCGCCGACTGCCCAGACGGCGATGCAGGGCCCGTTGACCAGGGCGTAGACGATCACGACGATGGCGAGGTTGAGGAAATAGCCCTCCGTCGGCGTGTAGGCCGCGACGGCTCCGACCGCCATGATCCAGGCCTTCGGGTTGACCCATTGGAACGCCGCGGCCGCCGGGAAGCTGAGTGGCGGCGCCGCCTCTGCTCCAGGCTCCATCGGAGCTGAACGGGCGATCTTCCAGGCGAGATAGAGCAGATAGGCGCTGCCGGCATAACGCAGGACGTCGTGCAGGATGGGGATAGCGGTGAACAGGCCCCCTAACCCGAGGCCAACAGCCAGGACCAGCCCGGAGAAGCCAAGATTGATCCCGAACAGCAGCGGCAGGCTGGCGCGGAAGCCATGATTGGCGCCGGAGGCCAGCAGCAGCGTGTTGTTCGGCCCGGGCGTGATCGAGGTCACGAAGGCATAGCCGACGAAGGCAATGAGGAGTTGTGGGGTCATGTCCGGTCCGGCGTTGGAAAACGTCGTACCGGTGATTGTGCATGTGACACTTCCTGCATAGACTAAAAAGCGTCTCGTGACGCAATTTCGAGGTGACATGCTTCTCGCTTCGCCCTGGTCCCCCCGTCTCGCGGATGGTGGCGGCTCGGCCAGCGAGAGGCTGGTCGAGGCCCTCGCCCGCGACATCGCTGATGGCTCGCTTCCGCCGGGCGCGCGTCTGCCGGCCCATCGTCCCCTCGCCTGGCAGCTCGATATCGGCATCGGCACGGTGACCAAGGCCTATGCCCAGCTCGAACGCCGCGGCCTGGTGCGCAGCGTCCGCGGCCGCGGGATGTTCGTCGCTGGCATGTCGCTGGCGACGAGCCGCACGATCGACCTCAGCATCAACGTGCCGCCGCAGCAGCTGAGCGATCGCCTGCTCGCCGCCAGCCTGTCCGACCTTGCAAGGCGGCTCGACGCCGACAGCTTCGGCGCCTATGCCGCGCCCGCCGGAATGCTCCAGCATCGCGCGCTGCTGGCGCGCTGGCTCGCGCCGACAGGCCTTGCCGCTCCCCCCGAGCGGCTGCTGATCTGCAACGGCGCCCAGCATGCGCTCGCCATCGCATTCGCGATCACCTGCGGCCCGGACACCGAGCTGCTGACCGAGGCGCTGAGCTATCCCGGTGCGATCGCCCTCGCCCGCCGGCGCGGCTTGCGGCTGACCGGCCTCGCCATCGACGATGAGGGCCTCATCCCGCAGGCGCTCGACAAGGCCTTGCATGAGGCGAAAACGGCCGGGCGGCGTGCCGTGCTCTACATCACGCCGACCCTGCATAATCCGACCACTGCGACGATGAGCGAAGCCCGGCGCCAGGAAATCGCGAAGCTCTGCCGCGCCCATGATGTGCTCATTATCGAGGACGACATCCACGCTGCCCTGGCCGAGCCGGGCACGATAGCGATCGCCGCGCTCGCGCCCGAACGGACGCTGCATGTCTCCGGCCTGTCGAAGGTCCTGAGCCCGGGCCTGCGTATCGGCTCGCTGCTCGTCCCCGAGCCCTGGCTGGAGCCTGCCCTCGCCGAGCTCGCGGCCACCTGCACCATGGCATCCCCGCTCTCCTGCCTGATCATGGAGCGCTGGCTCAGCGAGGACACCGCCGCTTCGGTGGCGCGCTCGATCCGCGAGGAGGCCAGCCGCCGCGTCGCCATGGCGCGTGAGCTGCTGCCGCCAGGGATCGCCATGAGTTCGGGCAATGGCTTCCATGTCTGGCTGCCGATGGCGCCGGAGCGGGCCAAGGCGCTCCCGGCTCGCGCCGCCGCCTCGGGCATCCTCCTGCCAGCTCCCGAGATTTTCCTGGCCGATGCGCAGGCACCGTCATGGGGCGTGCGGCTCAGTCTCGGCGGCCCGAAGCTCGACAGGCTGCACGATGCAGTTGCGGGCCTGCGTGCCTTGCTTCTCGATAGCGGCAGTGGCTTGCAGGCTCCGGCCATGCCGTGACCGGCACCGCGGTGCACAAAACTCCAGCCGCATGCTGCGAAGGCCGCAATGGACTTCGCCCTCAGCGCCGCTTAAGCGGGAAACAAGACCTTTAAAGACCGCGCCCCGGGAGGCTCTTCATGAAGGACATTCTCGAACAGCTCGAAGACCGGCGCGCGGGCGCTCGTCTGGGCGGCGGCGAAAAGCGCATCGCGGCCCAGCACAAGCGCGGCAAGCTCACCGCCCGCGAACGCATCGAGCTCCTGCTCGACAAGGACTCCTTCGAGGAGTTCGACATGTTCGTGCAGCACCGTGCCGTCGATTTCGGCATGGACAAGGCAGAGAAGATCCCCGGCGACGGCGTCGTCACCGGCTGGGGCACGGTCAATGGCCGCACCGTCTTCGTCTTCTCCAAGGACTTCACCGTCTTCGGTGGCTCGCTCTCCGAGACCCACGCCCAGAAGATCATCAAGATCCAGGACATGGCGCTGAAGATGCGCGCACCCGTAGTCGGCCTGTTCGACGCTGGCGGCGCCCGCATCCAGGAGGGCGTCGCGGCGCTCGGCGGCTATGGCGAGGTCTTCAAGAGGAACGTGCAGGCTTCGGGCGTCATCCCGCAGATCTCGGTGATCATGGGCCCCTGCGCCGGCGGCGACGTCTATTCGCCAGCGATGACCGATTTCATCTTCATGGTCCGCGATACCTCCTACATGTTCGTCACCGGCCCGGAGGTGGTGAAGACCGTCACCAACGAGACCGTGACCTCCGAGGAGCTAGGGGGCGCCAAGGTCCATACCTCCAAGTCCTCGGTCGCCGACGGCTCGTTCGAGAACGATGTCGAGGCGCTGCTGCAGGTGCGCCGCCTGATCGACTTCCTGCCGGCCAACAACACGGTCGGCGTGCCGGAATGGCCCTCTTTCGACGTGCCCGATCGCGTCGACATGAGCCTGGACACGCTCGTCCCCGACAATCCGAACAAGCCCTACGACATCAAGGAGCTGATCCTGAAGGTCGTCGACGAGGGCGATTTCTTCGAGATCCAGCAGGCTTACGCCGGCAACATCGTCACCGGCTTCGCCCGGATCGAGGGCCGCACTGTCGGCATCGTCGCCAACCAGCCGATGGTGCTGGCCGGCGTGCTCGATTCCGACGCCAGCCGCAAGGGCGCCCGCTTCGTGCGCTATTGCGACGCCTTCGAGATCCCGATCGTCACTTTGGTCGACGTTCCCGGCTTCCTGCCGGGCACGGCGCAGGAATATGGCGGCCTGATCAAACATGGCGCCAAGCTGCTCTTCGCCTATTCGGAATGCACCGTGCCGCTGGTCACGATCATCACGCGCAAGGCCTATGGCGGCGCCTATGACGTGATGGCCTCCAAGCATATCGGCGCCGACGTCAACTATGCCTGGCCGACGGCGCAGATCGCGGTGATGGGCGCCAAGGGCGCGGTCGAGATCATCTTCCGCGGCGGCGACGCCGAAACCATCGCGCGCCAGACCAGGGAATACGAAGACCGCTTCATGAGCCCCTTCGTCGCGGCTGAGCGCGGCTATATCGACGAAGTCATCATGCCACATTCGACCCGCCGCCGGATCGCCCGCGCGCTCGCCATGCTGCGCACCAAGAGCGTCGAGCGCCCCTGGCGAAAGCACGACAATATCCCGCTCTGAGCGGAATCTCGACGCCGGGGCCGCCTTACATCAGCCCCGGCCGCATCAATCTGTTCACCGCTCAAGCGGCTGAAAACGGGTTGAGGAGAGGGACATTCAATCCCTCGAAATCGCGGATGTTGCGCGTGACCACCGTCAAGCCGTGAACAGAGGCAGTAGCTGCGATCATCGCGTCTTCAATGATCTCACCCGACTTTCGGTGCATCAGCCTGGCCCAGGCGCGAAAGACCTCGGCATTCATGTCGAGGATATTGTAGGTCTGCGCGACCTGCTCCAGCCAAGCCTCAATCTCCGCCGCCTTGGCGACGTCCTGCTCTCGCGTCATCTCGATACCGGCCTGTATCTCTCCGATGGTGACCGCGGAGAGATGAAGATCGGCATCGGCCACACCTTCCAGCCAAGCCAACACGGCGCCATGTGGCCGCGGCCGCCGTAATTCAGAGACGATATTCGTATCGAGGAGATACATGCCTCAGACGAGCTCCCCCGGCTCACGCCGGCGGAGCCTGCCGCGCTTGGGCAAATCCAGATCGACGCGAGCCTCGTCCGCGAGCAGCAATTCCTTCAATGTGGGCTTCGCACTGCGCTGAAGCCGTTCCCAATCCTTCAGCGGGACAAGAACGGCCGCGTCGGCACCTCGCTTGCTGACGATCTGGGGGCCTTCTCTGAGACAGGTCTCGAGCAACTCGCTGAAGCGAGCCTTCGCATCCTGCACCGGCCAAGTTTTCATGCGGCCCTCCATGCCCAGATCAGCCTAGTCAGATAACTAGTCTTTTCTAAGCAATGCGCAAGCGCTCACATCAGCCCCGGCAACTCCGCCGCCAGCGCGTCGATGGCAACGCGCACCTTCGGCGGCAGATGCGGCGTCTGCAGCCAGAGCGCATGGACGTCATAAGGTAGCCGCCCCTCACCCGGCAGCAATTCGACGAGCGCGCCGGCCTTCAGGCGCTCGCGCACCAGCCAGGACGGCAGCCAGGCCAGGCCCATGCCGAGCACGGCCGCATCAGCGATCGCCTCGAGATTGTCGAACCGTAGACGGTGAAGCGGCATCATCTCCGCCACGGGCCCATCCTCCCGGGGAAACAGCCAGGGGCGCACGCCGCCGGAGCGGCGATAGATCAGCGCGTCATGATCAGCGAGATCGGCGAGCTGCGCCGGTACTCCATGGGCTTCTAGATAGGACGGCGCTGCGCAGACGATCATGTGTTGCCGGGCGACGCGGCGCGTCACGAGATTGGCCGCATCGGGGAGCTCGCCGGTGCGGATGGCGAGGTCGTGCCCACCTTCAGCCAGATCGACAAAGCCGTCGCCAAAGGCAAGGTCGAGCTCCAGCTGCGGGTGGCGGCGCGCCAGATCGAGCAGGATCGGCATGACGCAGCACCGGCCGAACAGCACCGGCAGCGCCACCCGAAGCTTGCCGCGCGGCTCGCCGAATTGGTCGGCAGCGAGCGCATCGGCCGCCTCGGCCTCAGCGAGGACCGTCCGGCAGCGCTCATAATAGGCGCGGCCGAACTCGGTCAGGCTCTGCCGGCGGGTCGTGCGATTGAGCAGGCGAACGCCGAGCCGCTCCTCGAGGAAGCGGACATGCTTGCCGACCATCGGCGCGGACAGGCCGAGCGCCGCTGCAGCCGCGGCGAAGGAGCCGAGATCGACCGCCCTGACGAACACGGCCATGCTGGTGAGGCGATCCATCATTCGAAATCACCAGTTCTAATTATCGATCACGGAGCACAATTTATCGCAGGATAGCGCACTGCCATAGCTCATTCATTCGCTCTGTTTTGGAGTCATGAGCATGGCCCGTACGATCCGCTTTCACCGCCATGGCGGCCCCGAAGTCCTGACCATCGAGGATATCGACGTTGCACTGCCCGGCCGCGGCGAGGTCCAGATTCGGACCAAGGCGCTCGGCCTCAACCGGGCCGAGGCGCTATTTCGCTCTGGCACCTACATCGAACAGGCGCGCTTTCCGTCCGGCATCGGCCTTGAAGCCGCCGGCCTGATCGAGAACATCGGCGCCGGCGTCGAGGGCCTCTTGCCCGGCGATGCCGTCAGCCTGGTGCCGCCACGCTCGATGGTGAGCTCGCCGGTGCATGGCGAGCTCGTCACCGTCCCGGCCGACTTGGTGGTGAAGCACCCGTCGCCGCTCGGCTGGGAGGCCGCCGCGGCCAGCTGGATGCAATACCTTACCGCCTATGGCGCGTTGATCGACATCGCCCGCCTCGGCCGCGGCGAGTTCGTCGTTATCACCGCCTCATCGAGCAGCGTCGGCCTCGCCGCGATCCAGATCGCCAACCGGATCGGCGCGATCCCGATCGCGGTGACGCGGACTTCGCGCAAGGCGCAGGCGCTGCGCGAGGCTGGAGCCGCCCATGTTATCGCTTCGGCCGAGGACGACCTTGAAGCCCGGCTGAAGGAGATCGCCGGCGAGCACGGCGTCAGGGCGGTGTTCGACGCCGTCGGCGGCCCGGCCTTCCTGCCGCTGACCGCAGCGATGGCACGCGGCGGCATGCTGATCGAGTATGGCGGCCTCAGCCCAGAGGCGACGCCCTTCCCGCTCTTCAACGTACTGAGCAAGAGCCTGACGTTGCGCGGCTATCTCGTCCACGAGATCGCCGGCGATCCCGCGCGCCTCGCCGCCGCCAAGGCCTTCATCCTCGACGGCCTGGGCGATGGCTCGCTGAAGCCGATCATCGCCCGGACTTTCCCGTTCGAGCAGATCGTCGAAGCGCATCGCTACCTCGAATCGAACGAACAGTTCGGCAAGGTCGTGGTGACGCTTTAGAGGGCTCTCAGGCCCAGCGCCTGAACACCACACTGGCATTGACGCCGCCGAAGCCGAAACCGTTCGAGATGGCGTGCTCCATCGGCAGCCGCCGGGCCGTCTTCGCTACCAGGTCGAGCCCGGCCGCATCCTCGTCAGGGTTCTCGAGATTGAGCGTCGGCGGCGCGATCTGGTCACGCAAGGCGAGGATCGTGAAGACCGCCTCCAGCCCACCGGCTGCGCCGAGCAGGTGGCCGGTCGCAGCCTTGGTCGCACTGATCGCGATGCCGCCCGCCTCGCCGAACACGGCCTTGATCGCCGCCAGCTCACCGCGGTCGCCGACCGGCGTCGAGGTCGAATGGGCGTTGAGATGGCCGACATCGCCGGGCTTCAGCCCCGCTTGTTTCAGCGCCGTCTCCATCGCCCGGCGCGCGCCCGAGCCGTCCTCGGGGCCGGAGGTGATGTGATAGGCGTCAGCGCTGGTGCCGTAGCCGGTGAGTTCGGCCAGGATCGTCGCGCCGCGCGCCTGCGCATGCTCAAGCGCCTCGATCACCAATATCCCGGCGCCCTCGCCCATGACGAAGCCGTCGCGATCGCGGTCGAAGGGGCGCGAAGCCTTTTCCGGCTCGTCGTTGAAGCCCGTCGAAAGCGCCCGCGCCGCAGCGAAACCGCCGAGCGCGACGAGATCGACGCAGGCCTCGCTGCCACCGCAGAGCGCGATGTCGACTTCGCCGGCCCGGATCATCCGTGCGGCATCGCCGATCGCCTGCACGCCAGCGGCGCAAGCGGTCACCGGCGCGCCTATCGGCCCCTTGAAGCCATGGTCGATCGAGACATGGCCAGCGGCGAGATTGACCAGGAAGGACGGCACGGTGAAGGGCGAGAGCCGGCGCACGCCGCGCTGGTCGGTGGTCCGCACCGCCTCGGCGATCGCCGGGAAGCCGCCAATGCCGGAGGCGATCACCGTTGCGGTGCGCTCGCGCTCGGTTTCGTCCTGCGGCTGCCAGCCGGCCTGCGCCAGCGCCTCCTTGGCGGCGACCAGCGCGAACTGGATGAAGCGGTCCATCTTGCGCTGGTCCTTCGGCGCGATCGCCACGTCGGGATCGAAGCCGCCCTCATTGTCCTCGGCCTTCCCCGGCACCAGGCCGGCGACCTTGGCCGGCAGGGTCTCGGCGACCGCGTCCGGCAAGCGGCGCAAGCCCGAGCGGCCGGCGAGCAGGCGCTGCCAGGCGAGCTCGGTGCCGCAGCCCAAAGGCGAGACGACGCCCAACCCGGTGACGACGATGCGGCGCATGACAGGCTCCTAGTACGATCTGGCTTGGGTGGCTGCCTGGCGCGCGGCGAGGCGCTCGCGCAGGTCGTTGCTGGCGCGGGGCCCGGCGATGACGGTGGCGCTGTCCGCAGTGACCGGCTGCAAGGTCGCGGCATCGACGACGATCGGCGTGATCGGCCGCCCGGTCCCGCGCTCGGCCAGCAATAGCGAGGCGCCCTCGGGCGCAAGATGCCGGTTGGCGAAGCCGATCAGCGCCACGACGACCGGAAAGACGTCGCGGCCCTTCTCGGTCAGGACGTACTCATAGCGCTTCGGCCGCTCGCTATAGAGCCGCCGCTCGAACAGCCCGCTCTCGGTGAGATGCTTCAGCCGGCGCGTCAGCATGTTCGGCGCGATGCCGAGGCTGCGTTCGAACTCGTCGAAGCGGGTCAGCCCCTGCAGTGCATCGCGCAGGATCAGGATGCTCCACCACTCGCCGACGGTCTCGACCGCAAGGGCGCAGGGGCATTCGGTGAGGGGAGCGAGCTCGGGCTGCATGGCCCGGGTTCGCTAGCGTAGTCACTATCATTTTGCAAGCCACAATGCCAGGCGGAGCGCTCCGCTCTGCCCGGTCAATCCAGCGTGCTCCTGAACCGCATCAGTGCGATGCCGGCATAGAGCGGCACGAAGACGGAGAGATAAAATACCTCCGTGCCGATATCGTTGAGACCGGCGCCCTTCAGCATGATCGCGCGGACGACCCGCAGGAAATGCGTCAGCGGGAAGATCTCGCCGAGCCACTGCGCCCAGAGCGGCATGCCGGCATAGGGGAACATGAAGCCCGACAGCAGCAGCGAGGGCAGGAAGAAGAAGAAGGTCAATTGCATCGCCTGGAGCTGCGTGCGCGCCATCGTCGAGATCGTGTAGCCGAGCAGCACCAGCGCCAGCACGAAGATCGTGACGCAGGTCAGGAGCAGCCCGAGGCTGCCGAGGAAGGGCACGCCGAAGAGCAGCTTCGCCGCCGAGAGCACCACCGCGACCTGGACGCTGCCGACGGCAAGATAAGGCAGCACCTTGCCGAGCATGATCTCCCCCGGCGTCGCAGGCATGGCGAGCAGGTTCTCCATCGTGCCGCGCTCGATCTCGCGGGTCAGAGCCATCGCCGTCATCATCACCATGGTCATCTGCAAGATGACGCCGAGCAGGCCGGGCACGATGTTGTACTGGGTGATCCCTTCCGGGTTGTAGCGCCGGTGCACCACGAAGGAGAGCGCGCTGTTGCTCTGCTCGCGCTTCACCTCCTCCGTGCCGAGCGCCCGCGTCAGCGCCCGGCTGGCGATGGTCTGCAGCGCTCCGACCGCATTGCTCGACGCCGCCGGATCGGTCGCATCGGCCTCGACCAGGATGCGCGGCTCGTCGCCGCGCTCGACCCGCATGCCGAAATCGCTGGGAATGGTGATGAGGAACGAGATCGCGCCGCGCGCCATCAGGCTCTCGGCCTCGGCCGCGCTCTCCGGCCGCTTGGCGAAGCGGTAATAGCCGGAGACCTCCAGCGCCGCGACGACGGAACGGGTGTAGCGATCCTGCCCCAACGCCAGAACTGCCGCTGGCAAGCCCTTGGGATCGTTGTTGATCGCATAGCCGAACAGCAGCAGCTGGACGATCGGCACCACCAGCATCATCGCGAAGGTGATGCGGTCGCGCCGCATCTGCACGAACTCCTTGGCCAGCACCGCGCCGAGCCGGCCGGGCGAGAACAAAGCGAGCGCGCTCATGCCGCTCTCCCCTCGGCTTGGGCCTTGGCCATGAACTGGATGAAGACGTCCTCCAGGCTGGTCGCGTCCGGCTCGACGCTGATGCCGGGGCGATCCTTCAGATGCGCCAGCGCCTGTTCGAGCTTGGCCTTGTCGGTGCCGACCACATGCAGCGTCGTCCCGAAGGGCGCGACCTGCTCGACGCCATCGGTCTTCGCCAGCTCGGCGATCTCGGTCGGCTTCAGCGCGCCATGGACGACGAAGGTCGAGAGCCCCGAGCCCTTCACGACCTCGTCGACCGTGCCGGTCGCCAGCATCCTGCCATAGGCGATGTAGCCGATGCGGTGGCAGCGCTCGGCCTCGTCCATGTAATGGGTCGAGACCAGCACGGTCAGCCCGTCGCCGGCGAGGCGATGGATCTCGTCCCAGAATTCGCGACGCGCCTTCGGATCGACGCCGGCAGTCGGCTCGTCGAGCAGCAGCAATTTCGGCTGGTGCATGATGCAGGCGGCGAGCGCGAGGCGCTGCTTCCAGCCGCCCGACAGCGTGCCGGCGAGCTGGTCCTTGCGCGAGGTCAGGCCGAGATTGTCGAGCGTGCGCGCAACCGCCTCCTCCACCGGCTTCAGCGCGTAGAGGCGGGCGACGAAGGTCAGGTTCTCCTCGATCGTCAGGTCCTCATAGAACGAGAACTTCTGGGTCATGTAGCCGACCTGCAGCTTGATCTGCGCACTTTGCGTGCGGACATCGAGCCCCAGCACGGTGCCCTCGCCGGCATCGGGCGTGAGCAGGCCGCAGATCAGCCGGATCGTCGTGGTCTTGCCGGAGCCGTTCGGCCCGAGAAAGCCGACGATCTCACCCTGCCTGACGGTCAGGTCGACATTGTCGACCACCGTGCGCTTGCCGAAGCGCTTGGTCATGCCGCGCACGTCGATGACGTTGTCGTCGCTCACTTGCGGCCCCGCAGCATGACGTCGACGATCTGGCCGGGCTGGAGCCGCGTCGCCGGCCCGCCTTCGGGCCGCGCCTCGACGAGATAGACCAGCTTCTGGCGGGTCTGCGCCGAATAGATCACCGGCGGGGTGAATTCCGGCTCCTGCGAGACGTAAGACACGACGGCGGCAAGCCCCTGCGGGCAGCCCGAGCAGCGCACATCGAGCCGCGTGCCGACGGTGGTGCCGAAGAGCAGCGCCTCCGGCACATAGAGCATCAGCTTGACCGCACCGTCGGGCAGGATCGTCAGCGCCGGAGCGGATGGCCCGGCGAGCTCGCCGGGATGGCGCACCAGATCGGTCACGATGCCGGCGGCAGGCGCCATCAGTTTGCGCTGGCCGAGCCGCCACTTGGCCTGGTCGAGCGCCGCCTGCGCCTGCGCCACCTGGTTGCGCGCCGCCTTGATTTCCTCCTCGCGCGCCGCCAGCCGGGCAACCGCCAGATTGGCAGCCGTCTCGCGCACCCTGGACGTCGCGACATCGCGCGCGGTCTGGGCCTGGTCGAGGTCGGCCTGGGTCGAGACGCCGCGGCGGAAGAGGTCCTGTCGGCGCTCCAGGGCCCGCTCGGACTCGCGCTCCTGCGCCTTGGCCGAGGCCGCGACCGCCTCGATCACCGCGATCTCTTCCGGCCGCTTGCCGCTGAGCAGGTTGGCGAGCTGCGCCTGAGCCTGGACCAGCCTCGCCTCGCTCTCCGCGACGGCGTTGCGGGCATCGTCGGCCTGCAATTCGGCGAGCAGTGCGCCGGGCGCGACGCGCTCGCCACGCCGGACCGAGACGCTCTCGATCCGCGCCGTGTCGATCGGCCCGAGCCGGACATATTCGCCCTCGACATAGCCGACGACGCGGGTGGTCGGCGGAACGCAGATTCCGAGCGACGCAGCGATGGCGAAGGAGCAGATGAAATCGAGGATCATGACGCCTCTCCCCTGCAGGCGAGGATGCTGGCGCGAACCGAGCGCCTGACGGTTTGCGCGATGGCGCGCGCCTCCTCCGGGCCGATCCCGTCCCAGCCCAGGCGCCGGGTCACCGCCGGCCGCGCGATGCGGAAATAGAAGACCTGCCCGATCGCGGCGAAGACGGCGAGCTTGGTCGCCGGGGCTTCCGGGGCCATGCCGGTCGCCGCCGCCCAGACCTGGCAGACGCGGCGATGCACCGGCTCGAACAGCCCGCCATAGATCGTGTCGAAGGCCGGGCTCGGCGTCAGCATTTCTCGCACGACGAAGCGGGCGACGACCTCGCTCTCGGGGACCGTCGTCAGGAAGGCGACGACCCGGTCGATCAGCGCGAGCAGCTGGTCGGTGGCAACGTCGCGATCCGCTGCATCGATCGCGATCGAGACGGCCGGCGCCCCGCCCCCCAGCACGGTCTGCATCCGGGCGATGATCGCCTCGGCGCAGGCCTGCCGCAACCCGTCCTTGCCACCAAAATGATAGGCGATGCCGGCGCTGTTGACCTTCGCTGCCTGGGCGATCTCGCGCGTCGAGGTCGCGTCGAAACCATTGCGGCCGAACAGATCGAGCCCGGCACGGATCAGTGCCTGCCGCGTGCCCTCGGCGTCGTTGAGGATGGATGTGCGTGCCATGGCGGAAGCATAGCATCGCTTCGTAATTCAATCAATCGATTGATTGAATTACGAAGCCAGCCATCGAAACGCCTCGTCGTCGTTTCGCTGAGCAGCGTCCGGCACGGCGATGCGCAACTTGGCACCATGATGCACTCAGCTAGCGTCGCGTTGAAAAAGGCCCGGCGGTTTCCCGCCGGGCTGTTGCGGCCGGTTTGACCATTGGAAGGCCATTGCAAAGGGCCGAGCCTACACTTCAGCCTGCGGGGATCGCCGCAGGATCCATCCACACCGCTTCCCAGACATGGCCGTCGGGGTCGGCCAGGCTGCGGTTGAACAGGAAGCCGAGATCCTGCGGCGGATTGACGTCGGCGGTGCCGCCATGGCGCACCGCCGCCTCGTTCATTCGGTCGACCGCTTCGCGGCTGTCGCAGGAGATCGCCAGCATCACCTCGCTCATACCCGCGGGTGGAATCGGGCGGCTGGTGAAGCCCTGCCATTTGGCATGGGTGAGCAGCATCACGTGGATCGCCTCGCTCCAGACCATGCAGGCCGAATTGTCGTCGCTGAACTGAGCGTTGTTGATGAACCCGAGCGCCTCGTAGAAGGCCCTGGCGCGCGCCAGGTCCGTCACCGGCAGGTTCACGAAAATCATCTTGGCCATCTTGCATCTCCCGCAATCGTGGCGAGGCGCGCCCCGCTCTCTCCGACAAGCGCCGCGATGACCACCATCGCGGCTGCTTGACGGTGAGTGTTAGGGGCGATGCGGCGTCGGCGAATTGATGTTTGGTAAGAAAAACGCCTCAGCCGCGATCCATCCGGCCATAGGCGATTGCTCGTCTCAGGCGGCTGAGGCTTTCCGGGGTGATGCCGAGCCAGGCTGCGATATGGTGCTGCTTCAACCGCTTGTGCAGCTCCGGCTCGCGGCGGATGAAGTCGCGGTAGCGCTTCATGGCATCGTCGTGCCGGAAGGAGATCTCGTCCGGTTCCTTGTCGATGATCCAGTGGCGTTCCATGTAGCGGATGTAGAAGGCGGCGATATCGGGGAACGTCGCGGCGAGTGTCCTGAAGGCCGCGAAGTCGTATTCGAGGACGGTGCTGTCCTCGATCGCGGTGATGGTGAACAGGCTCGGCTCGCCCAGCAGCGTGGCGCTGACCGAGGCGGCGATACGATTCTCCGGAAAGAAGTATTTGACGATCAGGTCGCCATCCGGGCCGACATAGTGCTGGTAGAACAGCCCCTCGACGACGAAGGCATAGCGCGTCGGAACATCCCCTGCCCGGATGAACGGCTCGTCCCTGCGATAGTGCCTCTGCCGCAGAAGGGCAACCCAGGCGCGCTCCGCCGCCTCCGACAGATCGGCGTAGGTCCGGATTTTCGCGAAGAAGGCGTCAGTCGTCATTCATCGAACCTGCTGGCGACACCATCCTGATCGAGCATGGTTAGGCCGCCGGGGCACCTCACAGCTGGCGCAGGCCGATATGCTCGATCAGGGGAACGATCTCGTCGCGCGCCGCGACACGGTGGGCGCGGGCATGGCGATGCGCCTCCCCGGCTTCGCCGGCCCGCAAGGCAGCGATGATCAGGCGATGCGCCTGCGCCGAGCCGCTCGGCCTCGCCCGCAGCTTCAGCGTCAGCATGCGGGCGCGATGCGCCTGATCGGTCACCGTCTGGGCGATGCGGCGCAGGCGGCCATTGCCGCAGCGCTCGACCAATACGCGATGGAACAGTTCGTCGGCCTCGGCCCAGCCCGGCAGATCGTCGCGCGTCAGCGCCTCGTCCATCGCCGCGGTCGCCGCCTCCAGTTCCTCTGCGGCTGCCGCGCGATCGGCGTCGGGCAAGGCCGCCAGCAGCTCCGCTGCCATCGACTCGACCGCGATCACGACCTCGTAGATCTCGCGGATGTCCTGCGGCGCCAGCGGGCAGATCAGCACGCCGCGCTTGGAGAGGACGCGGACAAGCCCGTCCTCCTGCAAGCGGATGATCGCCTCGTGCACCGGCGTGCGGCTCATGCTGAGCCGGACCGCAATTTCCTGCTCCGAGCCCTGATAGCCCGGCGGGAAATCGGTGTCGCGGATCGCCTGCTTCAGCGCCGCATAGGCCTCGTCGACCAGCGAGCCGCGCCTGGCTCCAACTTCGACGGTCTCGGGACGCGCAAGCTCGACCATGGTTCCTCCACGGCCGATTGAGCACATTTGATTATTTCCATGCAAGCAAGAATGGAAGCTTGACAGCGCATATCCCTGCGGCAACGATCAGCCATGCAAACTTCCATGGAAGACAAATGAGAGAGCAGATCGAAGCGTCGCCGATCGGCGCTGCTCAAGGGAGAGAACCGATGAAGCGAATGCTGCTTACGCTGGCGCTCGGGCTGGCGGCGACGTCTCCGGCGATGGCACAGGCGCCCTACCCGGCGCGCGCGATCACCTTGGTCGTGCCGTTCGCGGCCGGCGGCACCACCGACATCGTGGCCCGGCTGATGGCCGACCATATGGGCCGCACGCTCGGCCAGTCGGTCGTGGTCGAGAACGTCGCCGGGGCCGGCGGCACCACAGGCGCGACCCGCGTCGCCAAGGCGACGCCCGATGGCTACACGCTACTGATGGGCAATCTCGGCACCCAGGCGGCAAGCGTCGGGCTCTATCCCAGGCTCGCCTATGATCCCCGCACCGATTTCGAGCCGGTGATGAACTCGGCCTCGACGCCGATGCTGGTGGTCGCCAAGAAGGACCTGCCGGTCAAGGATTTCCGAGAGTTCGTCGCCTATCTCAAGGCCAATGCCGAGAAGCTGAACTACGGCTCCGGCGGCGTCGGCTCGACCTCGCATCTGACCTGCCTCTTCCTCGACTCGCTGCTCGGCACCAAGCCGCAGCATGTCCCCTTCCGCGGCTCCGGCCCGGCGCTGAACGCGCTGCTCGGCGGCCAGGTCGACTATGTCTGCGACCAGACCGTCGCGATCGTCCCGAGCGTGCAGGCCAAGGAGGGCAACGGCCTCGTCGTCGCGGTCAAGAGCCGGCTGTCGGTCATTCCCGATGTCCCGACCTCGGCCGAACAGGGCCTGCCGCAATTCCAGGCCACCGGCTGGAACGCGATGTTCGCTCCCAAGGGCACGCCGAAGGAGATCATCGACAAGCTGAACGCCGCAGCCCGCGCCGCGCTCAAGGACGAGTCGACGCGCAAGCGCTTCCTCGATCTCGGCGCCGAATTGCCCGACGAAGCCGGTCAGACCCCGGCCGCGCTCGGCGAGCTCGTCCGCAGCGAGATCGACAAATGGGTGCCGGTCATCCGCAATGCCGGCGTGACGGTTCAGTAATCACCAAGGCAGCGCTCCCGGCGGGCGCCGCATCTTCAAAACAGCAGCACCACAGCATCGGACAAGAGCATGCGCACGCACAGGATCGCCGCCATCGGCGGGGACGGGATCGGCCCCGAGGTCATCGCCGCCGGGCTCCAGGCCCTGGATGTCTGCGCCGAGCGCGATGGTGGCTTCCGCCTCGACATCAAGGCCTTCGACTGGGGCTCCGACTATTACCGCAGGCATGGCGTGATGATGCCGGTCGACGGCGCCGACCAACTGCGCGCCTTCGATGCGATCTATTTCGGCGCGGTCGGCGCGCCGGATATCCCCGACCATCTGACGCTCTGGGGCCTCAGGCTCGCCATCTGCCAGCCTCTCGACCAGTACGCCAATGTCCGCCCGACCCGCATCCTGCCGGGGATCACCAGCCCGCTGCGCCATGTCTCCGGCCCCGAGCTCGACTGGGTGATCGTGCGCGAGAACTCCGAGGGCGAGTATTCCGGCATCGGCGGGCGCGTCCACAAGGGCCTGCCCGAGGAGGTCGCGACCGATGTCGCCATGTTCACCCGCGCCGGCGTGACCCGGATCATGCGCTATGCCTTCGTGATTGCCAGCTCGCGGCCCCGCAAGCTCCTGACCGTCGTCACCAAGTCGAACGCCCAGCGTCACGGCATGGTGATGTGGGACGAGATCGCAGCCGAGGTGGCGCGCGAATTCCCGGATGTCATCTGGGACAAGATGCTGGTAGACGCGATGACCATGCGCATGACGCTGAAGCCGGAGACGCTCGACACAATCGTCGCGACCAATCTCCACGCCGACATCCTCTCCGATCTCGCCGCGGCGCTGGCCGGCTCGCTCGGCATCGCGCCGACCGCCAATCTCAACCCCGAGCGCAAGACGCCGTCGATGTTCGAGCCGATCCACGGCTCGGCCTTCGACATCACCGGCAAGGGCATCGCCAACCCGGTCGCGACCTTCTGGACCGGGGCGATGATGCTGGAGCATCTCGGCGAGAAGGCCGCGGCGGCGCGCCTGATGCGCGCGGTCGAGCGCGTCACCGCCGACCCCGCTTTGCACACGCCCGATCTCGGCGGCGCCGCGACGACGGCACAGGTGACGGAAGCCGTCTGCGAAGCGCTCAGGGGTGACAACATCTGAACGGCTCGACGCCTCTCCCTCCCCCCGCTTGCGGTGGGGAGGGCCGGGGTGGGGGGCAGTGCCGCTCGGCTCTGAACTGGAAGAAGCCCCGCACCCTGCTTTGCGGCCCCCCATCCCTAACCCTTCCCCACCGCAAGCGGGGGGAAGGGAACGCGGAAACGTCGAGCATCGGCATCGAACCCACCACCCCGACCATGACAGGGCGGCGATAATCGTCTAAGGCGGCGCTCTCCCGCCCCTCGCCCGCTCGATGCTGTTCAACTCCTTCGCCTTCCTGCTCGGCTTCCTGCCGCTCGCACTCGCCCTGCACTGGCTGGTCGAGCGCTTCGCGCCGACCTGGCGGCTGCCGTTGCTGGCGGTGCTCTCCTTCGCCTTCTATGGCTGGTGGGACTGGCGCTTCGTGCCGCTGCTCGGCTTCTCGATCCTGCTCAACTGGCTGATCGCCGAAACCTTCCAGAAGACCAGGGCCGGCGGCCTGATCACGCTCGCCATCGTGATCAACCTCGCGATCCTGGCCCTGTTCAAATACTTCAACTTCTTCGCCGATCTCGCTGCGATGATTCCGGGATTGCCGACAGCGAAGCTTGATCTCGCGCTGCCGCTCGGCATCTCCTTCTTCACCTTCCACCATGTGATGTACCTGACCGATCTGCGCCGCGGCGAAGCCCCGCGCTACGATCTCGTGCGCTACGCGCTCTACATCGCCTTCTTCCCGCAGGTGCTGGCCGGGCCGCTGGTGCGCTGGCGCGAGATCATGCACCAGTTCGACGAGCGGCCTTACCTCAGGTCCGACGCCACCGAGCGCATCGCCCGCGGCATCATGCTGCTGACGATCGGCCTGGCGAAGAAGGTGTTGCTCGGCGACCCGCTCTCCGACTATGCCAACCCGGTCTTCGCGGCGGCAGCCGCCGGCGAGGTCGTGAGCATGGCGCAGGCCTGGCAGGGGACGCTGGCCTTCACCTTCCAGATCTATTTCGACTTCTCCGGCTACACCGACATGGCGCTGGGCCTGGCCCTGCTCTTCGGCATCGTGCTGCCGCAGAACTTCGACGCGCCCTACCGCGCGACGAGCCTGCAGGATTTCTGGCGGCGCTGGCACATGACGCTGTCGCGCTTCCTGCGCGACTATCTCTACATCCCGCTCGGCGGCTCGCGGCATGGCCTGCCGCTGCAGCTCTGGGCGCTGTTCGCCACCATGGCGCTCGGCGGCCTCTGGCACGGCGCCGGCCTCAACTTCGTCGCATGGGGCGTGGCGCATGGCGTCGTGCTCGCCATCGGCGTGCTCTGGCGACGCGCCGGCCTGCCGATGCCCAGGCTGCTCGGCTGGGCTCTGACCTTCCTGTTCGTCGCCTTCTGCTGGGTGCTGTTCCGCGCCACCTCCTTCGACGCGGCGCTGGCGATCTACAAGGGGCTCCTCGGCCTTTCGCCCATCGGCTCCGGCTTCAAATGGCGCGCCTTCCTGCCCGCGATCGCAGTCGCGATGATCGGGCCTACTGCCTGGGCAGCGGTACACAAGGCGACGCCGGCGCGCTGGCTCGCTGTCGTCACCGCCATCCTCTTCGTGCTGGTCCTGTTCAAGATCGGCGACGACGCCAATTACGAGTTCATCTATTTTCAGTTCTGACACGCACCGGCAGCGGCACTGAGATGCTGCGAAGCTCGTCGTGAGCCGGCCATGCACCGTGCTTGGCGACCCGCTCGCCCCCGCCCGGAGAATCGAGAGCCGGGCAACGATCCCGGCCAGACCCGGCGATCCCGGAAGGCTCCGGCACCGCCCGACACCGGCATCGCCACGGCGATACCGGATTGCGCTGATTTTCCAGCGCTTTGCCAGCTTGTTCACGGCTGCGCGAAAGCGATTGTTCCCGGTGTGACCAATCGCTATAAGGGCGCCAAATCGGCGGCCTCGACACGGCAAAGCCGGCGAGGTCTTCGAGCGCTCATGCAGAAGGCCTGCCATGTCGAAGCAGATCAGTCTTGCCCCTGACTACAAGCCCTCCGAGAGCGAGCCGTTCATGAATGAGCGGCAGCGGGAGTATTTCCGCAGCAAGTTGCTCGCTTGGAAGGAAGAGATCCTCAAGGAGGCCAAGGAGACCCTGGTCACCTTGCAAAGCGAAAGCGAGAATCACCCAGACATCGCCGATCGCGCCTCCTCGGAAACTGATCGCGCCATCGAGCTGCGCGCCCGCGATCGCCAGCGCAAGCTGATCTCGAAGATCGACGCCGCGCTCTCCCGAATCGAGGACGGCTCCTACGGCTATTGCGAGGAGACCGGCGAGCCGATCTCGCTGAAGCGCCTGGAAGCCCGCCCGATCGCGACGCTCTCGCTGGAGGCGCAGGAGCGCCATGAGCGCAATGAGCGGGTGTTCCGGGACGATTGAGGAAAGCGCGCATCGCGCTTGCAAGAAAGGCCCCGCAGGCGACTGCGGGGCCTTTTTTGTAAGAGTGGCGGAACGATCGGCTGCGCCTGTCTTTCCGGGGCAGGCCTGAGCCCGGAATCCAGAGCCGATGCCATCGCCGGAAAAAACGCGGCGGCCGTAGTGCGATCCTCGGAACCGGCATCGGTTCTGGGTTCCGGGCTCTTCGCTGCGCGAAGCCCCGGAATGACGCTTCAGATGGGCGAGCCCGCCCTATCGGAACGTCTTCGCCAGCACGTCCGCGTGCTTGGTCAGCAGACCGAGATCCGAGCCGACCGCAACAAAGCGATAGCCCCATTCGATATAGCGGCGCGCATCGGCCTCGGACGGCGTCAGGATGCCGGCCGGCTTGCCGACCGCCGTGAGGCGATCGACCGCGCCCTTGATCGCGGCTTGCACCTCGGGATGGCCGGGATTGCCGATATGGCCGAGCGACGCCGAGAGGTCGGCCGGGCCGATGAAGACGCCGTCGACGCCATCGACCAAGGCGATCGCCTCGAGCTGCGCCAGCGCCTCGCCGGTTTCGACCTGCACGAGGACGCAGATCTCGGCATCGGCGCGCTTGAGATAATCCGGCACGCGGCCATAGCGGCTGCCGCGCCCGCTCACGGTGATGCCGCGGATGCCGGCCGGCGGATAGCGACAGGCGGCGACGGCCTTGGCGGCTTCCTCCGCGTTCTGCACGAAGGGCACCAGCACCGCCTGCGTGCCGATGTCGAGCAGGCGCTTCAGCAGCACCGGATCGTTCCAGGCCGGGCGCACGATCGGCGTCGCCGTGCCGGCCTGCAGCGCCTGGAGCTGGGCGAGCACGGCCGGCGGCTCGTTCGGCGAATGCTCGGTGTCGACCAGTATCCAGTCGAAGCCGCTCTGGCCGATGATCTCGGCGACGATCGGGCTGCACAGGCTGCTCCACAGCCCGATCTGGAGCTCGCCGCGGGCGAGCGCGGCCTTGAAGGCGTTGCGGGGCAGATCCATGGCGCTCCCTCTCAGACGAACTGCACGGAGACGCTACCGAGCGGCCCGAAATCGGCGTGCAGCGTATCGCCCTTAGCCGCCCAGACCGGCCGTGTGAAGGAGCCCGACAGCATCAGGTCGCCCGGCTGCAGGGTGATGTCGAACGGGGCGAGCTTGTTGGCGAGCCAGGCGATCGCCATCGCCGGGTGGCCGAGCACGCCAGCGGCGAGGCCGGTCTCCTCGATCTCGGAATTGCGGTAGAAGATCGCGCCCACCCAGCGCAGGTCGACATCTTCCGGCCGGACCGGCCGGCCGCCAAGGACGATGCCGGCGGCGGCGCCATTGTCGGCGACCGTGTCGAAGATCTTGCGCGGCTCGGTGACGCGCGCATCGATGATCTCGATCGAGGGCACGACATATTCGGTCGCCCGCAGCACGTCGATCAGGCCGATGTTCGGCCCCTTCAGTGGCTCCTTCAGGATGAAGGTCAGTTCCGGCTCGACCCGTGGCACGCAGAAGTTCTCGAACTTCACCTTGGCGCCGTCGTTCAGGAGAAGGTCGTCGAAGAGATAGCCGTAGTCGGGCTCGTCGATCTTCGAGGAGGCCTGCATCGCCTTCGAGGTCAGGCCGATCTTGTGGCCGATGATGCGGGCACCTGCCTTGACCCGCTCCTGCGCCACCGCCGAGGAGATCGCGTAGGAGTCCTCGATCTTGATGTCCGGGAACATCTGCGAGGGGCGCTCGCCCTGCTTCTTGGTGCGGTGGCTCTCAAGCAGGGAGCGCACGACCTGCGCGCGCTGGGCTTCGGTCAGCATGGACGTTTCCTATGATTTGCGGCGCTGAGCGCGCTTGTGGAGACGACGGTCGTTTGCGACCGCCGGGTGTGATGGAGAAAGCGAAGAGCCCTCAGAGCTTGATGCAGACGTTGCGCAGCTCGGTGTAGAATTCCATCGAATGCACGCCGCCCTCGCGGCCGATGCCTGATTGCTTTGACCCGCCGAAGGGTGTGCGCAGGTCGCGCAGGAACCAGGAGTTCACCCAGGTGATGCCGACCTCGACCTGCGCCGCGACGCGGTGCGCCCGCGTCAGGTTCTCGGTCCAGATCGAGGTGGCGAGACCATAGGGGCTGTCGTTCGCCAGGGCGATGACGGCGTCCTCCTCGTCGAAGGGCACGATGTTGCAGCAGGGCCCGAAGATCTCCTCGCGCATCACCGCCGAATCCTCGGAAAGACCGGTCCAGATCGTCGGCTCGACGAAGGAGCCGGCGGAGTACGGGGCCGGAAGCTCGGGCACGCCGCCGCCGGTGACGATCTCAGCCCCCTCGGCCTTCGCCTTGGCGTAGTAGGACAGCACCTTGTCGCGATGGACCTGGCTGATCAGCGGGCCGAGCGTGGTCGAGCCCTCGAACGGATTGCCGGGCTTCAGCTTCTCAGCCGCCTGCTTCAGCCGCTGCGTGAACTGCTCGAAGATCGGCCGCTCGACATAGACGCGCTCGGTGCCCAAGCAGACCTGGCCGCAATTGGCGAAGACGGCGCGGCCGACGCCCTCGATCGCCTTGTCCATGTCGCAATCGGCGAAGACCAGCGAGGCGTTCTTGCCGCCGAGCTCGAGCGAGACCGGGCGAACGCCCTTGGACGCCGCCCGCATGATCGCTTCGCCCGTGCGGGTCTCGCCGGTGAAGGTGATCCCGTCGACGTCGGGGTGGCTGGTCAGATATTCGCCGGCGCTGTCCTCGCCGAAGCCGTGCACGACATTGTAGACGCCGGGCGGCACACCGGCCTCGTTCATGATCTCGCCAAGCATGGTCGCCGTGGTCGGCGTCTCCTCGGACGGCTTGACCACGACAGTGTTGCCGCAGGCGAGCGCCGGAGCGACCTTCCAGGTCATCAGCAGCAGCGGCAGGTTCCACGGGCAGACCACGGCGATGACGCCGCGCGGCCCGCGGATCGCATAGTTCAGCGCGCCGGCGCCGTCCGGCGTCGCCATGCGGAAGGTCTCGGTCGAGAGCGTCAGCACCTGGTCGGCGAAGACGTTGAAGTTCGCGGCGCCGCGCGGAATGTCGATATGCGAAGCGAGGCTCTTGGGCTTACCGGTATCGAGCACCTCGGCGGCAAGAAAATCGTCGAAGCGGGCCATGATCCCGTCGGCGACCTTGCGCAGGATGGCCGAGCGCTGCTGCTCGCTCATCCTGCCCCACGGCCCCTTGAGAGCGCGCTTGGCCGCCTTGACCGCATCGTCGACCGCGGCCGAGTCGGCCTCCGGTACGAGGTTGATTACCTCGCCCGTTGCCGGATGGCGGTTCTCGAAGCTGCTGCGGCCGGCCGGCACGAAGCGCCCGTCGATGAAATGCGACAGGCGGGCGGTTTCGGCGCTGGCGGCAGCGCCCTGGTAGCGCGGAACGGCGCTGTTCATCGTCTCACTCCCGGTCTGGTTATGTCGTCATGGGCGCATCATCGCGCCGCCATTCACGTCGAGGATGGCGCCGGAGACGAAGCTCGCCGCCGGTGAGCAGAGGAAGGCGATCGGCCACGCGATCTCCTCCGGCTTGGCGGCCCGGCCGAGCGGATGTTTCGCCAGCGCCGCCGAAAGGTCGTGGACGCCGACCATGGCCGTGTCGGTGACACCCGGCGCAACGCCGTTGATGAGCACGCCCTGCCCGCCGAAACGGGCCGCGAGCCAGCGCACCAGCGTGTGCAGGCCGCCCTTGGAAGCCGCGTAGTGCGGACCGACGCCAGGAAAGGAACCGCCGGTCGCGGCGACGATCGAGCCGACGAGGACGACCCGCCCTCCTCCGCGCGCCGCCATGGCGGGCACGAGCTCGCGCGCCAGCCGCATCGGCGCCATCAGGTTGAGCGACAGCGTGGTCTCGGCGACCTCTTCCCAGCCATCCGCGTCCCAGTCGAGCGGGCGGTAGATGCCGGCGCCGAGGACGGCGGCATCGATCGGCCCGGCCAGCTCCGACAGGCGCCGCGGCGCATCACTGTCGAGCAGGTCGATGACGATCTCTCTGGCCGCACCCGCTTTCTCGCCGAGCCCAGCGATCGTCGCGGCGCAGGAGATGCGGTCGGTGAGGACGAGCCTGGCGCCGAGGCCTGCCAGAACCTGCGCGGTGACCGCGCCGATGCCACCGGCCGCGCCGGTGACCAGAATGGTCCGGCCGCTCAGATCAAAACCGCTCACGCCTTGCCTCCGAAAATCTGGTCGTCGTCCCGCGCCAGCGCGGCCATCGCCTTGCGCACCTCTTCCGCCGTACGGGCGAGATGCAGTTCGGTCATCCGGCAGGCTCGCAGCGCATTGCGCTGCATGGTCGCGTCGTAGATGGCGCGGTGCTCGTCATGGACGTTGCGCCAGCCGCGCGAAACGTTGAGCGAGACGCGGCGATAGCGCTCCGACTGCTGGTAGAGCAGGTCCCGCAGCTTGATCAGCATGGGCGAACCGGCAGCCGAGACGAGCGCCGCATGGAACGCGCGGTTGCGCGCCTCCCAGATCTCGACTTGCCCCGGCGGCAGCGCCTCGCTGGTATGCGGCAGATGCTCCTCGACCGCAGCCAGCGCCTCGAACGCCGCCGTGACGTCGCGCTCCCACGCCGCATCGCCATTGCGGATCGCGGCGTTGAGCGCCTCGGTCTCGATCAGGGCGCGAACGCGCGAGACGTCATCGAGCTCGTCGAGCGAAAGCGGCGCCACCCAGAAGCCGCGCTGCCCTTCCGAGACGACGAGCAGGTCACCCATCAGGCGGGCGAGCGCCTCGCGCAGCGGCGACATGCCGACCTCATAGTCCTGCGCCAGACCTTCGAGCTTCAGCTTGCTGCCGGCCGCGAGCCGGCCATTGACGATGTCGCCGCGCAATTGGCGGTAGGTCCGGTCGGCCAGAGTCTTGTCGGAAGAGGACATTCCGAAGCACGCAGCTCTTGTTGTCGATAGCCCTCTCTAGCATCAAATTTCGAAATTACAATCCTGACGGCATTAATCGCGGCCGGTCAAAATCCCTTTAATTCCTATAATTCAAGGAATTCTCTATAAGAGACCGCGTTGAGGTGAATTCCCTGCATTGAAAAAATATCGAAATAATATTGACAGGCCAAAGCCGTTCTGATCGGATGCCGGCCAATCGAGTGGCACCAAGATCGCCCCGTTGGAGGACGTCCCATGACCGAGCGCTTTCCGCTGTCCCGCCGCAGCTTCCTCGCGACTGCAGGCGCGACCGCCCTCTCCGGCGCGATCAGCGCGCCGGCCCTGGCGCAGGCCGCCAACAAGCCGCTGAAGATCGGCATGGTGACCTCGCTGTCGGGGCCGTTCACGGCGCTCGGCGAGAGCATGCGCGCCGGCATGCAGATGTTCCTGGCCGAGAATGGCGGCAAGCTTGCCGGCCGCGCTGTCGAGCTGATCGTCGAGGACGATCAGGCCAAGCCCGACGAAGGCGTGCGCAAATTCCGCAAGCTGCTCGGACAGGACAATGTCGACATCGTCTCCGGCGTGATCTCCTCGGCGGTGGCGCTTGCCGTCCGCGACGTGGTGACCGAGGCCAAGGCGCTGACCTTCATCTCGGCCGGCTCGGCCAATGATCTTGCCCGCAAGGCGGCGAGCCCCTTCGTCTTCCGGCCGACCAAGACCAACTGGATGCTCGGCCACACCGCCGGCCAGTGGGCGTTCGAGAAGCTCGGCAAGTCCGGCTGCCTGACGATCGCTGCCGACTACGCCGCCGGCCGCGAATCCGTCGGTGATTTCGTCGCAAGCTACCAGCAGCAGGGCGGCAAGGTCGGCAAGCAGCTCTGGGCGCCGCTCGGCACCACCGATTTCGGGCCGCTGCTGACGACAATCGCGGCCGAGAAGCCGGAGTTCATCTTCTCGTTCTTCGCCGGCTCGGATGCGGTGCGCTTCCTGCGCCAGATGCGCGAGTACCGCCTGCACGGCAAGGTCAAGCTGATCGGCAGCGGCGCGCTGTTCGACCAGGAGGACGTGGTCTCCGCCGTCAAGGAAGCGGCGCTCGGCGGACTCAACACCTGCAACCAGTCGCCGACGGCGCCGAGCTCGGCCGCCTTCACCAAGGCCTATCAGGCGGCTCGCAACGCCATGCCTGGCGAGATGGGCACGGCCGGCTACGTCACCGGCCAGGTGATCAAGGCCGCGGTCGAGCGCGTCCAGGGCGATCTCTCCAACAAAGAGAAGGTCAAGGAGGCGCTGCTCGCCAAGGAGGTCGAGACCGTGTTCGGGCCGATGCCGTTCGATCCCCGCAACAACCAGGCGATCCTCGACATCTACGTCAACGAGATCAAGGAAGGCGCCGGCGGCCCGGTCAACCAGGTGATCCACACCTACAAGGCCGTGCGCGATCCGGGCCCGGTGGCCTAAGGTCTACGAAGGAGCTTTTCCGTGGGCTTCTACGCCGTCCAGAGCCTGAACGCGCTGTCGTTCTCAATGCTCTTGCTGCTGACCGGGCTTGGCCTGTCGGTGGTGCTCAACCTGATGAATTTCGTCAACCTGACTCACGGCTCCTTCTTCCTGCTCGGCGCCTATGTCGGCGTCTACTGGCTCGCCTCGGGCGCGCCCTGGTGGCTCGCCTTCCCGGTCGCCTTCCTGGCGGCCGGCCTCGCCGGCTTCCTGCTGGAGCGCTTCCCGTTCCGGCAGTTCTACGCGCGAACCCATCTGATGCAGGTGCTGCTGACCTATGGCCTCTCGGTGATCTTCGCCGACCTGATGCGCTGGGGCTTTGGCGCGCAGATCCTCTCGGCGGAAATCCCGGAGGCATTGCGGGGCGTCGTTTTCATCATGGACATGCCGTTCCCGATCTACCGGCTCTTCATCATCGGCTTCGGCGCGGCGCTCGCCTTCGCACTCTGGTACGTGATCGACCGCACCATCTGGGGCGCGGTGGTCAGGGCCTGCGTCACCGATCGTGGCTTCGTCGAGACGCTCGGCCTCGATACGCGCCGGATCTTCACGGCCGTGCTGGTGATCTCGGCCGGCCTCGGCGGCATTTCCGGGGCGCTCGGCGCCGGCATCCTCTCAGCCTATCCCGGCCTCGACGAGGAGGTGCTGATCCTGGCGCTGATCGTCGTCGTCGCCGGCGGGCTCGGCACCTTCCGCGGCACGGTGCTGAGCGCACTGCTACTCGGCTTCGCCATGACCTTCTCCAAGGTCTGGGTGCCGGAATTCTCCAATGTCGTCGCCCTCGCCGTCATGGCTGCGCTCTTGGTCGCGCTGCCCGAAGGCCTGGTCGCCAGGAAGGTGAGGCAGGTATGAGCTCGATCGCCGACGGGACCGGCCGCGTGGAAACGCGCCCCGCCAGTGAGCGGCGCAGCCTGCCGATGCCCGCGAAGCTCGCGCTGCTCGCCCTCGCGGCGGCCATCCCCCTGCTGTTCGCGGGCGACTACCAGCTGCGCTTCCTCGCCGAAATCCTGATCATCGGCACCGCTGTGCTCAGCCTCGACCTCCTGGTCGGCTTCGGCGGACTGGTCTCGCTCGGCCATGCCGTCTTCTTCGGCGGCGCGGCCTACGCCGCCGCGATCGCCGCGCAGACGCTCGGCGCCGATGTCGTGGTGATGCTCGCCGTCGGCATCGCCACCGGCATGGCGGCGGCGCTGCTGATGGGCATCGTGGTGATGCGCACCATCGCGCTGTTCTTCCTGATCCTCAGCCTGATCGTCGGCCAGATCGTCTGGGAGGTGGTGTTCCACTGGCGCGAGGTCACCGGCGGCGCCGACGGCCTGCGTGGCTTCCCGGTGCTGACCCTGCACACCGGCTTCGCCACCATCCCGCTCAACAACGGCGTCGCGCTCTACCTCGCCGCGCTGGTGCTGGCATTCGCGGCCTTCTTCACCGCCCGTTCCTTCGTCAACGCGCCGATCGGCCGGGCCCTGCTCGGCACACGCGAGCGGCAGCTCAGGATGAGCGCGCTCGGCTATTCGATCCCGCACATCCGCCTAATGGCCCTGCTCGCCTCCGGCGCCATCGCCGGCGCGGCCGGCGCGCTCTATCCCTTCGTCAACCAGTATGTCGGCCCCAACGCCGTGCATTGGACGATGTCGGCGATGATGATCATCATGCTGGTGATCGGCGGCGTCGGCTCGCTCTATGGCGCCTTCATCGGGTCAGCGATCTATCTGGGCATCCAGACCTATGTCTCGTCCTACACCGATCGCTGGCAACTGGTCGTCGGCCTCGTCTTCGTGCTGACCGTGATGATCATGCCGAAGGGCGTCGTCGCCGGGCTCAAGGCCGCCTTCGGACGGCGCAAGGATGCGGAGGGCCGCTCATGAGCGCGAACGCCGTCCCTGCCCTCGCGATCGAGGGCGTCGCCAAGTCGTTCGGCGGGCTGAAGGTGCTGAGCGATGTCTCGGTCACGCTCGGCCAGGGCGAATGCCTCGGCCTGATCGGCCCCAACGGCGCCGGCAAGACCACCCTGTTCAACATCGTCACCGGCTTCCTGATCCCCGATCAGGGCCGCGTCGCCTTCGCCGGCGAGGACATCACCAGGGCAAAGCCGGATGCTCGTGTCCGCGCCGGGCTGGTGCGTACCTTCCAGAAGAGCATGGCCTTCCCGGAGCTCAGCGTCCGTGAGAACCTCGCTTTGGCAGCACGGTCCCGGAGCGGCGAAGGCTATCGCTGGTTCGGCAGTGGCAAGGCCGTCGCGGCGGCGGACGAGGCCGCCGATGAATTGCTGACCCGGGCTCAATTACGCGAGCGGGCGGAACTGCCGGTCGCAGGCTTGTCCTATGGCGAGCAGCGCATCGTCGACGTGCTGGTCTCCCTGGCGATGCGCCCGCGCGTGCTCCTGCTCGACGAGCCGACCGCCGGCCTCTCGCGGGCGGAAGGCGAGCACCTGATCGAGGTCGTGCGCACGCTTGGCGAGGACCTCTCGACCATCCTGATCGCGCATGATCTCGACATCGTCTTCGGCGTCTGCGACCGCGTCGCCGTGCTCGATCTCGGCCGGTTGATCGCCTGCGATACGCCAGATGCGATCAAGGCGCATGAGGGCGCCCAGGCCGCCTATCTCGGCGCGTCGCTCGGGGAGGCCGCATGATGTCCGCGCAGGCACAGCAACAACCCACCGCCGTAACCTATCTCGAGGTCGCTGGGCTCGATGCCGGCTATGACGGCGTGCGCGTCCTGCACGGCGTCGACTTCTCACTGGCGCAGGGCGAGGCTGTGGCCTTGCTCGGCCGCAACGGCGCCGGCAAGAGCACGCTCTGCTCGGCCCTGTTCGGACTGGAACCGCAAATCTCCGGTCGGATCGCGATCAAGGGCCAGGAGGTCGCCGGCTGGCCGGGGCACCGCATCGCCCGGCTCGGCGTCGCCCTGGTGCCGCAGGGGCGCGGCGTCTACGCCAACCTCACCGTAGACGAGAACCTGACCATGGCCGCGCTCTGGTCGCGCAAGCAGCCGAACCGGCGCTGGGTCAAGGAGCGCATCTACGAGGACTTCCCGCGCCTCGCCGAGCGGCGCTCCTTCTCCAGCGGCGCGCTCAGCGGCGGCGAACGGCAATTGCTCGCGATCGCGCGGGCACTGCTGACGCAGGCCGACCTGATCGTGCTCGACGAGCCGAGCGAGGGCCTCTCGCCTCGCGCCATCGAAGAGGTCATCATCGGCACGGTCGGGCGCCTGCGCGGCGAGGGCTATACCTTGCTGATCGCCGAGCAGAACCTCGCCATGGCGCTGAAGCTCGCCGAACGGGCGCTGGTCCTCGACCATGGCCGCGTCGTGTTCGACGGGCCATCGGCGATGCTGCTGGCCGACAAGGACCTTCAGAAAGAGCATCTCGGGCTATGAGCGACGCGATCACCATCGAGCAATTGCGCTATGTCCGGCTCGGCACTGCCGACCTGAAGGGCGCGGCCGATTTCGCCTCCCGCATCCTCGGCCTGCAACTGGTCGACCGCACCGACAGCGCCGCATATTTCCGCTCGGACTATCGCGACCACACGCTGGTCTATGTCGACGGGCTCGATGCCGGCCAGGCGATCGGCTTCGAGGTGCGCGATCCCGATGCGCTCGCCCATGCCGAACAAGTGCTGCAGGGCGCCGGTTTCGCCACCACGCGCGGTGATGCCGAGGCCTGCGTCGTCCGGAAGGTTCGGCAGTTCATTTCGTTCCGGATGGAAGCCGGCTACGACATCGAGCTCGTGGTCCGGCCGCTCGAATCCGGCTGGCGCTATCACGGTCCGCGCGATGCCGGCATCACCGGGCTTGAAGCGATCGCCTTGCGCGGCGCGCCGGATGCTTCCGACCAGCAGGTCTGGACCAAACTCCTCGGCGGCAAGGTCAGCGACTGGGTCGGCGAAGCCGCCTATATCCGCTTCGACGAGGCGCATCACCGCATCGCCGTGCACCCTTCGCAGGAGAAGGGCATCCTCGCCATCGAGTTCGGCGTCGAGGACGTCGATCTCGTCATGCAGAACGCCTACCATCTGCGGGGTGCGCAGGCGCGCATCATGGATGGCCCCGGCCGGCGCACCGCCTCGCAGCAGCTTGTCCTCAGCGTCGCCGGTCCCGACGGCGTCAACTTCTCCTATGTCGCCGAGGGCGAGCGCCTCGCCTCCCCTCGCCGCGCCCGGCAGTTCCCGCGCAAGCGCGAATCCTTCTGCGCCTGGGGGAGCGACACGCAGATTCCCGAATACCAGTGAAGCGTCTTCGCCGGCCCCGCGCCGGCAGGAGGGAGCGACCATGATCAAGCTAGCCGATGTCTCCTATGTCCGGCTCGGGACCCGCGATCTCGAGGGCGCGACCCATTTCGCCACCGAATATCTCGGCCTCGACGTTGCCGAGCGCGCCAAGGGCTCGGTCTATTTCAAGTCGGACGAGCGTGAGCACACCCTCTGCTATTTCGAGGGTGATCCGGGCGATCAGGTCGTCTGCTTCGAGGTCGAGGAACAATCCCATCTCGACGAGGCCGCGACGCAGCTCGAAAGCCTCGGCCACCCGGTCCGGCGCGGTACCGCCTCCGAGGCGGCGCTGCGCAAGGTCCACGACTTCATCGCCTTCCGTGACCCGACCGGCAATCCGATCGAGCTCGCCTGGCGGCCGGCCTATAGCGGGCGGCGCTACCATGGCGCGCGCGATGCCGGCATCACCGGCTTCAGCCATGTCGGCCTCTGCTCCAGCGACCTCGCCCGCGACGAGGCGTTCTGGACCAAGGTCACCAATGCCCAGGTCTCGGACCGGATTGGCGACGCGCCGCTGCTGCGCATCGACGAGGTCCACCACACCATCGCGTTGTTTCCCTCGCCCAAGCCCGGCATCCAGCACATCAACCACCAGGTCGAGACCGGCGACGACATCATGCGCTCGCACCAGTTCCTGAAGGATCGGCAGGTACACATGGTCTTCGGCCCGGGCCGACACCCGACCTCCTCGGCCAAGTTCCTCTATTTCGAGGGGCCGGAGGGCATGGTCTTCGAATATTCCAGCGGCGTGCGTGAGATCGCCGACGAGCTGCTCTGGCGCGAGCGCCAGTACATGTTCGAGCCCAAGGGCTTCTGCAAATGGGGCGCCAAGCCCAACATCACCGAATTCAACAAGTGAGCGCGCCCAAGTGAGCGCGTCATTGCCGCGGCCCAGCGCCGCTCAGGAGGATCTCGTCCGGCAGGCCGGGCGCGCTCTGGCGCGCCATGGCCTCGTCCATGCCTATGGCCATTGCAGCATGCGCCTCGACGAGGGCCATTTCCTGGTCTCGCCGGCCAAGCCGCTCGGGTTGGTCGCGGATGATGATGCCTGCAGCGTCGTGCCGATCGACGGGCCACTGCCGGACGGCGTGCTCGGCGAAGTCCGCATCCATCGCGAGATCTATCGCCGGCGGCCGGAGGTCGGCGGCATCGTGCGCTCGATGCCGCAACGCGTGATGACGCTCGGCACGGCCCGGATCACGCCGCAGCCACGACACGGATTCGGCAGCTATTTCGCCCCGCAGCCGCCGCTCTGGGACGATCCGCAATTGCTGCGCAATGACGCGCAAGCCGCCGCCCTCGCCGAGCAGATGGGCGCGGCCCGCGCCATCGTCATGCGTGGCAACGGCGCAGTCACCGCCGGCGAGAGCCTGGAAGAGGCGGTCGTCCTGACCTGGTATCTGGAAGACGCAGCGCGCATCGAGTTCGAGGCCAGGGCCGCCGGCATCGCCGAAGCCGGTGTCATCCTCGGCGAGGCGGAAGTCGCGCAGCGCGCGACCTGGTCCGGCGCCATCCTCGACCGGATGTGGGCCTATCTGACGTCGCCGCAGCGCTGAGCACCGACGGCACCCAGCCCAATCCCGGAAAGCAAAGCCCCGCGCGGGAGGGCGCGGGGCTTCTGGCCGCCAGCCTTGGATAGCTTGGGGAGCGTGGCGGGCGGCCGGGAGGAATGGCGGCTCGGGAGAGACCGCCGGTCCGGCGCGAAGGCATGGAACGTGGGGAGCGTTGCCGTCGCGCCGGAAACTTGGGGATCGGGATTTATCTTTCAGGCATGTCCTGTCTCGGAAAACCGGTTTCCACTTTTCCGGGACTGCCTCAGAACGGCAGCAGGATATCCATCACCTGCTGGCCGTAGCGCGGCTGCTGCACATCGGTGATCTGGCCGCGGCCGCCATAGGCGATGCGGGCCTGGGCGATCTTGGCCGAGTCGATCGTATTGTCGGATTCGATGTCTTCAGGCCGGATCACGCCGGCGACGATCAGCTCGCGCACCTCGAAATTGACTCTGATCTCCTGCTTGCCCTCGATGACGAGGTTGCCATTCGGCAGCGTCTGGGTGACGACGGCAGCGACATTGGTGGCGAGCTGTTCGGCCCGGCGCACCGAGCCGGTGCCCTCGCTCGACGAATCCGAGTCGAGCTTCAGCAGGGAGCCCGGCTTGGCGTTCTTCGCCCATTTGGTCTCGGCACCAAAGGCATTCTCGGCGCCGAAATCCTCGCCGTTCTTGCGGCTGCGTTTGGTGGTGTTGTCGAGCTGGGCCCGATCGGTGACCTTGACCTTGACGGTGACGAGGTCGCCGACGAGCCGGGCACGCTGGTCCTTGAAGAAGGCGCGCGAGCCGGTGCGCCAAAGCGAGTTCGGCGCGTAGGACGCATGCTCCACCGCCGGCATCGGCATCTGCACCGGCTTGTAGCCCTGCGCTGCGGTCGGGTCCTCGATCGCCGACAGCGCCGGCGCCTGGCCGACATTGGCAAGCCGGTCGACGGCGCCGCAGGCGCCCAGCATCAGGCTGAGGCTCAGCGCGGCAGGAAGAGCAAGAGGGCTGGTTGAGGTCATGGCTACGGTCCGCAACTTGAGCAATGGGGGTCAGCGAGCGGCAGCGATCTGGCCGCCGCCATGCGGGCTGACATTGACGCGCCCGGGACCGGTGACGGTTCCCTGCAGCACGCGCTTCGACTGGATATTGGTGACCGCGATGCTGTCGCCGACGGCGCCGGCTTCGCTGGCGCGGCCGCGCATGCTGATCGCGATACCGCGCGCCTCGTAGACGATGGTGACGATGTCGCCGCGCCCGACGACCTCCTCGCGCTGGACGTCGCCGCTGCGCAGCACCGAACCGGCCATCAGGGTCCGCTTGGCAACCTTGCCGATCGCCGCCTTCATTTCGCCGAGCACGTCGTTGAACTGCGCATCGCGCGGCCGGCGCTCGACCGTGACGTCGCTGGGCTTGAGGGTCTCGCCGCGGGCGATGGTGCGCAGCGGCACCACGACCTCGGCGGTCTCCACCAGTTGGCCGGAAACGCGCACCGGCTTCAGCCTGGTCGCCGCGCTGCCCGGCATGGTCAGCCGGCCGGTGACGCGGCGGGTGCGCGCATCGTAGTTCAGGTCGAGCGCCGCAAGGTCTCCGGTCAGTTCCGGTTCGACCACGACGGAAGGCGCGCCCCCGTCGAGCTGCAGCGCGAAGGCACGCCCGTCGAAGCCGAAACGCTCGAGCAGAGCCGATTTCACCGCAGCTTCGACATCGAGCCCGGTGATCCGGCGCGCCGCCCGGCTCACCACCACCTGGGCGACGCCCTGGCTGTCGAGATCCTGGGCATCGCGCAGGATGCCGTGCTTCACCGCCGCATCGACGATACGGGCGACCTGGATGGTGCCGGTGTCGCCGAGCGCCGGCGCCCGGAAGGCCGGCAACGCCGCATCCTGCGGCGACAGTCCGGCGATCAGGTCGCCGAAGCCGACGATGTCGCGCGACAGCGTGAGATCGGCCTTCAGCTTGAGCTTGGCGGCCGCAGCGGGCGCCGCCACGGGTGCACGCTCCTCGGCCGGAGCCGGAGCCTGGGCGAGCGCCATGGCGGGAAGCGCCGTCAAAGTCGCGAAGATGAAAGCGGAGCGGATCATCTGGCTCATCCTCCGTCAGCGCATGATCTGGGTGGTGGACTGCATCATCTGGTCGGCAGCCGAGATCACCTTCGAGTTCATCTCGTAGGCACGCTGGGCCGCGATGAGCGAGGAAAGCTCGGTGACCGCCTGGACGTTGCCTTCTTCCAGGTAGTTCTGCTGCAGCGTGCCGAAGCCTTCCTCGCCGCCGAGTCCGTCGATCGCCGGGCCGGAGCCGGCCGTCTCGACGAACAGGTTGTCGCCGATCGATTCGAGGCCGACCTTGTTGATGAAACGCGAAAGCTGAATCTGGCCGAGCTGCTGCGGCGCGGTCTGGCCGGGCAGGTTCACCTCGACCGTGCCCTGCGCGTTGATCGAGACGCTGGTCGCGTTGTTCGGGACGGTGATGCCCGGCTGGACGAGGTAGCCGTCACGGGTGACCAGCCGGCCCTGGCTGTCGAGATCGAACGAACCGTCGCGCGAATAGGCGGTGCGCCCGTCCGGCATCTGGATGCGGAAGAAGCCCTCGCCGCGGATGGCGACGTCGTATTCCTTCTCCGTCGGGGACAGGTTGCCCTGGCTCATCACCCGCCCGGTCGAGGCGGTCTTGACGCCGGAGCCGACGAAGGTGCCGGCCGGAACCTGCGTATTCTGGTCCGAGGTCTGCGTACCGGCGCGGCGGAAGTGCTCGTAGAGCAGGTCCTGGAAATGGATGCGCTGGCGCTTGTAGCCGGTGGTGCGGACGTTCGCGATGTTGTTGGAGATGACCTGGACGTTGAGTTCCTGGGCCATCATGCCGGTGGCGGCGGTGTAGAGTGCGCGCATGGATCTGGCTCCTTCCGCGTCAGGCTTGCTGATCGGCCAGGCGGGAAATCGCCTTGGCGCGTAGTTCGTCGGTCTTGCCCATCATCGCCGAGAGCGTCTGGTAGGCGCGCTGGACCTCGACCAGCCGGGTCATCTCGACCACGGCCTTGACGTTCGAGCGCTCGATCGCTCCGGTCTCGAGCCGCGCCTGCGGCCCGGCGGGCTGGGCGGCGGCGGTCGAGGAGAACAGGTTGGCGCCGTCGCTGGCCAGCGCCCGGGGATTGTCGAAGCGCACGATCCTGAGCTTGCCGCGCTGGCCCTGGTCGGAAGAGACCGTGCCGTCGGTGGCGATGCGGGCATTGCTCTCGGTCGAGCCGAACACGATCGGCCCGCCATCGCCCATGACCGGCTGGCCGGCCTGGGTCACGAGCTGGCCGCGGCCGTTGATCTCGAGCGAGCCGGCACGGGTGTAGCGCTCGCCCTGCGCCGTCTGGACGACCAGGTAGTTGTCGCCCTGCAGGGCGACGTCGAGCGGGTTGCCCGTGCGCTCGATCATGCCGCCGGACAGGTCGATCGGCGTGCCCTTGTCGATGACATAGGAGAGCCGCCGATCCATGGTCGGGAAGGTGTCGGCCCGCGCCGTCGGCGAGATATACTCGGCAAAGCGGGCGGAACGGGCCTTGAAGCCGTTCGTGCCGACATTGGCGACGTTGTTGGCGATGACGTCGAGCTCACGCGCCAGAGCCATCTGGCGCGACAGGCTGACGAGAAGCGCGTTTTCCACGGCTCCTGCTCCCGATCTGTCCCATGGCCGCCCCGACGCTCCCCAGCGCGGTGGCCACGGCAAACAGGTGGCAAGCGACGTGCCAACATGGTTAATCCAAGCAAATAATTGATATCATTGGAGATAGATTGGAAGCCGGCCTTCACCAACACTGGACGGAAACGGCCCGCGCGGCAGAAACGACCCGGCAAGAATTGCCGTCCTTAACGGGCCGTTAACCGTAATCGGGCGAAGGTTAACGCCAGAGAGACGGGCCGCGGCGACGCCCGTTCTGGGCGGGCGGGCCGAGATGGCGAAGAAGTCGAACAAGGACGAGGAAGCCGCCGAGGGCGGCGCCGACCAGGCGCCGAAGTCCGGCAAGAAGAAGCTCGTCATGATCGGTGGCGCAGTGGCGCTCGTTGCCGTGCTCGGCGGTGGCGGCTGGTTTTTCTTTCTGAAGAAGAACCACGTCGAGGAGGTGAGCGCCGAGCAGGCTGCCGCGGCCGCCAAGAAGCTGATCACCTTCGTCGAGATGAAGGACATGATGATCGGCATCACCGCCGGCCCGCAGCAGGACCGCCAGCCGATCGTCAAGATCAAGGTCGCGCTCGAGATCGCCGATCCCAAGACCGCCGACCAGGTCAAGCCGCTGCTGCCGCGCGTCGAGGACGCCTTCCAGGTCTTCATGCGCGAACTGCGCCCCTCCGACCTCGACGGCTCGGCCGGCATGTACCGCCTGAAGGAAGAACTGCTGCGCCGGGTCAACGTCACCGTCTACCCGGCCAAGGTCGACGCCGTCCTCTTCAAGGAATTGCTGCTGCAATAGCGGCAGCCAGATCGCGCAAAGCAGACCGCCATGGCCAACGACGATCTCGAAGCCCCGGACAAGGACAAGGTTCCGCTGACGCCGGAAGGCATGGCGGCCGAGTGGGCCACCATGTCCGACATCGTCGAGGACGACGGTAGCGAGGCAGAGGCCAATATCGATCGCCTGATGAATCAGGAAGAGATCGATACCATGCTCGGCTTCTCCATCGGAGATGACGGCAAGGGCGGCCGCAACGGCATCCAGGCGATCGTCGATTCGGGCTCGGTCACCTATGAACGCCTGCCGATGCTCGAGATCATCTTCGAGCGTCTGGTCCGCCTGCTCTCCACCAGCCTGCGCAACCTGTTCAGCGACAATGTCGAGGTGACGCTGGAAGGCATCCGCTCGGTGCGTTTCGGCGACTACATCAACTCGATCTCGCTGCCGGCGATGCTCGCCGTGTTCAAGGCCGAGGAATGGGACAACTTCGGCCTCATTACCATCGAGTCCGCCCTCACCTATTCGGTGCTCGACACCATGCTCGGCGGCAAGCGCGGCCAGGCGGCGGCGCGCGTCGACGGGCGCCCCTTCACCTCGATCGAGATGAGCCTGCTGCGCCGCGTCATCGGCGTCGTGCTCGGTGATGCCGAAGCCGCCTTCCGGCCGCTCTCGCCGGTGAATTTCAAGGTCGACCGGATCGAGTCCAATCCGCGCTTCGTCTCGATCTCGCGCCCGGCCAATGCCGCGATCCGCGTCGAGCTGCGCTTCGACATGGAAGGGCGCGGCGGCTCGCTCCATCTGCTCCTGCCCTATGCCACCATCGAGCCGATCCGTGAGCTGCTCCTCGAGAGCTTCATGGGTGAGAAGCTCGGGCGCGACCCCATCTGGGAGAACCACCTCGCCACCGAGGTCTGGCAGGCGGACGTCGCCGTGAAATGCGTCCTCCACGAATGCACGATGCCACTGAAGCGGGTGATGAAGCTCGAGATCGGCGACACGCTGATGTTCGATGCCCGCCCCGATTCGGTCGCTTCGCTGCGCTGCGGCGAGTTCATCGTCAGCGAAGGCCGGATCGGCCGCGTCGACGACAAGATCGCCGTCCAGGTCGTCAGCCCGCTGCGCCGCTCGAAGACGACCATGGCTGCCTTCGACACCAGCCATCTCAGTCCAGCGTCCTGACCAGGAAGACTAGCCCATGACCATCACCCTGATCGCCGATGTCCTGGTCGCCTGCCTGCTGGTCGCCACCATCGTCACCTGCTTCGTGCTCTCCAAGCGCATCGAGCGGCTGAAGGCCGATGAAAGCGCGATGCGCCAGACCATCGGCGCCCTGATCTCCGCCACCGATACCGCAGAGCGCGCCATCGCCGGCCTGAAGCTGACCCTGGGCGACTGCGATCGAACCCTCGCCGAGCGGCTGCAGACCGCCGAGCGCTATGCCGCCGACCTCGCCCAGCAGATCGAGGCCGGCCAGACCGTGATGGAGCGCATCGGCCAGATCGTCAGCGCCGCGACCATGGTCGCGCCCGCGCCGGAGCCCGTCGCGGAGAAGCCTGCCCTCTCCCGCATGGCCAGCACCGCCGACGCTGCCGCCGCGATCCGCGCCCGCGCCGCCCGCAGGCTCGAAGGCCAGGCTGCGTGATCCAGACGCCCCGCCTCATCCCGGCCGTCATCCTCGGCGCCATGGGCCTCCTGGCGCTGAAGCTGCTCGCCTGGTCGGGGGAGCCTTATCCGGGCAAAGTGCCCGCCAGCGCCCCGGTGTTCACCGTGAAGCCGGAGAAGGAAGTCTGGGGCCTCGCCAAGGTCATCGCCAAGGCCCATCAGCCTGACACCTTCATGGATCCCGAGACCACCGGGACCATCGACCCGCCGAAGCCGAAGACCTCGCCCGAGGAGCAGGCCAAGCGCGACACCAATCCGAACAACAAGGCCGGGTTGATGAACGGCACTGTCCAGCCGGTCTCGCCGGCGGAGAAGGCCCTGCTCGAGCGCCTCGGCCAGCGCCGCGACGAAATCGAGGCGCGCATGCGCGAGCTCGACATGCGCGAGAAGTTGCTCGATTCGGCCGAGAAGAAGCTCGGCGGCCGCGTCGACGACCTCAAGGCGCTGGAAGAAAAGGTCGAAGGCCCGCGCAAGCAGGAGAGCGAGGCCAATCAGGCGGTCAAGAACCTGGTGATCATGTACGAGACGATGAAGCCGAAGGACGCCGCCCGCGTCTTCGACCGGCTGGCGCTCGACATCCTGGTTCCGGTCGTCCAGCAGATGAGCCCGCGCAAGATGTCGGACGTGCTTGCCGCCATGTCGCCCGAGGCGGCCGAGCGCCTCACCGTCGCCCTCTCAGTGCGCGGCCGCCCCGCAGTCGCCACCGAGCGCGCCCCAGCCCCGACGCCGGCCGGCAACGAGCTGCAAGCGATCGAGCCCGCGCCGAAGCGCTGACCCCACCGGTCACTGCTGGACGGTGATGCCGCTCTCCTTGATGATCGTCGCATAGGTCGCAACGTACCGGTCGATCACCTTCTCGAACTCGGCGCCCGGCCGCGCCAGTATCGTGAAGCTCAACCCCTGCAGGCGCTCGCGCACATCAGGGCGCGCCAGGGCCGTGAGCCAGGCGCGCTCCAGCGCCTCGCGGGCGGCCGCCGGCGTGTCGCGGCGGACCATGATGCCGAACCAGCTGTCCGACAGCAGGCCCGGCAGGCCGAGCTCGGCGAAGGTCGGGACACCCGGTAATTCCCGCACCCGCTGCTCGGAAGTGACCGCGAGCGCGACGAGCTTGCCCTCCGCGATCGGCTGCACGACATCGGGCAGGTTGCTGAGCGCGAAATCGATCCGGCCGGCGTACAGGTCGACGAAAAGCTGCGAGGTCCCATTATAGGGCGCATGCACCGCCTTGCCGCCGACGAGACGCAGGAAATGCTCCGCGCCCAGATGCGGCGAGGTGCCGATCCCCGGCGAGCCATAGGTCATCGCCCCGCCACCTTCGCGCAGGTGCTTCACGAAGCCAGCCCAGTCCGCCTTCAGCGCCGGCGCCACCGTCAGCACATGCGGCACCACCGTCGCCTGCACCACCGGGACGAAGGCGCGCTGCCAATCCGCGGTTCGTGTCCGCAGCGTGATGTTCGCCGCGAAGCTGTTGGCGATCATCAGCATGGTATGCCCGTCCGGCGGAGATTTCAGCGTCTCGGCGCCAGCGATGACGGTCGCCGCTCCCGCGATGTTCTCGACCACGACGCTCTGGCCGAGCGTGTCCTTGAGGCTCTCCTGCGCCAGCCGCGCCACCGGGTCCATCGAGGTTCCCGCGGTGAACGGCAGAATGAGACGCACCGGGCGTTCCGGTTTCCAGACAGACTGTGCCTTTGCCAGCGTCGGCAGGGTCAATCCTGCCAGGAGAAGCGCACGTCGATCGAGCAACATCGGGATCGTCTCCACTTGACCGTTCGATTTCTGGCAACGCATCACATCGCTGGCCGCGATCAGGCAGACGCCTCGATCACGATTTCCCGCGGCAGGCCACGTACATCCATCTCGTAGTCGAGCACAGCCACCGGCGGCCGCGAGAAGTGCCAGGTCACGGCGCGGCCGAGGCTGGTGATCGGCAGGAGGACATCCGCCAGCAGCGGATGGATGTCGCGGATCGTGTAGATGTTCGCGACCGTAGCGTCCCGCCAGTCGTGGCCGAGCCCGGCGAGGCGATGTTCCATCTCGCCCATCACCCATTCGGCCTTGGCACGCACGCCCTCGGGCGAGGCGTCACCCGGCCGGATCGTGCCGTGCGCGTAGCTCGCGCCGCCTTCGGGCGCCTCGCCGCTGCCCGCCACCACGAAGCTCGCCCCCGCCGAGGCATCCGGAACGGTATAGCTGAAGGCGTGCAGCGAGACGGCCTCCGGCTTGCCGAGTTCGGGGCAGATATTGGTGCGGGCGACGGGGTTCACCTGCCCCTGCAGGATGCCCCATTGATCGAGCCGCGATGCGTAGAGCCGGTTGAAGGCGTCGAAACCGCCTTCCGAGAAGGGCTCCGGCGAGCGCAGCTCGCAGGCGCAGAACGCCGCCAGTGGCCGGCCGATCCGCTTCAGATGCGCCTCGATCAGCGCAAGGCCCTTGTCCAGCGCAACCGGGCTCGCCAGTTGCGCCCGCTCGATCCGGAAGCCCGGCTCGGCCGCGACCCCGCCGGAATACTGGTAGACGGCCGGGATGAACCTGTAGCTGCCGTCCTGGCTGGTGCGGGTGGAGTACATCGGGTCGGTTCCTCGCCTGGTTTTCCTAGTCGTAGAGGGCGGGCTGGCAGCTCAGCCAGCGCGGTTTCGCGGAGAGTTCGTTGCCGATCCGGCAACACTCGCTTACACTCCAGGCTCTCGCATCGACCGCGGCCCGTTGCCATGTCGCTCACCCGCTATCGCTATTTCGCGCTCGTCGCCGATCACGGTTCGGTCCGCGAGGCGGCCGATACGCTGCGCGTCGCGCCCTCGGCGATCAGCCGCCAGATCGCCAGCCTCGAGGAGGAGTACGGCACGGTCCTGTTCGAGCGCCGGGCACGCGGCATGCGGCTGACCACGGCGGGAGCGGCCGTGCTGGAGGCGGCCCGCACCATCCTCGACAGCGTCCAGACCGCGCGCGCCGCCATCGACGAGCTCCAGGGCATGAAGCGCGGGCATGTCCGCGTCTGGACGGTCGAGGGCGCGATGGACGATTTCGTCTATCCCGCGCTGGCCGAATTCTCGGCCGCCCACCCATCGGTGAGCTTCGACATCATGGTGGCGAGCTCCGACCAGCTGGTGCAGCGCCTGCTCGACGACGAGGCCGATGTGATCGTCGCCTTCAACCCGATCCTGCATCGCAGCGTGCTCTCGCTCGCCGAGATCGCCGACGCGCTGGTCCTCGCCGCCCATCCCGGCGACGCCGTCGCGCAACGGGCGTCGGTCAGGATCTCGGAGATCGGCGAGATGCGCCTTGCCCTGCCCGACCGGACCTTCGGCCTGCGCCGTCTCGTCGACGACATGGTCGCCGCGGCCGGCGTCGCGCTCAAGCCGGCGCTGGTCACCAATTCGATCCAGTCGCTGCGCTCCTTCGCGCGGGCCGGCCTCGGCGTCAGCGTCCTTACGCGCTGCGCGACGCGGCGGGATGTCACCGAAGGACGCCTGGTCGCGGTTCCGCTCCAGGGTCGCAATCTGCGCAAGGCCTGCCTCAAGATCTGCGTGCGCAACGGCCGGACCTTGTCCCCGGCGGCACGGGCACTGGCGCGGCATCTGGCGCGCAGCGCGCGCAAATACGCGGCAAGCCATGCGTGAGTTGCCTCGCGTTTTCCACGCTACCCTGCCGCTGCATCCCACTTCGCGGCGTTCCAATTCGGAGCCGGCAGAAACACTGCTCGACGCGTATTTCTGTTCCGACGCATTGCTCCTCTAAACGTGGGTTGGGCTCTTGCCCACGCTATTCCAATTGCGCCCTTGATAGCTCAAGACTTCTTGTTGAGAATCGCCTTTATTATGTTTCACATGGCGCCCCAGCGAGAAAAGCCTATGGCAGAAGAATCCGCAGGAAATGGAAAACGCTTAGCTGCATATAACTCGGTTCGAACCGAGATAAACCAGAGATTTTCACTAAGAGATCAGGCGCTTTTTGTTTTTATGGCGGCAGCTGGCGCATACACAGCAATTTCAATCGAGAAGCACCAAAAATTACTCGGCGCCTGCACAGCGTCAGCAAGTCACTTTGAATCTATATTATTACTTTTGCCAATTCCATTGATATCTTTAGCATTTACCAATATTGTGCTCGGGCATCATTTAGTTATTGATAAGCTATGGAATTATATTTTAACTGAATTAAATGACGAATCTGGAATAAAATTCTGGGAGGAGTCTGATTTAGCAAAACAAAAAGTATATTTTTTGGACGGCAGAACTCTATCTCAAATGATAATATTAAGCACACCGTGCTTATATCAAATAATTATCTCTATATATATTATAAATTATTGCAAAACAGACTCAACGGAGTTGCTGTATTATATATTTGCAATCATACTGGACGCATTAGTATTATATTATAACGTAAAAAAACACTGGGACGTACACAAAGAACGCAAGATTAGATATGAAAAATTGAATAGAAATTGACAAATCTGACATCACGACCCGGCTCAGAAACGAGCCGATCTGGCAACAATCAACGCATCCTGCTCGATGGCTTACTGCGACAGTCAGCGCCGATCCTTCGAACAGATATCTGATTATGCGGCCTTACGATGAAGCACTCTTAACCCTCCATTATCCTTGACGGGCTAGCCTCCGCGCAGGTTGGAGCAGCCTGTCGCCGCTCCTCCTATCGCGTCGGGTTGAGTAGCGGTCGTGCGTATCCTGCGGTCCCTGAGCTTCGGCATCGGCCTGGCGGCATTGAGCCTCGCTGCCGGCTTTGCCGCGCCGGCAACGGCTGCCACTGCCACCTTGCGGGGCGAAGCCATGCGCGCCGGCTTCGGCCGCATCGCCTTCACCTTCGACGAGCCGGTGACGACGCGGGTACGCGTTGCCAACGGCGTCGTCATGATCGGCTTCAGCCAGCCGGTGAAGCTCGATCCGAGCCGGCTCGCCGCCGAGCTGCCGGCCTATGTCTCCGTGATCAGGATCGACCCCGACGGGCGCGGCCTGCGCCTGGCGCTCGCCCGCCCTTATCGCGCCAATCTGCTCGAAGCCGGCGACAAGGCCTTCGTCGACCTGCTGCCGGAGAACTGGACCGGGCAGTTGCCGGGCCTGCCGCCCGAGGTTCTCGCCGAACTCACTCAGCGCCTGCGCCTCGCCGAGGCGCGCGCCCGCGAGATCGCCCGCATGCCGGTGCCCGCGCCGAAGCCGCTCGGCTTCCGCGCCGCCCGCCTGCCAACGCTCGATCGCTTCATGTTCTCGGCGCCGCCCGAAGCTCTGCTCACCCCCGGTCTGGATGACGGCAAGCTGACACTGAATTTCGACCAGCCGCTGGCGGTGACGCCATCGCAGATCCGTAGCCTGCTCCCGGCAGACTTCACGCTGGAGCAGGCGACGATCGGCGACGACCGCACGCAGCTCGTCTTCAGCGTGCCGAAGGACCGCCAGCTCCGCAGTTTCCGCGACGAGGCCGGCTGGACCGTCGACCTGCCCTATCCCGGCGCCGCCACCCCGCTCTCGCTCGCCGATCTGCAGGCCGCCCCGCCGGGCGCAGCCAAGCCGGCCGAGACCAGGCCGGCGGACGGCAAGCCGTCCGAGCAGAAGCCAGCCGCGGCGCCGCCATCTCCCGCCCCGAAAGCCGAGGCACCGCCCGCCCAGCCCAAGCCGGCGACCGCCGTCGCCCCGGACGCGCCGCCCCGCGACGTCGAAATCGCTTCCGCTGTCGACGGCGATGGCGGGCGCATCGATTTCCGCTTCTCACGGCCGACAGGCGCCGCCGCCTTTACCGAACCGGGCCGGGTCACGCTCGTCTTCGACACGCGCGACACGCTCGATCCCGACAAGCTCAAAGGCGTGCTGCCGGCGCTGATCGAGGGCGTCACCGTCACGCGCGAGGCCAAGGTCACCCTCGTCAGGCTGAAGACGCGCCGCCAGCAGCTGGTCCGGCTCTCCGACGACAACGCGCAATGGTCGCTGAGCTTCGGCGACAAGGGCGGCAAGCCCGCCGTCGCGCTCACGCCCCGCCGCGACGCCGACGAGCGCGGCCAGACCATCGTCGCCGTCCCGGTGCCGGGCCTGACCGGCGTGCACTGGCTGGAGAACAGCGAAGGCGGCCCGAACCTCGCGGTCGCAACCGCGCTCGGCCCGACGCGCGCGGTCTCCAAGCCCTATCGCTTCCTCGAGTTCGGCCTGCCGCAAAGCGCCCATGGCGTCGTCGTCAGCGCCGTCGCCGACGATCTTGCCGTACGCGCCGACACCGAAGAGGTCCGGATCGGACGGCAGAATGGCCTGATCGTCAGCCTCGATGCCGAGAAGCCGCGCGAAGCCGACAAGACCGCCCAGGCTCCCGCCCGGCCGCTGCTCGACGGCGAGGCCTGGTCCGCTCTGCACACCAACGACATCCGCGACCGCACCGCGGCCTTGCTGCGCGAGGTCGCCGCCGCCTCGCGTGGCCGCAAATCCGAGACCCGGCTGGCGCTCGCCCGTTTCCTCGCCGCCAACGGCATGATGCCGGAAGCGGCCGGGCCGCTGAATGCGCTGCTCGCAGACGACGCCGCGATGCGCGGCAATCGCGACGCGCTCTTCCTGCGCGGCGTGATCGCTACCGGCATGCAACGCAGCTCCGAGGCGCTTAAGGCCTTCGATGCCGCGCCGATCCGCGACGAGGCCGAGACCGGGCTTTGGCGTGCGCTCTCGGAGCAGCGGCTCGGCCGCAACGCCCAGGCGCTCGCCGGCTTCCGCCGGGCCGAGGATATCCTCGATCGCTATCCCGCCGACCTCCAGGCGGAATTCCGCCCGGCCATGGCACAGGCTGCGCTCGCCACCGGCGAAGCGACGGTGGCGGAAAAGCAGATCGGCCGGCTCGCCGACATGCCCGAGGAGCTGGTCCATCCCGAGGAGCTGGCGCTGCTGCGCGCCCGGCTCGACGATGTCAGCGGCCGGCCCGAGGCAGCGATCAACGGCTACAAGCCGCTCTTCGAGGCAAAGACCCGGCCGGTCGCGGCCGAAGCGCAATTGCGCGCCGTGAAGCTCGCCCGCGCCGAGAAACGCGCGGACTTCTCGGCCGACGAAGCCATCGCCCGACTTGAGACCGTCTCGGCGATCTGGCGCGGCGGCGAGGTCGAGATCGAGGCCTTGGCCGAGCTCGGCCGCCTCTATGCCGAGCAGCAGCGCTGGCGCGACGCCTTCCAGACGGCACGGCGGGCCAACGAGGTCTTCCCGGAAGACCCAGCGACGCGGCTGCTGCATGACGAGACCGCCCAGCGCTTCGAGGCGCTATTCAGCGATCCCAATCTGGAGAAGCTGCCGCGGCTCGAAGCTTTGGCGCTGTTCTATGACTTCAAGGATTACCTGCCGATCGGCCGGCGCGGCGACGAGATCACCCGTCTGCTCGCCGACCGGCTGGTCGAGCTCGACCTGCTCGACCAGGCCAGCGAGATCCTGCAATACCAGATGGACCGCCGCTTGACCGGCGCGGCGCGCTCCACCGTGGCGACGCGGCTCGCCATGATCCGGCTGATGAACGGCAAGCCGGCGGAGGCGCTGCAGGCGATCGTCTCGACCCGGCTCGCCGAATTGCCGGCCGACGTCAAACGCGCCCGCCTGCTGCTGGAAGCCAAGGCGCTCTCCGATCTCTCGCGGACCGACCAGGCGCTCGACCTGCTCGAAGGCGAGAACGGACCCGAGGTCGACCGGCTGGGTGCCGACATCCTCTGGAACGGCCGGCGCTGGCGCGAAGCCGGCGAGGCGCTCGAACGCATCCTGGGCGAAAGCTGGCGCGGCCAGGCGCCGCTCGCCGACGGCGAGCGCGCCGACGTGATGCGCGCCGCAGTCGGCTATGTCATGTCGGACGAGGCGCTCTCGCTCGACCGGCTGCGCACCAAGTTCGCCGCCAAGATGGCGCAGGGCGCCGATGCCCGCCTGTTCGGCTTCGTCACCGGCGCGAGCCGGGCCAGCGCCGCCGACATCCGCGAAGCGGCGCGGGCTGCGGCCGGCTCCGATACGATGAGCGAGTTCCTCAAGGAATACCGCAAGCGCTACCCGGCCTATTCCAGCACCGTGCGCGAGCGGCGCAAGCCCGCCGAGACCGATGCCGCCAATGCCGGGCCGAAGCCGGGCCAGGGCTGAGCGGATGCTTCAGCTGCCGTAACTCTTTACCAGCGAGCCGGCGACCAGCCCCCAGCCGTCGACCAGCACGAAGAAGATCAGCTTGAACGGCAGCGCCACCGTCACCGGCGGCAGCATCATCATGCCGACCGACATCAGGATCGACGCGACCACGAGGTCGATGATCAGGAAGGGCACGAACAGCAGGAAGCCGATCTCGAAGGCGCGCCTGAGCTCCGAGATCATGAAGGCCGGCACCAGCACCTGGATCTGGATGTCCTGCGGCCGCTCCGGCTTCGGCTCGCGCGACATCTCCATGAACAGCGCCAGGTCCTTCTCGCGCACATGCTTCAGCATGAACTCGCGGAACGGCACGATGCCGCGCTCGAACGCCTCCTGCGGCTGCATTTGCCCCGCGATCAGCGGCGCTCCGGCGACGCGATAGGCCTCCTTCAGGGTCGGCGCCATCACGAAGCCGGTCAGGAACAGCGAGAGCCCGATGATCACCGCATTGGGCGGTGCGGTCTGGGTGCCGAGCGCCGAACGCAGCAGCGACAGCACCACTGCGATGCGGGTGAACGAGGTCACCATGATCAGGATCGACGGCGCCAGCGACAGCACCGTGATCGCAGCGATCAGTTGCAGCGCCCGCTCGGTGACGCCGCCCTGGCCGAGATCGAGCGAAAGCGTCTGGGCCTGAGCGACGGCGGCGATCCCGAGTACGCCGAGCGTGGCGGCGAAACCCGCCAGCCAGCGCAGTCTCCGTCCCGTGAGTATCTGCCTGGCCATCATCCGTCCCTGCCCGAATCAAGGCGCGGGCTCGCGGGAACGCTAGAGCAAGGCTCGGGGCCGGGCGAAGAGGGTTTCGGCGGCTATCCCCCGGCGCCTTCGCGCCGGGGAGCAAGCTCAGCCCTTCGGCTTGGGATCGCGCCCGAGCAGGCGGGCGAATTCGGCTTCGATCGCATCGACCGAGAACGGGTCGTCCTCGGACGCCTTGGCGGCCGGCTTCGGCTCGTCTGCAGGCTTGGCCTCGGCCGGCTTGGTGTCGGCTGGCTTGGCATCCGCCGGCTTGGTTTCCGTCGGCTTGGTTTCCGTCGACTTGGACTCCGCAGGCTTCACCTCGACCGGCTTGCCTTCGGCAGGCTTTTGCTCGTTCGGCTTGGGCTCGTTCTTGGCCGGCGCTTCGGCCTTGGCAGCATTCTCGACCGCATCGAGCACGTCGTCGAAAACGGGCGCGAACTTGGCGGGCTTCTCCGGCTCCGAGGCCGGCACCGGCAACGCCTGTTCCTTCGCCGGCTCGGGCTTTTTCTCGTCCAGCTTCATCGGTGCGGGAGCGGGCGGCTTCGGTGGCGCGAAGACCGGCGGGGCGACCAGCGGCGCCTCGGCTGCGGCCGGACGTGCGGGCCCCGGCTTCAGCCCCAGCGCCATTTCGAGCTCGGCTTCCATGTCGAGTGCCGGGCGCGCGGGCTCGGGAGTCGGAGCCGGAGGCTTGACGGGGGCCTGCAGTACGGGAGGAGCCGGCGGCACGGCGGGCTTGGACGCTTGCGGCGCTTCGGGCTCAGGTCGCGGACCGGCCGAGCCGGGTCGCACCGCGGAGAACGGACGCTTCAGCGCCTCTTCGAGCTGGCGGGCCATGTCGCCGAGCTCGCTGGCGCTGGCGGCAGGAGCGGGATCGCGCGCCAGGGTCGCGCTGATTCCGGCAGCACCCGCAGCGACGACCGGAGGAATCGACGTCGGCGCCTGGGCCGGCCGCGGCGGCTGAGGTTGAATCGAAGGCTGGACGACTGCGCGCGGCGGAGCCGGGGGCGGCGAGACCGGCCGCGGCGGCGGCACGGCATCGACCGGTACCGCCGGAGCCGGCACCGGCAGAGGCGGCGTCGGCCGGGTGTCTTCGACGGGCTGCGGGCGCGACTCGGGCTCGAACGCCAGCGGGCGTTCCGCCAGGCCTTCGCTCGGCAGGGGCGCCGCGACGCGTCCGCCGCTGCGCACGATATTGGTCTCGACCACCACGTCGGAGGCGCCGCCGATCATCACGAGGTGCTCGACATTGTCGCGCCGCACCAGGATCAGCTGGCGCTGTCGGTCGAGATCGTAGACGTCGACCACGCCGAGGCGCGGCTGGCGGGTGCGGCCTCCGCCCTGCCCCTTGAACTTCAGCCGACCACCGCTCATGCGCCGTAGGAAGAAGCCGAGCAGCGCAACCAGGAGCAGCACCACAGCGAAGGCGATGATCCAACGCAAGCCGGAGGAAAGTTCGAAGCCAAACAGAGTCTGCAAGGTCTGCCTCATGAAGCGACGCGACAGCCGCTGACCGCTCTTTGTAAGGGCGCTCAGGCGGATAGACGGGGTTGGCTATATCATAAGCCCCGCCAATTCGGGAAACATGGTTAGCGGATGGTTAACCCCATCGTGCAGATCCCTGTGAATTAACCCGATATTAACCATGCACCCGGCAATAATTTCCCACTTCGGCAGGAGCCGACGGGAGATTGCGGCATGGCGAACAACGGCCTTGGCCTGATGGGGGCGCTGAAGACGCGGATGCACTGGCACCAGGCGCGCCAGAAGCTGCTCGCCGAGAATGTCTCCAATGCCGATACGCCGCGCTTCAAGCCGCATGACCTGCGTGCCCCGTCCCCGGCCGGCAATGGCGGCGTGACGCTGGCGCAGACCTCGCCACAGCATCTGGGCCTTTCGGGCCAGAACGGCGGCTTCGACCCGCGCGATCCCAAGCGCTTCGAGACCACACCGAGCGGCAACAGCGTCAATCTCGAGGACGAGATGATGAAGGTCGCGCAGAACCAGTCCGACTATCAGCTCGCCGCCTCGCTCTACAGCAAGAGCCTCGGGCTGATGAAGATCGCGATCGGCAAAGGCCGGTAAGGAGCCGCGTCATGGATCTGCTCAAGAGTCTCGCCGTCGCCGCTTCCGGCCTGAAGGGCCAGGCCGGCCGCATGCGCGTCATCGCCGAGAATCTCGCCAACGCCGATTCGTCGCCGGAACGCGCCGGCACCGACCCCTATCGGCGCAAGATCGTGACCTTCCAGGGCAAGCTCGACCGCGAGCTCGAAGCCCAGGTCGTCGAGCTCGGCCGCGTCAGCCGCGACCGCAGCGACTTCCGCAGCAAATACGATCCCGGTCACCCGGCGGCCGACGCCAGCGGCCAGGTCAAGCTGCCCAACGTCAACTCGCTGATCGAGACGATGGACATGCGCGAGGCCCAGCGCAGCTACGAGGCCAACCTCAACGTCATCTCGTCCACGCGCCGGATGATCCAGCGCACCATCGACATCCTGCGCGCCTGATCAGGCACGGCTGAAGCGGAGCCAAACCGATGACCACCTCGAGCTTTGCCGCCGGCGCCTATGCCTCGATGCAGGGAGTGGGCACGAGCGCCCTGTTGAAGAAGCCGGCCTCGGTCGGCGGCCTCGACGGCGCCGGAGCCGGCCTGCCCGATTTCTCCTCGCTGGTCAGCAAGGCGCTCGAATCGACCGCCCAGAGCGCCCGCCAGGCCGATATCCAGACCGGCAAGGTCGCCGCCGGCCGCTCCGACGTCGTCGACGTCGTCACTGCAGTGGCCGAGAGCGAGGCCGCGATTGAGACGCTGGTGGCCGTGCGCGACCGCGTCATCGCCGCCTATGAGGAAATCATGCGGATGCCGGTCTGACGCCGCCACCCCGCCGAACACGAAAACGGAACGCAAGCTGATGACCTCCGGAGCCATCCTCGACGTCGCTCGCGACGGCATCGTCGTCTTCCTCAAGGCCGGCGCGCCACTGATGCTGATCGCGCTCGTGGTCGGCCTCGTCGTCTCGCTCATCCAGGCGCTGACCCAGATCCAGGAGCAGACCCTGGTCTACGTACCCAAGATCATCGCGGTCTTCGCCGCCTTGCTGCTGTTTTTGCCGTTCATGGGCGACGCTCTGGCGGGTTATATGGGCAGGGTCGCCGTCCGAATCGCCACGGGCGAATGAGTCCAGCGCCAGCCAGCGCCTCCCTGCTGCGGAGTCCGGCCGGCGCGCCTTGCTGGCGCAGGAGCCGGGTCCGCCCGATGCAGATCGCCATCCTGCCCGAGATCAGCGCGCTGTTCGTGCTGGTCTTCGCGCGCGTCGGCACTCTCGTCATGCTGATGCCCGGCATAGGCGAGCGCCTCATCCTCTCGCGCGGCCGGCTCGCCCTCGCCTTCTTCGTCGCGCTCGTGATCCTGCCGATGGCGCGCGGCACGATCACGATCCCCCAGACCCCGGTGGCGCTCGGCGGGCTCCTGATCAGCGAGATCCTGGTCGGGCTCGTCATCGGCGCCAGCGCGCGCCTGCTGATGGGGGCACTCCAGACCGCAGGTTTCATCATCGCCCAGACGCTCGGCCTCGGCTTTGCCGTCACCGTCGATCCGACCGGCGGCCTGCAGAACCCCTCGCTCGCCAACTTCCTGTCGATGCTCGGGATCACGCTGATCCTGGCCGCCGACCTGCATCATCTGGCGCTCGCCGCCATCCATGAGAGCTATCGCCTACTGCCGCCCGGCGGCTTCCCCGAGATCGGCGACGTGATGACGCTCGCGGTCAAGGCGATGGCGCAGGGGTTTTCGATCGCGGTGCAGATTTCCGCGCCGTTCATCGTCTTCGGCCTGCTGTTCAATCTGGGCCTCGGCGTGCTGGCGCGGCTGATGCCGCAGCTCCAGGTCTTCTTCCTCGCGGTCCCTGCCTCGATCCTTGGCGGCATGTTGGTGCTGCTCGCCTCCGTCGGGGTGATGATGGGCGTCTTCCTCGACGATCTCGGCGCCTTCCTGCGCCAGTTCATCGGCCTGTAAGGACACAGAGCGATGGCGGGAGACGTCGAGAACGAAGATCGCACAGAAGAACCGACCCAGCGAAAGCTCGACGAGGCCATTGAGAAGGGCGACGTCGCGAGATCCCAGGAGATCGGCACCTTCTTCGTGCTCTGCGGCTTCACTCTGGCGCTGCTGGTCGCCGCCGGCAGCTCCGCCCGCGACGCCGCGCTCTCGCTGCGCTCCTTCCTGATGAACGCCCATCAGGTCTCGGACGATGCAGGCGCGCTCTTCCACGTCACCAGCAAGGGCGTGATGACCGGCTTCGCCATCATGGCCCTGCCGCTCGGCTTCATCCTCATCGCCGCCTTCCTCGGCGCCCTGATCCAGCACAAGCCGCTCTGGACCACCGAGCCGATGATGCCGAAGTTCGACCGGATCTCGCCTATGGCCGGCGCGAAGCGCATCTTCGGCAAGGAGGCCTGGGTCAACTTCGCCAAGGGCCTCGCCAAGATCGCTCTGGTCGGCGTCGGCGTCTGGCTGGTGCTCTGGGGCGAACGTGACCGCCTGCAGGGTTTCGCCCAGATGGACGTGCACGCTTTGCTGCCGGCCGTTCTGGTGCTGACGATCAAGCTGATGGCGAGCGTTCTCGCCATCTTCGCGGTCATCGCCATCGGCGATTTCGGCTATCAGCGTTTCACTTGGTACCAGCGCCAGCGCATGACCAAGCAGGAGCTGAAGGACGAATACAAGAACACCGAGGGCAATCCCGAGGTGAAGGCCAAGCTCCGGCAGTTGCGCGCCCAGCGCGCGCGCTCCCGCATGATGGCGCAGGTCCCCAAGGCGACGGTGATCATCACCAACCCGACCCACTACGCCATCGCCCTGCAATACGAGAACGGTCAGGGCGCACCGCTCTGCCTCGCCAAGGGCGTCGATGCGATCGCGCTCAAGATCCGCGAGGTCGCCGGCGAGCACCGCATCCCGATCGTCGAGAACCCGCCTCTGGCGCGCGCACTCTACGCCACCGTCGACGTCGACGACGAGATTCCTGTCGAACACTATCAGGCGGTGGCCGAAGTCATCGGATACGTCTTGCGCCTGAAGCGCCGGCGCGCCTAACTCACTGGTCGGGCAGACCTCTCTACGCTATGCCCGGCGCCGACCCATCACCGACGGGCGACTGAAGGAAACGGACCCGCTGCAATGAGCGCAAGCACGGCACCGAGCGCGATCGACCGCTCCGACCGGCCCGGCCATGTCGGCATCATTCTTTTGGTCGCGGGCCTCCTGGTCGGCGCCGCGATCGCGCTCGGCTTCATCGCCAATGAATGGGCCCAGCCGCTGATCCTCGGCCTGCTCGCTTTGCTCTCGGTCGTCGGGGTGTTCTGCCTGTTCGCCTTCGCGATCGGGCTGATCCAGTTCGCCGGCCGCTCTGCCCGCAACGACCTGACCAAAGCGATCGTCGACGGCGCCGAGGACGGCGTCGTCGTCACCGAGGGCGAGAACCGCATCGTCTACGCCAACGAGGCCTATCTCGCCTTCGCCGGCGCCCGCAACGCCAGCGAGATCGCCCCGGTCGAGCGCCTGTTCAAGGGCCGCGCCGAGGTCTCCGAGGCGATCTACCGCCTCGCCACCGCCGCCCGCGCCGGCCGCCGGCTGTCGGAGGAGATCCGGCTGGAACCAGCGCTGAACGAGCGCGGCGCCGTCGGCTGGTACCGGGTGCGCGTCACGCCGATCACCCGCGCCGGCCGCCCGGCCTGCAAATGGAGCGTCGCCGACGTCACGCCCGAGCGCGAGCGCCAGGAGAACGCCTTCCAGGAATTGCAGCACGCGATCGATTATCTCGACCACGCGCCGGCCGGCTTCCTGTCGATCGACGCCGACAGCGAGGTGCCCTATCTCAACGCCACGCTCGCCGGCTGGCTCGACTATGATCTCGCCCGCTTCGGCTCCGGCGGCCTGCAGCTGGACGACATCGCCTCGCCCAACGCCGCAGCATTGATCCAGGCCATTCGCGGCCAGCCCGGCGATGTCCGCATCGAGGTGCTCGACGTCGACCTGCGCCGCCGCAACGGCCAATCGCTGCCGGTCCGGCTGCACCACCAGGTCGCCTTCGGGCAGGACGGACGCGCCGGCGCCTCGCGCACCCTCGTGCTCAATCGCGCTGCCGGCGAAGCCGGCGCCGACCGTCACACCGACGCCGAGGCGCGCTTCGCCCGCTTCTTCCATGCGACGCCGATGGCGATCGCGACCGTCGACCGCCATGGCGCGATCCTGCGCTCGAACGCGTCCTTCGCCCGCCTGATGCAAGGCCAGGCCCAGCCAGCGACCATCCAGGAGCTGGTCAATGGCAACGGCGCCTTCGCCCAGGCCTTCGACGCCGCGCTCGCAGGCAAGGGCGAGATCGCCCCGCTCGATGTGGCGCTATCAGGCGAGGATGGTCGCTCGGCAAGGCTCTATCTGTCGCCGGTCCCGGCGAGCGAGGACGCCGATGGCGAGCGTGCCATCGTCTATGCGCTGGAGACCACGGCCGAGCGCAAACTCAAGGACAATATGGACCAGGCCGGCAAGATGCAGGCGGTCGGCCAGCTCGCCGGCGGCATCGCGCACGACTTCAACAACGTGCTGCAGGTCATCATCAACGCCTCGGAATTCCTGCTCGCCAGCCACAAGCCGACCGACCCGTCCTTCCCGGACATCATGCAGATCAAGCAGAACGCCTATCGGGCGGCCTCCCTGGTCCGGCAATTGCTCGCCTTCTCGCGTCGGCAGACGCTGCGCCCGCAGGTTCTGGCCCTCGGCGACGTGCTCTCCGACCTCTCGCTGATGCTGAAGCGCGTCGTCGCCGACAAGATCTCGCTCGATGTCCGCCAGGGCCGCGATCTCTGGCCGGTCAAGGCCGATCTCGGCCAGCTCGAGCAGGTCGTGGTCAATCTCGCCGTCAACGCCCGCGACGCCATGCAGGGCGGCGGCAAGCTCCAGGTCCGCACCCGCAACGTGCCGGCGGCCGAGATCGGCGAACTCGGCTACGACGCCCTCCCCGCGACCGATTACGTCCTGCTCGAGGTGGAGGACAGCGGCACCGGCATCTCGCCGGAGCATCTGGAGAAGATCTTCGAGCCGTTCTTCACCACCAAGGATGTCGGCAAGGGCACGGGCCTCGGCCTTTCCATGGTCTACGGCATCGTCAAGCAGACCGGCGGTTTCGTCTTCTGCGATTCCGTCGTCGGACGCGGCACCAATTTCCGCATCTTCCTGCCGCGCTATATCCCGACGGAAGAGGATATCGCCGCCGAGGCCGCTGCAAAGGAGGCGCCGAAGAAGGCTGCCGCCGATCATACGGGCGCGGGCGTCATCCTCCTGGTCGAGGACGAGGATGCGGTGCGCGCCCTCAACGCTCGCATGCTGGTCTCGCGCGGCTACACCGTCCATGAAGCAGCCTCAGGCGTCGAGGCGCTCGACCAGTTCCAGAAGCACGAGGGCAAGATCGACCTCGTCATCTCCGATGTCGTCATGCCCGAGATGGACGGGCCGACCCTGCTCGGCGAACTGCGCAAGCGCAGCCCGTCGACCAAGGTCGTCTTCGTCTCCGGCTATGCCGAGGAGGCCTTCCGCAAGAACCTGCCGGAAGGAGAGGATTTCCACTTCCTGCCCAAGCCCTTCACGATGAAGCAGCTCGTCGAGACGGTGAAGGCGGCGATGAGCTAGCAGTTGCGGCGGCCAGAGGGTCGCCTGCAGTGCTCAGCCCTTGCCGCCTGCTTCGACCGGCGGCTCGGCGCGCTGACCTGCGCCTCAGGCCTTCTGCGCCCGGATCAGCATATGCGGGCGGAAGCGCGGGAACAGGTATTCGAAGCTCCGGAACGGCAGCTTCTTCAGGCTTTCCGACGGGCTCTGCCAGAGCATCTCGACCTCGACGAGCTTCAAGCCGGCTTCCCGGAGGCAAGCCTCCAGCTCCGGCCGCGTATACTCGCGCCGGTGGACGTATTCGTGCTCGAAATCGACCTCGGCGAAGAGATCCTTCGGCAAGGCGACGATCGAGCGATTGAAGATCAGCTTCAAGATGTTCCGCAGCCGCGCGAAATTGTCGGTGGTGATAAAGATCTGGCCGTTCTCCGACAGCGCCGAGCGCAGCTTGCGCAGGATCCTCGTCGGATCGATGCGCAGATGCTCGATATTGTCGAACCAGAACACCGCATCGACGCCGTCGAGCGGTGAGACCCAGTCCGGCGCCGAGATGTCGCCGGCAAACATTCCGGCGAAATTGCCGTAGAGATCGTTCTCGATCGCCAGGGTCTCGGCGAAATCGACTACGAAGACCGAAGCATCCAGATGTTTCTGGACGATTTCCTCGACGAAAGCGCCGCCGGCTCCAAGGGACAGGACACGAGGACTGCGCCCCAGCGCGCTCAACGCCATGTTCGCCGAGCGAAACTGCCGATAGAAGCTGCTTTCGAAATAGGACTTCATATGGAACTTGCGCTTTTCCAGATCGATCGACGACCTGAAATCATTCGGCGACAGCGCATTCATGCAGCGCAACCTTCCCAAGCACTCACCAGCAGGCAGATAGCGCAGACAGATTAAATAATTGCCCCCGGGATCGTAGAATTGGTGCCTATCCGATCAAGAAACCGTGCGCCTTCGCTCCGCGTTTTGACGGAGCGCTATCCGGCTGCTGCTCGCCGCGCCCTTCGCCAGCATTACGAAGAGTTCATCCGGCGGACAGGCCCCCTGCGGCGGGAGGCGGTAAAGTAGCGCGTGGACAGCGCCGCGCCGGGGCCTTCGATGAAACGTTACGCGATCATAGCCCTCCTGGTGGCCATCGCCGCCTTTGCCGCCTGGCGCGTGATCAGGCCGCAGGACGGCCCTGAGCAGGCCCATGCCGAGCGCCGCGCCGGCCCCATGGCCAGCCCGGTCACGACGGTGCTCGCCGACCGCGCCGATATTCCGGTTACACGCCGCTCGATCGGCTTCGCCGAGCCGGTCGCCATCGTCGCGGTCAAGTCCCGCCTCGACGGCGTCATCGCCGACATGCACGTCAAGGAGGGCCAGGAGGTCAAGCAGGGCGACCTGCTCTTCACCCTCGACGATCGCGAGCTCAAGGCGCAGGTCGCCCGCGACGAGGCCAATGTCGAGCGCGACAGAGCGACCGTGGCGCAAAAGCGCGCCGACCTCGCCCGCCAGAAGAGCCTCGTCGACAAGGGCGCAGGCACGCAGCAGGCGCTCGACCAGGCCACCGCCGACGAGGCCGTCGCCAACGCCGCCGTCAAGGCGGACGAGGCGACCCTCGCGCTCGACCGGGTCCGGCTCGGCTACACCACGATCACCGCCCCGATCTCCGGCCGGCTCGGCGCCATCACCGCGACGCCGGGCAATGCGGTGCGCGCCAATGACGCCAGCAGCAACCTCGTGACGGTGACCGAGCTCGCCCCGATCCGCGTCACCTTCACCTTGCCCGAGCGCGACCTGACCTTGCTGCAGGCGGCGGCGAAGGCATCGACGCCGGCCAAGGTCACCGCCTACGCCTCCGGCACGCGCGAGGAGCTCGCCACCGGCGACCTCTCCTTCATCGATTCCGCCGTCGACATCCCCTCCGGCACGGTCAGCGTCAAGGCGCTGTTCGCCAACGATCCGCACCGGCTCTGGCCGGGGCAATATGTCGACGTCGTCATCCAGCTCGGCATGATGCCCGGCTCGGTCACGGTGCCGTCGGTTGCGCTGCAGGAAGGGCAGAAGGGCCCGTTCGTCTACGTCACCAAACCCGACGACACGGTCGAGGCGAGGCCGGTCAAGGTCGCCTCCAACGAGAACGGCGTCGCCGCGCTCGCCTCGGGCCTGTCTCAGGACGAGAAGGTCGTCACCGAAGGCCAGTCGCGCCTGGCGCCGGGCGCCAGGATCAGGCTTACCGCCCCGCAAACCAGCAAGCCGTGAGGGCGCGCCATGTCGGTCTCTGCCTTCTGCATCCGCCACCCTGTCGCGACGATCCTGATGTCGTGCGCGCTCATCCTCGGCGGCCTCTTCTCCTGGCGCTCGCTGCCGGTCGCGGCGCTTCCACGCGCCGAGTTCCCGGTCGTCAACGTCTCCGCGCAATTACCGGGCGCCTCGCCCGAAATCATGGCGACCTCGGTCGCGACGCCGCTGATCAAGCAGTTCGCCACCATCGCCGGCATCGATTCGATCGCGACCACCAACGCGCTAGGCAACACCTCGATCGCGATCCAGTTCGCGCTCGACCGTGACATCGACGCGGCGGCGGCCGACGTCCAGGCGGCGATCGCGCGGACCCAGCGCCAGCTCCCGGTCGACATGACGACGCCGCCGAGCTACCGCAAGTTCAATCCTGCCGACGCCCCGATCCTGCTGCTGGCGCTGAAGAGCGAGGTCACGCCGCTCTCCAGGATCGACGCCTTCGTCCAGCAGGTGCTCTCGCCGACGCTGTCCACCGTCGAGGGCGTAGCGCAGGTCCAGATCTTCGGCAGCCAGAAATACGCGGTCCGCATCCAGGTCGACCCGACCGCGCTGGCCGCCCGCGGCATCGGCATCAACGAATTGCAGGCGGCGATCACCGCCGCCAACGTCAACACCCCGGTCGGCACCATGCAGTCCGGCCCGCAGCAATTGACGCTGGAAGCGCAGACCCAGCTCGCCGATGCCGGCCATTTCGCCGATATCATCATCGCTACCCGCGACGGCCGCCCTGTCCGGCTCGGCGATGTCGCCAAGGTGATCGACTCTGTCGAGAACCTGCAGCTCGCCAGCTGGTATGACGGCTCGCGCGCCCTCGTCGTCGCGGTCTTCCGCCAGCCCGACGCCAACACGGTCGAGGTCGTCGACCGGGTCAAGACCGCGATCGGCCAGATGCAGTCGCTGCTGCCGCCGGCGACGACGCTCGGCTTGCTCAACGACCGTTCCGCCTCGATCCGCCAGGCGGTCGAGGATGTGCAATTCACCCTCGGGCTGACGATCGTGCTGGTCGTCGCGGTGATCTTCCTGTTCCTGCGCCGCTTCACCGCGACACTGATCCCGGCGGTAGCGGTGCCGATCTCACTGATCGCGACGCTGGGCGCGATGTATCTGCTCGATTTCTCGATCGACAACATCTCGCTGCTCGGCCTGACGCTGGCCGTCGGCCTCGTCGTCGACGATGCGATCGTCATGCTCGAGAACATCGTCCGGCATATGGAGGAAGACGGGCTTTCCGCCTTCGACGCGGCGCTCAAGGGCTCGAGCGAGATCGGCTTCACAATCATCTCGATCTCGCTCTCGCTGGTCGCGGTGTTCATCCCGGTGCTGCTGATGGGCGGCGTGATCGGGCGCGTCTTCAACGAGTTCGCGGTGGTCGTCACCGTCGCCATCCTCGCCTCGGCCTTCGTCTCGCTGACGCTGACGCCGATGATGTGCGCCCGGCTCAGCGCGAGCGCAGCAGGTCATGCTGAGTCTGGAAAGAAGGACCGGCTCGCCTTCCTCGAACGCGGCTTCGACGCCGTGCTCGGCGCCTATCGCTCCGGGCTCGACCTCAGCCTGAAATACCGCCGCACCGTGCTGATGCTCTTCCTCGCCAGCGTCGCCGCCAGCGCCTGGCTGGTAGTGACCATTCCCAAGGGCTTCTTCCCGCAGGAGGACATCGGCCAGCTCCAGGTCGCGACCGAAGCGCGCCAGGACATCTCCTTCGACGCAATGTCGGCGTTGCAGCAGAAGGTCGAGGAGGTCTTCCGGCGCTCGCCCTATGTCACCCATGTCGCCTCGACCATCGGTTCCGGCGGCCAGTCGAGCAGCCTCAATGCCGGGCGGCTCTTCGTCGAGTTGAAGCCGAAGGACCAGCGCCCGCCGTTGCAGCAGATGCTCGCGGGGCTGCGCCGAGAGCTCGCCGCCATCCCCGGCATCGCGACCTATATGTCGCCGGTGCAGAACCTCAACATCGGCGCGCGCTCCTCGAAGAGCCAGTACCAGTTCGTGATGCAGTCGATCGACCAGGCCGCGCTCTCCGACTGGTCGGGCAAGATGCTGGACGCGCTGCAACACGACCCGCTCTTCGTCGACGTCACCACGGACCTGCAGAACAAGGCGCTGCTCGCCAACCTCGTCGTCGACCGGGCCAAGGCGCAGTCGCTCGGCATCAGCGCCGACGTACTGCGCTCCAGCCTCTATTCCGGCTTCGGCGTGCGCCAGATCTCGACGATCTACACCACCAGCGACAGCTATCAGGTCATCATCGAGTTCAACCCCGACATCCAATGGTCGAACGATCGGCTCGACCAGGTCCGCTTCCGCTCCTCCTCGGGCGCGCTCGTCCCGCTCGGCACCTTCGCAAGGATCGAGCGCAAGGCCGGCCCGCTCACGGTCAACCAGCTCGGCCAGCTCCCGGCCGTCACCCTCTCCTTCAACCTGCCGGCCGGCCGGGCGCTCGGCGAAGCCGTGCAGCGCATCGATGTAATCAAGGCCGAGCTCGGCCTGCCGCCGCAGATCGGCACCAGCTTCGCCGGCGTCGCCAAGACCTTCGAGCAATCGCTCGGCAATCAGGGCCTGCTGATCGCCGGCGCGGTGCTGACGATCTACATCGTGCTCGGCATCCTCTATGAGAGCTTCATCCACCCGCTGACCATCCTGACCGGCCTGCCGGCGGCAGCGCTCGGCGCGCTCTTGACGCTGAAGCTCTTCGGCCTCGACCTCTCGGTCATCGCCGTGATCGGGCTGCTGATGCTGATCGGCATCGTCAAGAAGAACGCGATCATGATGATCGATGTCGCGCTCGAACTGCAGCGCGCCGGCGAGCCGCCCGACACCGCGATCCGCGAAGCCTGTCTGCGCCGCTTCCGGCCGATCATCATGACGACACTGGCGGCGATCCTCGGCGCCCTGCCGATCGCGATCGGCGCCGGCGCCAGCGCCGAGCTGCGCCAGCCGCTCGGCCTCGCTGTGGTCGGCGGGCTGATCGTCTCGCAGGTGCTGACCCTGTTCATCACCCCCGTGATCTTCCTGTTCATGGAAGGGCTCTCGCGGCGGCTGGGCAGCAAGGGAGCGAAGGCGCCCGCCCCGGCGGAAACATCCCAGGCGACAGGTTGATCAGCTCCCAGACTGCGCGGGCGGTTTGCCAACAGCGCTTTGCGAGATTTGCTGTGCCCTCGGGCGCCCCTTCGGCCGAGTGTGCGCAAAGCCTGGCTTCGAAAGCCTGCGCCAGCACGGGAGGGTAAACATGACGCAGATGCCGAAGGGGCGCGAGGCACCGCCGGACGAACCTGCCCTCGATTTTCGCGGCGTCGTGCTCTCGCCGCAGAAGGAGCTTGTCCGGATCTTCTACAAGGAGATGTGGGACCACGCCGACAAATCACTGATCCCGCGGATTTTTCACGAGGACTTCACCTTTCGCGGCTCGCTCGGGCCGGTCCTGCGCGGCCATCGCGAATTCGCCGGCTATGTCGACTGGGTCACCGGTTCGCTCGGCGACTACACCTCGGACATCCTGGCACTGGTCGAGGAAGGCAACCGCGTCTTCGGGCGCTTGCGCTTCCACGGCTTCCATCGCCGCGAGATGTTCGGGTTGCCGCCGAGCGGCCGCCATGTCTGGTGGCATGGCGCACCGGCCTTCACCTTCGAGGACGGCCTCGTGCGCGACCTCTTCGTGCTCGGCGACATCCACGGCCTGATCGGGCGCCTGGAGCAGGGCTGAGTGGCCCCGCCCTATCCCGCGAAGGTCACGCCCGCCTCCCGCGATTCCAGGCGGATCAGGCGGCAATCCTTCACCGCTGCCTGCCGATGCATCATCGCCTCGCGATAGATCGGATCGCGGAACATCGCGGCGAAGGCCTCGACGCTGGGATATTCGGCGATGAAGCAGATATCCCAGCGCTCGCCCCTCGGGCCGATCAGGGTCTGCTCGAAGCCGCCGCGCCAGAGGATCCGCCCGCCGAGCCGCGTCAGCACCGGCGCGCTGATCCGGCCATAGGCGGCGAAAGCCTCGCGGCCGCCGCCATGCGGTCCGTCCGGGTACTGCGCCTCGGCATTGAGCCGGATCAGGTTCAGCATCTGCACCGGCCCCGGCCGGTCATCGGCACGGAAGGCGGCGAAGGCCTCGCGGCTGAAGCTCGCATGGTCGCTCATGCCCGCTTCCTCACCCGGCCTTGGCGACCAGCGACCAGTCGCCGGAATAGACCGGCTGCCGCCGCGCCATCCAGGCGTCGAGCCCCTCGCGCAGATCGGCCGTCGGCGCGACGCGGGCGAACTGCTCGCTCTCGATCAGCAATCCTTCGGCGATGCTGGCATTGATGCCGCGCGTCACCGCCGTGAGGATGCTCGCCGCCGCCAACGAAGAATGTCGCAGGATGCGAGCTGCCAGCGCCTGCGCCGACGGCAGCAGCGCCTCATGCGGCACCACCGCGTTGATCAGCCCCATATCGAGCGCCCGCTGCGGCGTGAACGGATCGCCGGTCAGGAGCAGCTCCATCGCGCGCTTGCGGCCGGCCAGCCGCGGCAGGCGCTGCGTCCCGCCGAAGGTCGGCGGCATGCCGAGATTGATCTCCGGCTTGGCGAACATCGCCCGCTCGCTGGCGATGGCGAGCGGCACCGCCTCGGTGACCTCGCAGCCGCCGCCATAGGCGAGCCCGTTCACCGCCGCGATCACCGGCTTGCCGAAGGCTTCCAGCCGCGCCGTCAGCTTTTGCCCGCGGCGGACGAAATCGCGCACCGCCTGCTCCGGCCCGGCCGCGACGCTCCGCGAGAACTCGGGAATGTCGCCACCGGCCGAGAAGGCGCGCTCGCCGGCGCCGGTCAGGATCACGGCGCGGATGGACGGGTCGACCTCGATCGCATCGAGCAGCTCGAGCAGGCGGTCGATCAGCCCGTAGCTCAGCGCGTTGAGCTTCTCGGGCCGGTTCAGCGTCAGCGTCGCGATCGCCTCGCGCTGTTGAATCAGGACGGGATCATTCTCGGGCATGGCCTTGGCCTTCTTCCGGTTTCGACCGGTCGAAGCTGCGCCCCAGACTTGACGATGTATACTACCTGTACGGTATACATGGGCATGGCCGAACCCGACAAGCCGACACGCACCCGCATCATCGAGGCCGCCAGCAAGCTCTTCTATGGCGAGGGCATCCGCGCCGTCAGCGTCGATGCCGTGGCTGAGAAGGCGGGCGTCACCAAGCGCACGCTCTATTATCACTTCGAGAGCAAGGACGAGCTCGTCGCCGCCTATCTCGAGGCGCGCGACCAGCCCAATCTCAAGCTGATGGCCGGCTGGTTCGACAAGGCCGAGGGGCCCCTGCCGCAGAAGATCGAGGCGATCTTCCAGAATCTCGCGCGCTCTGCCCGCCATCCACGCTGGAAGGGCTGCGGCTTCCTGCGCACCGCCGCCGAGCTCGCCAACCTGCCCGGCCATCCGGCGATCAAGATCGGCGCCCGCCACAAGGCCGGCTTCGAGCGCTGGCTCGCCGGCGCTTGCGCCGAGCATGGCGCCGGCGAGCCCGAGGAGCTCGCCCGCCAAGTCGTGCTGCTGATGGACGGCGCCTTCTCGGTCATGCTGGTCCACCGCGACCCGGCCTATGTCGAGGCTGCCGGCCGGGCCGCCGCCGCGCTGGCGTCATCGGCGCAAAACCAGACGGTTTGATCGTCGCCACGCCGCCCTGTATCCTGAGCCGATGACGCAAAGGCCGATCCTCGCCTACACGCTGCTGCTGCTCGTCCAGACAGCCTGCGCGCTGGTGATCCTCTTCTATATCCACGCGATCTTCCGCATTCTGGTCGAGCATATCGGCGAGCAGCAGGCACTGCCGACCAGTATCCTGATCCGGGTCGTCGTCGCGGCACTGCTCGGCCAGTGCTGCTACTGGGCGCGGCTCTACCGCCTGCCGCTACCGCAAGGCTTCCGCAGCCTGGCTCTCGGCCATCTGCTGGCCTTCGCCGCCCGCCTCGGCGCGATCGTCGGCGGCGCGCTCGCCTCCATCTATTTCCTGCGGCATCTGCCGGAGCTGACGAGGCTCAGCGACAACTTCACTCTCATCTGGCGCTCCGCGCTGCTCCTGGCGATCGTCTTCGCGCTCTATTGCTACACGCTGGAACTGGAACGGCTCGCCGCCGCCTGGCAGGCCGATCCGGAGGATTGACCCGCGTCAGGCGCGCAGGCTGGCGAGCCAGCCTCTGAGCCCCCGCAGGCGCTCACGCACCACCTGCACGAGTTCGACCGCCCGCCGCCAGGCAGCGCTGGCCTTGATCCGCCCGATCACCGCCTGCCGGATCGTATCGATCCAGCCCATGATCCGCGCGAACCAGGGGATGGTGAGGAGCTGCGCCCGCCCGGCATGGTAGACGCGCTCGACCAGGAGGAAACCGGCGAGATGGCCGATCGCCGTCGTGACGATGCCGGCCGTGAGCGCCCCGCGCGCCAGGAACACCAGGCCGAGCAGCTTCAGCGGCTCGACGATGGCGAAGGGGATCGCCAGCGCGACCAGCGCGCCATAGGGCGGCAGCCGCCCGATCGCCTCCTCGCAGCGCGCCACCAGCCTGAGCGAGGCGAACCGGGCGATCAGCGGCCGGTAGAGCGGCCTCAGCACCTCGTCGAGCAGGATGACGAGCCCGACGACGAGGTCCAGCGGAATCAGGAGAAGCTTGATCAGGGTCTTGCGCATCACGCCTTATACCCTGAGAGCCGGTTGCGATCACCCTGTCGGAGCACAACCGGTGCGCGTCGAAACAAGAACAAGGAGAGGTACGGCAATCTCGCCTTCAGTCGAGCCCGGTTGGGGGGCTCGCTATCAGCCGCTTAACGCTAGGGAAGCGATGTTCCCTCAAATTGTGCAGATAGGGCGAGTTTCATGAAATCTGCTTCAGCAATTTGTAAGTTCCCTCCCCTAACGCTCGTGCAACCGAATGCCCCAATTCGGCCTGGGACAGAGCAGCAATGAGCACGGTCAGCTTCCTGCGCGACACGATGATGCGGTTCCAGAAGGACCGCAGCGGCAACGTCCTGATCATATTCGGGTTTCTACTTCTGCCGCTGGTGGGCTTGGTGGGCGTGGCGATCGACTATTCGCGCGCCATCAACGCGCGGGCCGCATTGAGCGCTGCGATCGACTCCGCCGCGTTGATGGCCGCGCATGATGCGCCGACTCTCACCAGCGATGCACAGCTCACGGCTCGTATCAACGCCTGGGTGAAGGATAACCTGCCCGCCGATATCAAGGACAAGTTCACCGCCGCAACGGTGAGCATCGACCGGACGGCGCGCACGATCAAGATCGAGGCCAATGCCAATGTGCCGGCGACCATCTCCCGCGTCCTTGGTCCTCAGAATGCCGTGGTCTCCAGCAAGAGCCAGTCAACCTGGGGGACGAACACGATCGAACTTGCACTCGTGCTCGATAATACGGGCTCGATGAGCAAGAGCGGGAAGATGGATGCCCTGAAGCAGGCATCGCTCGATCTCATTCAGATCATGAAGAACGCGACCCAGCGGACGGACCAGATCAGGATATCGATCGTTCCGTTCTCGGTGGGCGTGCTCCTCGACACCAGTCTGAAGAACTCGTCTTGGCTGCGCTGGGGCCGGGTCTCCAAGGCGAACTGGCAGGGTTGCATGACGGACCGTGACAAGTCCTACGATGTCACCGATGGCGACGGCACATCGTCCAATGCGATGATGTATCCGGCGGATGTCTGCGACAACTATGTTGTGTTCGCGAGCCAGGCGAAGGTGCTCCCGCTGACCAGCGACTGGACGGCCCTGACGAATCGCGTGAACGCGATGCAGCCGGGCGGCGCGACCAACGTCACGATCGGGGCGATCTGGGGCATGGCGACACTGAGCCCGAGCGATCCCTTCGCTGAAGCGAAGCCGGCAACGACGCCCTTCCTCAAGAAGTACATGATCCTGCTGACCGACGGCGACAACACGAAGAATCGCTGGGACGGCGATGGCATCAACCCCAGCCCGGCCGTCGACACCCGGACCGCGCTCGCCTGCACCAACATCAAGGCAGCGGGAGTCACGGTCTATACCATTCGAGTGATGGATGGGAACGCCACGCTGCTGCGCAATTGCGCGTCCGAACCAGGAAAATATTTTGAAGTCTCGGCGGCTTCACAGCTCGGCCCGATCTTCAAGGCGATCGCCAGCGAGATCAGCCAGGTCCGACTGACACAGTAACTCCAGGATCAGACTGCCCCCGAATCATCGCACCGCCCTGAACGGCGCCCCGCGACCTTGGTAAACGAAGTCTCCGCTCCGCCATCGAGACGGGGCGGTCGGTTCTAACCAAACCGAAATGCTTTTGCGGTACATCGCATCATCAGGCACGGCGCGACAACATCAGCGGATGACAAATCGAATGATGGCCACTTCTCAAGCCGGCGGCGCAAGCTTTTCGCCCCCCGCGAAAAGACGGTTGATCGGACGGTTCCGTCAATCTCAAGACGGAGCGACGGCCATTGAATTCGGCTTCATCGCATTCCCGTTCTTCGCGCTGATCTTTGCCATCCTGGAAACAGGGCTGATGTTCTGGACGAGCGAGATCCTCGAGGATTCGCTGACCCAGGCGTCGCGCCGCCTGCTGACCGGCCAGGCCACCAGCCGCTACGCCTCGACGGATCCAGCCAAGAACGCGGCGGCCTTTCGCAATGACATCTGCGCGCTGGCGCCGATCGACCTGATCGACTGCAGCAAGCTGCAGATCGACGTCAAGGTCTATACGAACTTCGGCGATGCGAAGGCGGGCACGGCCAGCCCGGTTTCCGGCGGGGCACTGAACACCCGGAACTTTTCCTATGACCAGCCTAAGGCGGGGCAGATCGTCGTCGCCCGCGCCGTGCTGGACTATCGTCTCTTCCTCACATCCTGGGCTTCGGCCGCCCTGGCCAATATCGGCCCGGGTCATCGCGGTCTCGTTGCCACCGCGGTATTCCGGGCTGAGCCCTTCGCCGGGAATTCTGGAGCTGGAACGTGAGGGTTTCCCGGTTTGAGCTGCGCTGGCGCCGTTTCCAGCGCGATACGGTCGGTGTCGCGGCGGTCGAGTTCGCCATGGTGCTACCGTTGATGTTGCTCGCCTGTTTCGGAATGATCGATGTCGTTCAGGCGCTCATGGCGAAACGTAAGGTGACGCAGCTGACGCTGACCATCGCCGATCTGACGGCGCGAGCCGCTTCCGTCACGCCCAACGATGTCAACGGTATCTTCGATGCGGCCCAGTCCATCATGGCGCCGCTCAATGCAACGCTGGCCGGCATGGTCGTTTCCAGTGTCGTCATCGACGCGAAGGGCGTCGCCAAAGTGTGCTGGAGCAGCCAGCGCAACGCCACGGCGCTCGCCTCCGGCGCCCCGGTGACCTTGCCCGACAGCGTACGCGTTCCCGGCACCTCGGTCATCATGGCGCGAGCGACCTACCGCTATACGCCGACGCTCGGCTATGTGCTGACCGGAAGCCTCACCCTGGGCAACAATCCGATCTATACGCGCCCCCGCGCCGGGCAGGCGGCTGGCACCGCCAATATCGAGCAGATCGTCCGCACTGACACGGCGGCCTGCCCCAGCTGAAAATGCCCATGGCACCCGCCTGCGCCACCAAGGCGTTCCCCATTTCATCCGGGTCAGGCTGATCCCGCCATAACACCTCCGATCTGAAGCTCCGCTCGTGACACAAATCAGCGACCGCGAGCTTTGGTCAAAAATGGCTCAAGACACCTACTTTCGCTATACCCCAACAGGAACAAAAAAAGAACTTGCGAGAGAGAACAAACCATGACCATAGTCATCCCCATGGCGCGGATTGAGATGTGGTCGCGCCCCTGCCATAAGGAGCGCACGTCGTGAATCAGGCAAATCTCAGGCTCGTGGAAGGCTCTTCGATGGACAAGGCCAAGGCGCTCGATGCGGCGCTCTCGCAGATCGAACGGGCTTTCGGCAAGGGCTCGATCATGCGCCTGGGCAAGAACCAGCAGGCGATCGAGATCGAGACGGTCTCGACCGGCTCGCTCGGCCTCGACATCGCGCTCGGCGTCGGCGGCCTGCCGAGGGGTCGTGTCATCGAGATCTACGGACCTGAATCCTCCGGCAAGACCACGCTCGCGCTGCACACCATTGCCGAAGCGCAGAAGAAGGGCGGCGTCTGCGCCTTCGTCGACGCCGAGCACGCGCTCGATCCGGTCTATGCCCGCAAGCTCGGCGTCAATCTCGACGACCTCCTGATCTCGCAGCCCGACACCGGCGAGCAGGCGCTCGAGATCACCGATACGCTGGTCCGCTCCGGCGCGATCGACGTGCTGGTCATCGACTCCGTCGCTGCGCTGACGCCGCGCGCCGAGATCGAGGGCGAGATGGGCGACAACCAGCCCGGTCTCCAGGCCCGCCTGATGAGCCAGGCGCTGCGCAAGCTCACCGCCTCGATCTCGCGCTCGAACTGCATGGTCATCTTCATCAACCAGATCCGTATGAAGATCGGCGTGATGTACGGCAGCCCCGAGACCACCACCGGCGGCAATGCGCTGAAATTCTACGCCTCGGTCCGCCTCGACATCCGCCGCGTCTCGACGCTGAAGGAGCGCGACGAGGCGACCGGCAACCAGGTCCGCGTCAAGGTCGTCAAGAACAAGGTCGCGCCGCCCTTCAAGCAGGTCGAGTTCGACATCATGTTCGGCGAGGGCATCTCGAAGGCCGGCGAACTGGTCGATCTCGGCGTCAAGGCCGGCATCGTCGAGAAATCGGGCGCCTGGTTCTCCTTCGACAGCCAGCGGCTCGGCCAGGGCCGTGAGAACGCCAAGACCTTCCTCAAGGCCAATCCCGACGTCGCCGCCAAGATCGAGACGACCATCCGCCAGAATTCCGGCCTAGTCGCCGAGCGCATCCTCGAGAATGCCGACCCGACCGCCGAGGATCTCGACGAGGGCGAGGCCTGAGCCTTCAAACCCGCGCTTGGAGTAGTTAAGTCGACGGGCGGCCTTCGGGTCGCCCGTTTCCGTTTTGTGGTCAGAAGCTTGCCGGTATGGCGTCCTTGCGGGCGCTTTCTGGACAGGCGCACATGGGCTGACTAGAACCACTGCGCCGGGCCGGCCGGCCCCACCAGAACAGAGCCAAGATTGCGATGAGCGGCGTCAACGAGATCAGGTCGACCTTCCTCGATTACTTCAAGTCGAACGGCCACGAGGTGGTGCCGTCGAGCCCGCTCGTGCCGCGCAACGACCCGACCTTGATGTTCGCCAATTCCGGCATGGTGCAGTTCAAGAACGTCTTTACCGGCCAGGAGAAGCGCCCCTACGCACGTGCCACCACGGCGCAGAAATGCGTGCGCGCCGGCGGCAAGCACAACGACCTCGACAATGTCGGCTACACCGCCCGCCACCACACCTTCTTCGAGATGCTGGGGAACTTCTCCTTCGGCGACTATTTCAAGGAACAGGCGATCACCCATGCCTGGACCCTGGTCACCCGTGAATTCGGCCTGCCCAAGGACAAGCTGACCGTCACGGTCTACTCTGAGGACGACGAAGCGCACACGCTCTGGAAGAAGATCGCCGGCCTGCCGGATTCGCGCATCATCCGCATTTCGACCTCGGACAATTTCTGGCGCATGGGCGATGTCGGCCCCTGCGGCCCCTGCTCCGAGATCTTCTACGACCATGGCGACCACATCCCCGGCGGCCCTCCGGGCTCGCCCGACGAGGATGGCGACCGCTTCATCGAGATCTGGAACCTCGTCTTCATGCAGTATGAGGAAGCGGCGGGTGGCATTCGCACCAATTTGCCCCGCCCCTCGATCGACACCGGCATGGGCCTCGAGCGCATCGCCGCCGTGCTCCAGGGCACGCATGACAACTATTCGATCGACCTGTTCGCGACACTGATCCGCACCATCGCCGATCTCACCAACGTCCCCTCGGACGGGCCGATGAGCGCGAGCCACCGCGTCATCGCCGACCATCTGCGCTGCTCCGCCTTCCTGATCGCCGACGGCGTGCTGCCCTCGAACGAGGGCCGCGGCTATGTGCTGCGCCGGATCATGCGGCGCGGCATGCGCCATGCGCAGTTGCTCGGCGCCAAGGACCCGCTGATGCACAAGCTGGTGCCTGCGCTGGTGCGCGAAATGGGCCAGGCCTATCCCGAGCTGATCCGGGCCGAGGCGCTGATCTCGGAGACGCTGAAGCTGGAAGAGACCCGCTTCCGCACCACGCTGGCGCGCGGCCTGTCCATTCTCGACCAGGAATCGCTGGACCTGAACTCCGGCGACAAGCTGAAGGGCGACGTCGCCTTCACCCTCTACGACACCTATGGCTTCCCGCTCGACCTGACCCAGGACGCGCTGCGCGCCCGCGGCGTCGGCGTCGACATCGAGGGCTTCGATGCGGCGATGGCGCAGCAGAAGGCCAAGGCGCGCGCCGCCTGGGCCGGCACCGGCGAGGCCGCGACCGAGACGCTCTGGTTCCCGCTGCGCGAGCGCGTCGGCGCGACCGAGTTCCTCGGCTACGACACCGAGAGCGCCGAGGGCGTCGTCACCGCTTTGGTCAAGGACAATGCCGAGGTCGCCTCGCTGAAGGAAGGCGAGAGCGGCATCGTCATCCTCAACCAGACCCCGTTCTACGGCGAATCCGGCGGCCAGGTTGGCGATACCGGCACGCTGGTCGGCAACGGCTTCAAGGCGCAGGTGCTGGACGTTCAGAAGAAGCTCGGCGACGTCTTCGCCCATCAGGTCAAGGTCGTCTCCGGCGCGATCGAGCTCGGCAAGCCAGCCGAGCTGACGGTCGACCATGCCCGGCGCGGCGGCATCCGCGCCAACCATTCGGCCACCCATCTGCTGCACGAGGCGCTGCGCCGCGTGCTCGGCGACCATGTCGCGCAAAAGGGCTCGCAGGTCGCGCCCGAGCGCCTGCGCTTCGACTTCAGCCACCCCAAGCCGATCTCGCGCGAGGAGCTGGCGAGGGTCGAGGAGATGGCGAACCGGCTGGTGCTGCAGAACGAGCCGATCACCACCAAGCTGATGTCGGTCGACGACGCCATCGCCTCGGGCGCGCGTGCGCTGTTCGGCGAGAAATATGGCGACGAGGTCCGCGTGGTGTCGATGGGCACCGATCGTGATGCCGAGACGCCGAAGGCCTTCTCGGTCGAGCTCTGCGGCGGCACCCATGCCAGCCGCACCGGCGATATCGGTCTCGTCACCGTCCTGGCCGAGGCCGGCGTCGCGGCCGGCGTGCGCCGGCTCGAGGCGCTGACCGGTGAGGCCGCCCGCCGCCATCTGCGTGAGGAGAGCGTCGCGCTCGACGAGATGGCCGGCCTGCTGAAGGCACCGATCGCCGAATTGCCGGCGCGCGTCGCGACCCTGGTCGAGGAGCGCCGCAAGCTCGAGCGCGAGCTCAGCGAAGCCCGCAAGAAGCTCGCCATGGGCGGTGGCGGCGAAGCCAGCGATCCGATCCGCGAGGTCGCCGGCGCCAGGCTCCTGGCCCGCGCCGTCACCGGCGTCGAGATGAAGGACCTGAAGAGCCTGGCCGACGAAGCCAAGGCTCGCGTCGGCTCCGGCGTCGTCGCCATCGTCGGTGTCGCCGAGGATGGCAAGGCCGGTGTCGTCGTCGGCGTCACGCCCGATCTGACCGAGCGCTTCGACGCGGTCGCGCTGGTGCGCGCAGCCTCCGAGCGCCTGGGCGGCAAGGGCGGCGGCGGCCGCCGCGACATGGCCCAGGCCGGCGGCCCGGACGGCACGCAGGCTGAGGCCGCGCTCGAAGCCGTCGCCGCAGCGATGGGCTGACAGGGCCATGCCCGCCGCCCCGCAGCCTGGCATGAGCTGGCGGCGGCGGGCGCATCTGATCATCGACCGGGGCGCGGGCGACGATCTCTCGGCCCGGCTCGTCCATGGCGGGCTGGTGGCGCTGATCGTCGTCAACATCACGGCGCTGGTGCTGGAATCGGTGCCGCGGCTCGCCGTTGCCCATGACCGGCTGTTCCATGGGATCGAGCTGGTCTCGACCGTGCTGTTCACGCTCGAATATGCGGTCCGGCTCTGGGTCGCGCCCGAGCATGCGCGCTATCGCGGCATGAGCGATTGGGCCGCACGGCGTGCCTATGCGCTGTCGCCGCCGGCATTGCTCGATTTCCTCGCCACCGTTCCGCTCTACGCCGCCCTGCTCGGCTATGGCGATCTCAAGATCCTGCTGCTCTTCCGGCTGGTGCGCTTCTTCAAGCTCGGCCGCTATTCACCCGGCATGGCTTCGCTGGGAGCCGCGCTGCATGCAGAACGCAAGGCGCTCGCCGCCTGCGTCGTCATCCTGATCGGCGTCATGCTGCTCTCCGCCACGGCAATGCATTTCGTCGAGCACGACGTGCAGCCGGACAAGTTCGGCACCATCCCCGATGCGATGTGGTGGGCGATCGTGACGCTGACCACGGTCGGCTATGGCGATGCCTTTCCGGTCAGCCCGCTCGGCAAGGTCGTGGCGTCGCTCACCGCCGTCATGGGCCTCGTCATGCTGGCGCTGCCGGTCGGCATCATCGCCACCGCCTTCGCCCAGGAAATCCACCGGCGCGAATTCGTCGTCACCTGGAGCATGCTGGCGCGCGTGCCGCTGTTCAGCGGGCTCAACGCCGCCGAGATCGCCGAGATCATGCATGCGCTGCGCGCCCAGACCGTGCGCGGTGGTGGCGTCGTGCTGCGCCCGCACGAGCCGGCACACTCTCTCTATTTCGTCGCCAGCGGCGAGGTCGAGCTTGTCGAACCCGATGGCAGCCGGCGGCTCGACGAGGGCTGCTATTTCGGCGAGCTCCGTCTGACCGAACTGGCACCGGCGGAAAGCGGCATTGCGGCACGCGCCACGGTCGCAACCAAGCTGCTCGTCCTTGATCCTGCCGACTTTCGCCTGCTCATGCTGCGCCACCCGGAACTCGCCGCCCATCTCCATCGACTTGCAGCAGTATGATGCCAATCCGCCGCACGATCCTCGCCCTGCTCCTCTGTGCAGGCAGCCCTGCCATGGCACAGCAGCCACGGCCGCAGCAGCGCCCGCCGCAGGGTCCGAGTCTCTCGGCGCCGCGGACGTTGATGGCCGGCGCCATGGCGACCGTCTTCGTCGGCCGCGCCCCGGCCAATGCCCGTCTCGCCATCAGCAGGCCGGGCGATCCGCCGGACGCGGCGATCGTCGCCTCTCCGCTCGGTCAGGTCCCGGCACTGTCGCTGCCGGCGCCGGGCGAGGTCGGCAGCTTCGAATGGCGCCTGCTCGGTGAGAGCGACGGCAAGCCGGTCATCCTCCTGCGCCAGCCGCTGGTGACGACAGAACCGACTGCGACGCTCGCCGCCCCCGCCCGCGTCGCGCGCGGCAATCCCTTGCCCGTGCGCGGCATCGGCCCCAATGGCGACCGCGACCGCGTCGTGCTGGTCAAGCCGGGGGCACCGCCCGAGGGGCAGGGGCCGAACTTCTTCCCGGCCGAGAATGTCGAGAGCACGCTGGAGGCGCCGGCCGAGCCCGGGACCTATGAGCTGCGCTATGTGATGGACGCGCCTCTCACCGGCCCGCGCGTGCTGGCACGGCGCGAGGTCGTGGTCGAGTAGCGCTCAATCATGATCGGGATGCTGACGCGAGCGATAACCCGGCAGCTCATCCGCCGGGATATCGTCCTCGGTGCGCGTGCCCTCCAAGCGGCATAGCGCGTCGAACCAGGGCGCCCGGCCCTCGACGCCATAGGCATGGGTCGGGGAAAAGGCGGTGGCATCGTCGAGACTGCCGACCGCGAGCGAGAGCGAGCCCGCGCCGGGATAGCTGAAGCTCAGCGGCGTGCCGCAATCGCGGCAGAAGCCTCGCTCGGCGACCTCCGACGACCGGAAGATCGAAGGCCTGCCGCGCGTCCAGACCACGTTGGCGGTACGGGACGAGGCGAAGGCGCCGAAATAATTGCCAACGGCCTTCTGGCACATCCGGCAGAAGCAGACCGAGACCTTGTGCGGCGGCTTCAGCAGCCGATAGCGCACCGCGCCGCACTGGCAGCCGCCGGTGAGAATGGGCGTCGTCACGGTCATGTCGGCTCCCGCCTCCTCGCAGGGTTTCCACGCAACTCGATGCCGTGAGGCAGCAGAGCGCGAAACCCGATACGAGACGCTTATATCGCCTGTCGCCGCGCAGATCAGCCGATGCGCATCGACAATTCGACATCCTCGGCGAAGGGAATGGACAGATAGCCACTACCGGGCGCGCGCACCCGCTCGAGATAATCCGGGGAGTCATCGGCATTGTCCGCGACGACGAACGCTCCCTGGCGCAGGCTGCCCTCCAGCAGGCTCAGAATATCGGGGTAGAGCGATTTGGCGCCGTCGAGCAGCAGCAGGTCGACCTGTTCGGGCAGATCGGTGGCGAGCGTCTTCAAGGCATCCCCTTGCCTGATCTCGACGAGGTCGGCGAGGCCGCCTGCGGTCAGGTGCTTGCGGGCCTGCGCCACCTTCGAGGGCTCGAATTCGGTGGTGATCAGACGTCCTCCGCCATTGTCGCGCAGGGCGGCGGCAAGATGCAGGGTCGAGATGCCGAAGGAGGTGCCGAACTCGACGATCGCCCGGGCCCGGCTGCTGCGCGCCAGCATGTAGAGCAGCTGACCCGCCTCCCGCGAGACCGGAAGCCAGAGGTCCTTCAGGCGGCCATAGAGGTCGAGATATTCCGTCTTGCTGCCCATAAGGCGGTCACGCTCCGCCGGAGAGAAGCTCGCAAGCGCAGGGCTGGGCGCTTCGCTCGCCCGTTCGAACAGCTGGTCCAGGAGGGGTGCAAGCGGGGAAGATGTCAGGGTTGTCACTGGAGTGCTCCGGTTAAAAGTCGTTGGGTCTTGTCCCAACCAGAAAATACGACTAATTCGTCGCGTTTCCTATTCGCATTGTCGGAGCGTGACATGGCCGATCAGCCAACCTCCCGGATTTCCTCACGAAAAACGCCGAAGCAGGCGCGCTCGGCTGAACTGGTCGCGGCCATTCTGGAAGCGGCTGTTCAGGTTCTGGCCAAGGAGGGCGCTCAGCGCTTCACCACGGCACGGGTGGCCGAGAAGGCCGGCGTCAGCGTCGGCTCGCTGTATCAGTATTTCCCGAACAAGGCGGCTATCCTGTTCCGGCTGCAGAGCGATGAATGGCGGCAGACCAACGCCATGCTGGCCGATATCCTCGGCGATGCCGGCAAGCCGCCGCTCGCCCGCTTGCGAGCGCTGGTCCATGCCTTCATCCGCTCAGAATGCGACGAGGCTGCGGTGCGCATCGCGCTCAACGATGCAGCTCCGCTCTATCGCGACACCCCTGAGGCGCGGGAGGCGCGCGCGGCCGGCAACCGGCTTTTCGAGAGGTTCATGGCGGCGGCGCTGCCAGCTGCTTCGACCGGTGAACGCGCCCTGGCTAAAAGCCTCATCACCATGACGCTGAGCGCCGTCGGCAAGGAGTTCTCGGAAACAGCGAGGACCGATGCCCAAATCCAGGCCTATGCCGACGCCCTCGCCGACATGTTTTGCGCCTATCTGCGCCATCTGGAACAGCCCCATGGTTGAAGCTCGGGCGGCATACGCCAGATCTCGCCGGACCGGATCCTGGAGATGCACGCAGTTGCGCCCGGAAGCGGGCGCCGCTTGCGCGCAACAAAAAAGCCCGGCCAGAACGGCCGGGCTTCTCTTTTTGCAACCGGGCTAGCGCCGCTTACGCGCTCATCGCCTTGCGCAGGTTGTCGCTGACCTTGTCGAGGAAGCCGGTGGTCGAGAGGAACTTCTGGTCGGGGCCGACCAGCAGCGCCAGGTCCTTGGTCATGTCGCCAGCCTCGACGGTGTCGACCGTGACCTTCTCCAGCAGCTGCGCGAACTTGGCGAGCTCGGCATTGTTGTCGAGCTTGGCGCGGTGCGACAGGCCGCGGGTCCAGGCGAAGATCGAGGCGATCGAGTTGGTCGAGGTCTCCTTGCCCTTCTGGTGCTCACGGTAGTGGCGGGTCACCGTGCCGTGGGCGGCCTCGGCCTCGACGGTCTTGCCGTCCGGCGTCATCAGCACCGAGGTCATCAGGCCGAGCGAGCCGAAGCCCTGCGCCACCGTGTCCGACTGCACGTCGCCATCGTAGTTCTTGCAGGCCCAGACATAGCCACCCGACCACTTCATCGCCGACGCCACCATGTCGTCGATCAGACGGTGCTCATAGGTGATGCCGAGCTTGTCGAACTCCGCCTTGAACTCGGCGTCGTAAATCTCCTGGAAGATGTCCTTGAAGCGCCCGTCATAGGTCTTGAGGATGGTGTTCTTGGTCGAGAGATAGACCGGGTACTTGCGGAGCAAGCCGTAGTTCAGCGAAGCGCGGGCGAAATCGCGGATCGAGTCGTCGAGATTGTACATCGCCATGGCGACACCGGCGTCCGGGGCCTTGAAGACCTCCTTCTCGATGACGTTGCCGTCCTCGCCGACGAACTTGATCGAGAGCGTGCCCTTGCCGGGGAACTTGAAGTCGGTGGCGCGATACTGGTCGCCATAGGCATGGCGGCCGATGACGATCGGCTGGGTCCAGCCGGGAACCAGACGCGGCACATTCTTGCAGATGATCGGCTCGCGGAAGATCACGCCGCCGAGGATGTTGCGGATCGTGCCGTTCGGGCTCTTCCACATCGACTTGAGGTTGAACTCCGTCACGCGCGCCTCATCCGGCGTGATCGTGGCGCACTTGACCGCGACGCCATGCTTCTTGGTGGCGTTGGCGGCGTCGATCGTGACCTGGTCGTCGGTGGCATCGCGGTTCTGGACCGAGAGGTCGAAATAATCGAGCTCAAGGTCGAGATACGGGAAGATCAGCTTGTCCTTGATATGCTGCCAGATGATGCGGGTCATCTCGTCGCCGTCCATGTCGACGACCGGGTTGGCGACCTTGATCTTGCTCATGTGATGCGACCCCTGCTCTGGTCAGTCTGGAACGATTGCAGGCAGCAGCAGAGCGCCACCACCGGCCCGCGCGCTTCCTAGCGGGTTCCGCTGCCAGGGGGAAGCCGGCCTTTTGGGCAACGGGCTGGTGGCTGCTGCGGCGGTGAGCGTGTCAACGCAGGGCGCCCCGCCGGCCAACGCAGTTGGCAACGCTGCGAACCGATTTAGATTGGAGCCATGACAAGCTCATCTTCTCCCTTCGCCCTCGTAACCGGTGGCACCCGTGGCATCGGCGCCGGCGCCGCGCTCGCACTTGCCGAGGCCGGCTACCAGGTCCTCGCCACCGGCCTCACCGAGGACGAGGTTGCGGCGTCGCCCGCCCATGCCGCGATCCGCCATGCCCGGCTCGACGTCACCAGCGATGCGCAGGTCGCGGCGATCATCGCTGGCTGCCAACGTATCGACGCGCTGGTGAACTGCGCCGGCATGATCCAGCGCGGCGGCAAGGAGTTCGAGATCGAGGCCTTCCGACTGACGGTCGAGGTCAATCTCTCCGGCTCGATGCGCATGTGCCTGGCGGCGAAGGACAAGCTCGCCCAGGCCAAGGGCGCGATCGTCAACACCGCCTCGATGCTGACCTTCCACGGCTCGGCCTATGCGCCGGGCTATGCCGCCTCGAAGGGCGGCGTCGGCCAGTTGACCAAATCGCTCGCCGCTGCCTGGGCGCCGGACGGCATCCGCGTCAACGCGGTCGCGCCCGGCTGGATCGCGACCGAGTTGACCAGACCGCTCGTCGAAGATGCCGCCCGCTCCGCCCCGATCCTGTCGCGCACCCCGATGAACCGCTGGGGCGAGCCGGGCGATGTCGGCGGCGCGGTGCTGTTCCTGCTCTCGGATGCCGCCCGCTTCATCACCGGCACGATCCTGCCGGTCGACGGCGGCTATCTCGCGGTCTGAAAGACCTAGAGCAGGATGCGAAAAAGTGGAAACCGGTTTTTCGCAGAAATCCTGCTCTAAACTCTTAGAATCGATCACGTTTTATGATTTTGGATCGATCCGATCCAAAATCATCGTGATCTAGAAACATCAACGATCTGGCAGCGTTTCCTGAATCGACCGCCCAGCCAGCTGAATCAGAAGCTCAACCGGAGGAAACAGCGATGAACAAGGTCAGCCCGGTCCCCGTCCAGGTCAGCACCGAAGAGCGCTGGACCCCCTATCGGCATCCGCAGCCGAAAGATTCCCCGCCGGAATTGATCGTGCCGAACGTCATCCCGGAGGATGAGCGCGTCTGGGTACCGGTCGACGACAATGTCTGGTTCCGGCCGCTCTGCCTGTCAGTGACGCGCGGCTACTGGATGAATCTGCTGCGCGTGCGCCGCGCCGGCGTGCTCTCGCGCCACCGCCATCCCCAGCCCGTCCATGGTTATGTGCTACGGGGAAAGTGGCGCTATCTCGAACATGACTGGACCGCGACAGAGGGCTCCTATGTCTACGAGGCGCCCGGCGAGACCCATACGCTGGTGGTTGACCCCGATGTCGAGGAGATGATCACCATGTTCCAGGTCAATGGCGCGATGATCTATGTCGACCCCGACGGCAAATGCCTCGGCTATGATGACGTCTTCACCCGGCTCGACAAATGCCGGGCGCATTACGCCACCAACGGGCTCGGAGCAGACTACGCCGACCAGTTCATCCGCTGATCGGGCCGCTCTGCAAATCAGCCCTCAACGGCCGATCACCGCGTCGATCAGCTGCGGATCACGCACGAACGGCGCGGCCTTTCCAGTAAAGACAGCCGCTGCCGCCTTGTCGCTTGCGAGCTGCCAGCGCAGCCAGGCGGTGACATAGGGCAGGAAGGCGCCGATGCCGGTCCGGCACCCGATGGCGAAGAGCTGGCAGCCCGGCTGGCCCTGGATGTCGTTGTGATCGGCGCCGGCCACCGCAGCCTTGGCGCGCAGGCGCCCGGCCGGAACCTCGCTGAAATAGCCGTCGATCATCTCGGGCGACGACAGCGGGTCGTTCTCGCCGGACAGGAACAGGATCGATTGCTTCTCCTGCAGACCCGTCGGGATCGCCGCGCAATGTTCTTTGTTGCACAGGCGGCGGCCAGGCAGGTCGATCAGGATGGTGGTGCCAATCTGCGAAGACGTCGCCGCTGTCGCGTTGAAGGCGCCCGAAGCGCCCTGCGAATGCCCGATCGCAGCGATGCGCCTGCGATCCGCCAGCGGCGCCAGTTCGCTCCGCTCGAGCAGTGCGAGCGCATCGAGCAGCGTTTCGCCGGTGCCGACACTGGAATCGCGCGTCGCGACCACGATTATCCCCCAGGACGCCAGATGCCGCAGCAGGAAGGCGTACTTCTCCGGCTTTGCCCAAGTGCCGTTGCCCCAGGTCACGATCGGGAAGATCTCGCCGGCACGTCTTGCACGCGGCAGGTAGACCTCGACGCCGTTGCCTTTGCTGTCGCAGCACAGCGGCTTTTCGATCGTGCCGACCTCGTAAGGGCCGGCCTTCTCGAAGCGCTCTGCCCCACGGCTCTGCGCTTGGGCAGGGCTGGGCGCCAAGGCGGCTGGGAGTAGTCCCAGCCACGCCATCAATACGATGCGGGCCGCGCGCGGGCCGATCCAGACGATATCCATAGGCTGCAACTCCGACGTGCTGGAACGCCCCGGCAAACGCGGAGATGCATGACTGTGTTTCGGCTTTTTTGAAGGCGCCCTGCGCCGGCGTCAGCGCCCGAGCTTCGCCAGCTCGACTGCGGCGCGCAATTCGATATGGGCGAGGACCTCGTCGAGGCGCGGATCGTCGGTCGCCTCACGCCGCGCTGACAGCATCGCCTTCAGCCGCTCGAGTTCGGCCGGCGAGACGCGCCCGGAAAGCAGGGCAGCCTTGAGCCGGTCGAGCCCGTCGAGCAGATCGTGGCCGCGCCGGGCCTGGCGCCGCTTGCGCTCCTGCCCGTCCTCCTCGGCCTGAACCGCGAGCAGCCCGTCGAGCGAGCCGGCATGGCTGACGGCCCCGCCCTGTGCTGCACCAGCGCTCTCGCGCGCCGGCAGGCGGAAGTTCGAGCCGCCGGTCGTGCCGCTGCGACTGGTCGACGTGGTCGAGGAGATCGGGCTGCGCTGGTCGATGCGGATCATCACGCTCTCGCAAGGTCGGCCTGAAAAGGCGCTGCACGAACGCTGCCCGACCCACTTCCTTGTGCCGGCAACGTGGTTAACGAGCGGTAAACCACCCGGCAGGATTTGCCGGGGCGGCAGCTTTGCACCGGCCACCCTTCCCTGAGCAATCAGGCCGCTCATCTCTAAAATCCTGATTAAAAAGCGTTTTCGCTTTCTCTCGAATTGGCACGCTCTTCGCAACGGCGTGGCGACATCAGATTCAACCGGTGCCAAATGCCTCGCCCCTTCCGCCTCCACCATTTGCTGACGCCGCTCGCAGCCTTGCTGCTGGCCGGCGCCGCGATGGCGGCTGATCTTGCTCCGGCGGCCCCGCCGAGCCGTGGCGGCAATGGCGTCAGCAGCCACGCTCCGACGCGCAACGGCGCGGCCGAGGCCGGCGTCTCGCGTACCGCCTTCGCCGGCAGCGGCGGCATGGGCACCGCGCTCTCGCGCATCAAGGACCTCGCCTCGATCGAGGGCGTGCGCAGCAACCAGATCCTCGGCTACGGCATCGTCGTCGGCCTCAACGGCACCGGCGACACACTCAACAACGCGCCGTTCACCAAGCAGTCGCTGCAGGCGATGCTGGAGCGCCTCGGCGTCAACACCCGCGGCGCCAGCATGCGCACCGCCAATGTCGCGGCGGTGATGATCACAGCCAATCTGCCGCCTTTCGCCGTCCAGGGCACGCGCCTCGACGTCACCGTCTCGGCGCTGGGCGATGCCAAGTCGCTGCAGGGCGGTACGCTGCTCGCGACCCCGCTGCTCGGCGCCGATGGCGAGGTCTACGCCGTCTCGCAGGGCCCGGTGGCGATCGCTGGCTTCTCGGCCGAGGCGGACGCCGCCAAGATCACCCGCGGCGTGCCGACCGTCGGGCGCATCGCCAATGGCGGCCTGGTCGAGCGCGAGATCGACTTCGCCCTGAACAAGCTGAAGACGCTGCGCCTGTCGCTGCGCAATCCCGACCTCACCACCGCCCGCCGCATCGCCGCCGCGATCAACGACTTCATCGGCGGCGACTCGGCCGAGCCGACCGACCCGTCGACCGTGGCGCTGCAGATCCCGCCGCGCTTCCAGGGCAACATGATCCGCCTGCTCACCGATATCGAGCAGCTCCGGGTCGAGCCCGATCAGGGTGCCCGCGTCGTCATCGACGAGCGTTCCGGCATCATCGTGATGGGCAAGGATGTCCGCGTCTCCACCGTCGCCGTCGCCCAGGGCAACCTGACGGTGACGATCTCGGAGGAGCCGCAGGTCAGCCAGCCCAACGAGTTCGGTAACGGCCGGACCGTCGTCGTCCCGCGCAGCAACGTCAAGGTCGACACCGAGGGCAACAACAAGCTCGCCCTCGTCAAGGAGAGCGTCACTCTGCGCGAGCTGGTCGACGGGCTGAATGCGCTCGGCATCGGCCCGCGCGACCTGCTCTCCATCCTGCAAGCCATCAAGGCAGCCGGCGCGCTGCAAGCCGACATCGAGGTAATGTAATGAGTGCCCTCCTCGCCGCTCCTGCCGCCAAGCTCGCCATCGGCGCCGCCACCAAGCTGGCCGGCGGCATCGCCGACGCGCTCAGCTCCACGCAGAACACCAAGGCGAAGAAGACCGCCGACGATTTCGAGACCGTCTTCCTCGAGAACTTCACCCAGACCATGATGAGCTCGAGCGGGACCGAAGGCCCGCTCGGCGAGAACGGCACCGGCGGCGACGTCTGGCGTTCGATGCTGACGCAGGAATATGCCAAGCAGATCCAGAAATCCGGCGGCGTCGGCCTCTCCGACCAGATCATGCGCGACCTGATCCAGGTCCAGGCTTCGGCCGGCAAGTCGGCCAGCACCTCGGCGGGAGCCGGCAATGCTTGAGCGGATGCGCGTCGTCGACGAACGCCCGCGCGTCTCGAACGCCGGCGAGGCAGAACGCCTGATCGAGACCGTGATGGAGACGCTGAGCGCGCTCTCCCATGTCGTCGGCGAGGAGACCGGGCTGGTCAAGGCCGGGCGCCTCAAGGATGCGATGGAGCGCGAGGCGCGCAAGGCCGAGCTCGCCGGCGTCTATATGAAGGGCGTCGAGCAGGTGAAACTGAACGCGGTCGCGCTCGCCCGCTTCGCCCCGGAGAGGGTCAAGCGCCTGAAGAGCGCCCATCTCGCCTTCCAGGAGCTGATCGACCTCAACCAGACCGTGCTGGCGACGGCGCGGGCGATCTCGGAATCGATCATGCGTGACCTGGCCGTCGACACCAACAAGCAGAACAGGGCGCCCGGCTACGGACCGACCGCGACCGTCGGTGCCGGAGTCTTCGCCCGGCCCAATGCCGGCCCGCTGGTGATTTCGAAGAGTCTGTGAGACCTGCGCCCGTAAGAAGAAACACCCGAGCACTTGCGGCACATCCAGATCAGGAACTCACCGCAGGTCGACAACTGCATGGTTAATCTGAGCCGAGACTCGACCTAAGCCGCATTAACGCTGTCGAAGCGCAGGAAATGCGCAAAACGCATTGCAATTTACCAATTTCTCTAACGGCAGATTCAACTCTCTGCCGCATCTTCGCAGGCTTGGAAGAAGTCCGCCTTTGCGAGAGGAGTCCAGAATGGATTTCGGCGCGACACCCAAGACGTTCGCGACCGGTGCCGTCCAGGCGACGATACGCACCGATATTTCCGTCCAGAACGGCGCGACGCCGGTCGAGCTCCCCCCGGAGAAGACCGTGCGCTCGGTTGCGGCCGGCGAGCCGGTCCAGCTCGACATCCGCGCCCGTGCCGAAGAGCGTCGCTCCGATGCGCAGCGCCAGCAGAGCACGCAGGACGAGGCGACCCAGCAGCGCCGCTTCGACGAGCAGCGCCGCCAGCAGGAATTGCGCGACGTGATCGAGCGGCGTCTCGACATCGAGCCGAAGACGCGCAGCGTCATCCTGCGCAAGACCAATCGCGACACCGGCGAAGTGGTCGAGCAGCTCCCAGACGAGACGCTGTTGAAGCTGCGCATCTGGTCGCGCGAGATCATCGAGCGCAACCGTGAGGCGGAAGCTCCTCGCAGCCACGAGGTCGAGCGGCTCGCCTGAGCCTGCCGACCGCCCTCTCCTCTTGACGCCGCCGGCCTTCGCCGGCGGCGTTTTTCGTTCGTGCAGGCAAAGCCAGGCTGCAGCAGCCTCGGCGCAGCAATATTTTACGCTCGTTAACTAGTTCGCGACTTCGCCCAAATCATGGGCAATTCGCCGGCTTGGATTCATCCCTCATTACGAAATCGGCCGCATTCTCGCTCGGTCGCGGCCAGAACGGTCTCGACGCCAGAAGGCACCATACCAGGAAGGTATTATAAAATGGCCGTCTCTCTCTCTGCCGGCGTTCGCAATAACCTTGCGACGCTGCAATCGACCGCTGCCCAGTCCTCGCAGATCCAGAACCGTCTCGCCACCGGCAAGAAGGTCAACTCCGCGATCGACAGCCCGGTCAACTTCTTCACTGCCGCCTCGCTGAATGATCGCTCGAGCCAGCTCACCGGCCTGCTCGACGGCATCTCGAACGGCATTCAGACCATCCAGGCTGCCTCCAAGGGCATCGACGGCATCACCAAGCTCGTCGGTTCGCTGCAGTCGACGATCAAGCAGGCCCAGGCCGATGCGGCTCAGAACCGCCCGACCAAGGCCGGCGGGGCTCTGGCGAACGCGGCGGAAGTCACCGCCACCAGCAAGAGCCTGAAGGACATCGCCCTCGACAAGAAGATCGGCGGCGCGGATGCCGTTGCTGACGCTGCCACCGCCACCTCGGCCGGTGACATCGGCATCGACACGACGACCAACAACACGGCTGCCGTGTTCCTGAAGTCGGGCTCCACGACCTACACTGCGAGCTTCGACGCCACCACCACGACGGTTCGCGATCTCGTCAACGAGATCAACAAGTCGGGTGTCGCCACCGCCTTCGTCGACGAGAAGGGCCAGCTCAACATCAAGGGCACCGGCTCGGAAGAAGTCCAGTTCGGCTTCGGCGTCGGCACTGACGCCACGACCTCGCAGGCCGCCGCCGCCGGTGCCGGCAACAGCAACGCCAAGATCAATTTCCTGGCGACGGACAACGTGGCGGGTACCGGCATCAAGGGCCAGTCCATCACGTCGGCCACGCGCTCGAACCTGATCGACCAGTACAACGACCTGCGCAACAAGATCGACGATCTCGCCAAGGATGCCGGCTTCAACGGCATCAACCTGCTCGGCGGTGACCGTCTGTCGGTCGTCTTCAACGAGAAGACCGGCAAGAACCAGACCAAGCTCGACGTGCAGGGCACCCAGCTGAACTCCGACAACCTCGGCATCATCCAGGCTGGCAACACCCAGCTCGCCGGCTCCGTCAACTTCCAGAACGACTCCGATCTGGAAGCCGCGACCAAGTCGCTGACCGGCGCGCTGACCTCGCTGAAGTCGCTCTCCTCGACCTTCGGTGCGAGCCTCTCGGTCGTCCAGACCCGGCAGGACTTCACCAAGGACATGGCGAACGTCCTGACCAGCGGCGCCGACAACCTCGTCAACGCCGACCTCAACCAGGAAGCCGCCTCCCTGCTCGCGCTGCAGACCCGTCAGCAGCTCTCGCAGCAGGCGCTCTCCCTCGCCAACCAGGCCGACCAGGGCGTCCTGCGTCTCCTCGGCTGATCTTCGGTCCGCAGGAGCGGATCACCCGCAGAACGCGGGACGAAGCAAAAGAGCGGCGGAGCCCATGGCTCCGCCGCTTTTCGTTTGCGGGGAGCCCGGATCTCCACCACGCGCGCGCTGTTCCACATCCATTAACCACGTCGGGACTTCGCCCAATTTCCGAGCAATTCGCGGGCTCGGATTTACCACTCGTTACGGGATCGGCCCCATGGTCTCTCGGTCGCGGCCAGAATGGTCGCGCTGCCAGAAGGCACCATACCAGGAAGGTATCGAATTATGGCCGTTTCTCTCTCTGCCGGCGTCCGCAACAACCTCTCGACGCTGCAGTCGACCGCCGCTCAGTCCTCGCAGATCCAGAACCGTCTCGCCACCGGCAAGAAGGTCAACTCCGCGATCGACAGCCCGGTCAACTTCTTCACCGCCGCTTCGCTGAATGATCGCTCGAGCCAGCTCACCGGCCTGCTCGACGGCATCTCGAACGGCATCCAGACCATTCAGGCTGCCTCCAAGGGCATCGACGGCATCACCAAGCTGGTCAGCTCGCTGCAGTCGACGGTCAAGCAGGCCCAGGCCGATGCGGCTCAGAACCGCCCGACCAAGGCCGGTGGCGCTCTCGCCACCCAGGCTGAAGTCGCCCTCACCAGCAAGAGCCTCAAGGACATCGCTCTCGACAAGCGCTTGGCCGACAGCGCCGTCGGCGCGGTCGGTGCGGACACCGCGACGGCGACCAGCGCCGGCGACCTCGGCATCCTCGTCGCCAACACGGATATCGGCATCTCGTTGACGGCCGGCTCCACCACCTATGAGGCGTCGTTCGCCGCAGCGGGTGCGACGGTGCGCGATCTCGTCAATGAGATCAACAAGTCGGGCATCGCCACCGCCTTCGTCGACGAGAAGGGCCAGCTCAACGTCAAGGGCACCGGCTCGGAGGATCTCGAATTCGGCGTCGGCGCCGCTGCAGGCGGCGCCGCTGCCATCACTGCTGCTCAGACCGGAACGAGCAACGCAGCAATCAACTTCCTCCCCGCTGACGCCGTCGCAGCGACCGCGATCAAGGGCCCGACCGTCACCTCGGCAGTTCGCTCGAACCTGATCGACCAGTACAACGACCTGCGCAACAAGATCGACGATCTCGCCAAGGATGCCGGCTTCAACGGCATCAACCTGCTCGGCGGTGACCGTCTGTCGGTCGTCTTCAACGAGAAGACCGGCAAGAACCAGACCAAGCTTGACGTGCAGGGCACCCAGCTGACCTCCGACAACCTCGGCCTCGTCAAGGCTGGCAACACCCAGCTCGCCGGCTCCGTCAACTTCCAGAACGACTCCGATCTGGAAGCCGCCACCAAGTCGCTGACCGGCGCGCTGACCTCGCTGAAGTCGCTCTCCTCGACCTTCGGCGCCAACCTCTCGGTCGTCCAGACCCGGCAGGACTTCACCAAGGACATGGCGAACGTCCTGACCACCGGCGCCGACAGCCTCGTCAACGCCGACCTCAACCAGGAAGCCGCCTCCCTGCTCGCGCTGCAGACCCGTCAGCAGCTCTCGCAGCAGGCGCTCTCGCTCGCCAACCAGGCTGACCAGGGCGTCCTGCGTCTCCTCGGCTGATCTTCGGTCCGCAGGAGCGGATCATCCCGCAGAACGCGGGACGAAGCAAAAGAGCGGCGGAGCCCATGGCTCCGCCGCTTTTCGTTTGCGCCTGTCGGCGCCATTAACCGTTTATTAGCCTTAACAAAGGATTGTCGGTCCCGAGCAAGCTGGCTGAGCGCCGAAGTGCGCTGTCTGAGGGACCTGAAATGGCCAACACCATCCTGTCGAACGGCGTCCGCAACAACCTGCTGACCCTTCAGCAGACCACGGCTCAGCAGGGCGTGATCCAGAACCGCCTCGCGACCGGCCGCAAGGTCAACTCCGCGATCGACAACCCGGTCAATTACTTCACCTCCGTTTCGCTGAACGATCGATCCAGTCAGCTCACCGGCCTGCTCGACGGCATCTCGAATGGCATCCAGACCATTCAGGCTGCATCCAAGGGCATCGACGGCATCACCAAGCTGGTCCAGTCACTGCAGTCCACGGTGAAACAGGCTCAGGCCGACGCGGCCCAGAACCGCCCGACCAAGGCCGGCGGCGCCCTGGCGAACGCCGCCGAAACCGCGGTGACCAGCAAAAGCTTGAAGGATGTGGCACTCGACAAGCTGATCGGGGCGCCCGGAGCGGCCGCTCCCGCAGCAGCGACCGCCACCTCGCCCGGTCATCTCGGCATCAACACGACCACAAACACCAATGCCGCCTTCTCGATCACCGTCGGCTCGGACACCTATGAGGCGAGCTTCGCGCTGACGGCGACGACTACGGTTCGCGACATCGTCAACGAGATCAACAAGTCGGGCCTCGTCACGGCATTCGTCGACGAGAAGGGCCAACTCAACGTCAAGGGCAAGGGCTCCCAGACCGTCGAATTCGGCTTCGGCGTCGGCAACGCCGGCCCGGCCGCCATCACCGCGGCGCAGGTCGCCGGCACCAACAGCAACGCCGCGATCAACTTCGCCGCCGGCGACGCTGATGTGGCCACTTCGACCATCACCTCGTCGAACATCACCTCGGCAGTGCGCTCGAACCTGATCGACCAGTTCAACGACCTGCGCGACAAGATCGACGATCTCGCCAAGGATTCGAGCTATAACGGCATCAACCTGCTCTCGGGCGACCGCCTCTCGATCGTCTTCAATGAGAAGACCGGCCGCAACCAGACCAAGCTCGACATCCAGGGTTCGAACATCACCTCTGACAATCTCGGCATCCCGCGCGCGATCAACACGCAGCTCGCCGGCTTCATCAACTTCCAGAACGACATGGATCTTGAGAAGGCGACCGCCGCGCTGACGAGCTCACTGAGCTCGCTGAAGTCGCTGGCCTCGACGCTCGGCTCGAACCTCTCGGTCGCCCAGGCCCGCCAGGACTTCACCAAGGAACTCTCCAACGTCCTGATCACCGGCGCGGGCAACCTCGTCCTGGCCGATCCGAACGAGGAGGGCGCCAGCCTGCTCGCGCTCAACACGCGCCAGCAGCTCTCGCAGACCGCCCTCTCGCTCGCCAACCAGGCCGACCAGGGCGTGCTGCGCCTGTTCGGCTGACGCCTCTCCCCTCGTCGATCATCGCGCGTCCGGACGGACGCGGTCACGACGATCTACATATTGTTGCCGCATCGGATTCTTTCGAAAAGTGGACTCCACGTTTCGGTCCGATGCCTAGCCAGAAGGCGGGATAGACATGGCCCTCAAGGTCGAGCTCAAGCCGAACGAGCGCATCATCATCGGCTCGGTCGTCATCCGCAACGACGAGCAGCGCACGCGCTTCTTCATCGAGGGCGAGGCGCCGATCCTGCGCGAGAAGGACATCCTCACCGCGGCCAGCGCCGACACGCCAGCCAAGAAGATCTACCTCGCGATCCAGCTGATGTATCTCGCCGGCGATCCGACGGCGGAGCATGAGGTCTACTTCCAGCTCGTGCGCGACTTCATGCAGGCCGCGCCAAGCGCTTTGCCGCATATGTCCGAAATCAATAACTGCATCTTAAGCGGTGAGCTCTACAAAGCTCTCAAGGCTGCCAAGAAGCTGATCTCTTACGAGGCGGAACTGCTCGAGCATGCAAAGCGGGTTTAATGCCTACGCCGCGGCGTCGAAGACGGCACAGAACGTCCAGTCACCGCGTGAACTCGAAGCCGGCCTGCTGCTCAAGGCGGGCGCCCGTCTCCAGATGATCGTCGATGACTGGGCCGCCCGTTCCGGCGAACTCGACGCAGCCCTGGCCTATAACCGCAAGCTCTGGACCCTTCTGGTCTCGGCGGTGATCGCCGAGGACAACCCGCTGCCCGTCGAGATCAAGCGCAACATCCTCGGCCTCGCGAACTTCATCTTCAACCGGACGTTCCAGATCGCCGCGGCGCCGGAGCCGGCCGCGATCGGCATCCTCGTCAACATCAACCGCGACATCGCCGCCGGCCTGCGGGGCCGCTGAGCGCCCCCGGGCGACAATTCGGAACACGAAAGAAAACGGCCCGGAGCGATCCGGGCCGTTTCCTGTTTCGGGGCCCTGGGCAACGGCCTCAGAGATAATTCGTCAGGCGCAGTTGCTGCAGCATGGAGGTGGTCTGGTAGCTCGCCTGCAGAGTGGTCTGCAGCGCCAGGATCTGCATCGCCACCTCCTCCTTGGTGATGTCCTCGACGCCCGAGAGCGTCGTGCTCAGATAGTCCTTGGTCGCGGTGTGCCGCTCCTTGGCCTGCGCCATCGCGGTCTGGGCCGAGCCGAGCTCGACGATGATCTCAGACGGCGCCTGCGTCCCGGTCGGGAAGCCGATGGTGCTGCGCACGCGCTCGGTCATCGCACCGTAGGCCAGCTTCGAATTCGGATCGCTCGCCGGGAAGGTCTCGGCCGCCATGATCGCGAACTGCGCCAGTCCGGTGCGGAAGGCTTCTTCGTTGGCGCGGGCGCCTGCCGCCACTTGCTGGCCCTGGTCGACCTGGACGTTCGACGTCGCCCTGGCGGAGCCGGCGGCATCATCGCCCTGATACCAGATCACCGTATTGGCGGCCGTCCCCGGCGCCGGCGCAGCGGTTGCGGTGTCGAAGGGCGGTCCGGGCACCCGGAGCGGCGGATTGCTCTTGCTGCCCGCGAAGAAATCCTTGGCTGCGACCTGGGCCGACGCCGCCGACAGTGAGGTCTTCGCCTCACGCGACAGTGCCGCGCCGATCGCAGTCCGCAGGTTCGCGGCGGTCGCATTGGCGTCCGCCCCGATGACGAAGCCTTCGGCCGGGTCGCCAGTCGTGCCCGCTGCACGCGCCGTCAGGGTGATTTCCTCTGTCGTCCCGTCGGGCAGCTTCAGCGCAAATTTCAACGTATCGCCCGGTTGCGGCTGCGCGGCGACATTGACGGCGATATCGGCCGGCGGCCCGGCATTATAGGCCGTGGTCATCGCCGCGGTGCTGCTGGAGGCGCCGGTCAGCTTGAAGCCATAGGGCAGTCCGGCCGCCTCCTCGGCGATCGTCGCGTTGGTGCCGGCGCCGCCGGTGACGAGCCGGCCCATGCCGCCGGCGCCGATATCGGCCTGCTTGCGCTCGGAGATCAGCTGCTTCAGGCCGGCATGAGTGGCATCGCCATCCATGATCAGCGAATAGTCCACCACCGGCTCGACATCGGAGGTGCGGCCAGAAAACAGGTAGCGGCCATTCACCTGCGAATTCAGCAGATCGAGCGTCTGCTTGAACTTTTCCTCGGCCAGCACCTGCGGCGAGGTGCGCCCGGTCGAGGTCTCGACATAGCTGTCCGGCCGGGCATCGGCCCGTGTCTCGCCGGCGAGCTTGGTGAAATTCTCGACCGCCTTGGTCATCAGCTTGAGATTGACGTCCGAGCGCTGGATGCCGGTCAGATAGCCGTCGAGCGTCGAGAGCTTGTTGTTGAGGTCGAGGCTGGTGCCGCGATCCATGCCGAGGCCGGCAAAGGTCTGCGACTTCTTCTGCGTCGCGAGCTGCCGCTGCAGATCCTCGAGCTGGCCGCGCATCGAGACGAACTGGTTGGGATTGGCGAGGCGGTAGGCGCCGGTACCGGTCGGGGTGATGGTCATCGACTATCTCCTCACAGTCTCATCAGCACGTCGAGCAACTCCTTGACGGTGGAGATGACGCGTGCGTTGGCGGCGTAGGCGCTCTGCAACTCGATCAGCGTCGACATTTCCTGATCGACATTGACCTTGGTGTCCTCGAGGAAACGGCTTTGCACCGAGGAGAAGGCGACCTGCTGACCCTCGTCGAGGCGCTTGGCCTGCTCGCTCGCCTGGCCCTGCCCGGCGACGACGCGCTGGACCAGGCTGGAAACCGTGCCGGTCGAGGTCGCGGTCGAGCCGTCGAAGCCGGTCGCATTGGTGAAGCTGCGCTGGCTCGAGGTCAGCCGGTCGTAGAGGAATTTCGGCCGGGTCACGTCGCCCTGCGGCGTCGCCGGGCTGGTATTGTAGATGACGAGCCGCGAGCGGTCGGCGACCAGATCCGGATTGACGGCGATGCGCGAGGCGAAGCCAACCGCCTGCGCCCCACCCTCATAGGAGCCGGTATAGGCGGCATTGTTGCGCCCGGCATCGACGAAGAACGGCATCTCGGCCGTGCCGCCGGTCAGCGAGGTCTGGGTCGGGCGCGCGGTCAGTCCGGCGACGTCGCGCGTCGCGCTGCCGACCACGCGCAGCGTCGAACCGGTGTTGGACACGGTGAAGCCGGCGCCGACGGCTGCCTGGATCTGCGTCGCGACCGAGGCCGGGCCGCCGGAGAAGTCGATGCCGATGACGCGGTTGTTGGCATCGCCCTGGGCCGAGGCGGGCAAGGGCAGCGACGTCGCCGAGTCGACGCGCACGAAGGTGAAGCGCTGCGTCTGCCCGCTGGGCGGGATCTTGTAGTCCAGCGTCACCGAATTGCCGGCAGCCAGCCCGCTGAGGTCGACGTCGAAGCCGTTGAAGCCGCCGGCCGTGACCGCTGTGCCGGCAATCTCGCGATCCGACAGCGCGCTGGAGAGCTGGGCGGCGATCTCGTCGAGCTGCGCCTGTGCCTTCACCAGCGTCTTGTCGCGCAGTTCGACCAGCGCACCGATCTCGCCGGAGCGGAAGGTGTTGTTGGCGATCGCGTCGAAGGCGTTGCCGTTCAGGTCTCGGGCGACGATCGTGCCGACAGTCCGCTTGGTCGGGTCGCTGCTCCATTGCGATTGCGGCCCGATATTGGCGCGCGCGTCGACCTCGAACTTGACCGTCGGGCGGCCGTCGAAGAGCTGCGTCCCCGAGGCGGTGGTGATGCTGAGCGAGCCGTTCGGCCGCTCGTCGGTGCGGATCTCGACGTATTGCGAGAGCTCGGAAACGATGCGGTCGCGCTGGTCGCGCAGATCCGCCGTGCCAGAGGTCTGCTGGGCGTTGACGATCCGCGCATTGACGTTGGTCAGCTGGTCGAGCAGCTCGTTGACGCGTGTGACCCCCGAGCCGATGCCGGCCTCGGCCTGTGAGCGCTGCTGCTGGACGCCATCCGACAGCCCGCGCAGCCGGTTGGCGAGCTGGCTCGCCGCATCGAGCACGGCGGTGCGGTTGGTGTAGGAGGACGGGTCGTTCTGCAGCGCCTGCAACGAATTGGTGAAGGTGCTGTACATCGAGTCCAGCGCCGTCTTGCTGCCAGGAGCACCATAGAGCTGGTCGAGATTGGCGAAGACCTGGGCGCGGGTCGAGGTATAGGACGCGCCCGAGCTCTCCTGCAGAAGCTGGTGCTGGACGATGCGGTCGAGCAGCCGCTGGACGTTGGGATTGCTGACCCCGACAGTGCCGCCGCTGATCGAGTCGACGCTCGAGACATTGCGCCGGACATAGCCCGGCGTGCCGGCATTGGCGACGTTCTGCGAGACGACGCCGATGCCGATCTGGGCGCTGTTCAGCCCGGAAATCGAAGTGCCGAGTGCGGTGTTGAGACCCATCGTCAACTCCTGTCGTCTTTGGCTCTTGTTCTTTGGCCCGGCCCTTCTGGGCCGTCAGGCCAGGCTGCTTTCAGCGCTCAGCGGATGATGTTGAAGACGTCGCGCAGCATCTCCTGCGCCGTCGAGATCACCTTGGTGTTGGCCGAATAGGCCTGCTGGGTGACGATCATCTTCGAGAACTCGTCGGCGATGTCGGTGTTGGACTGCTCGACATTGCCGCCGATCAGCGCCGCGGTGCCGAGGCCGACGATCGGAGCGCCCGACTCGATCGTCTCCTCGAAGGCGCCGCCATCGAGACGCTTCAGCGCATTGCCTGCGTTGAAGCGGGCGACCGCGATCTGCGCCAGCGGCACGACCTGGCCGTTGCTGAAGGTACCGATCACCTGGCCCTCGTTCGAGATCGAGACCCGGTCGAGCGTGCCGGCGGTGTAGCCGTTCTGGCGGATGCTGCGGGCGTCGATCTGGCCGCTGGTATCGCCGTTCTGGGTCAGGCTGGTGCCGTTGGTGACGATGCTGATTGGCGCGGTGGCGGGCGAGATGGCGTTTCCGCCGATGGTCATGGGCGGGATTGTGATGTTGCCGCTGGCCGGCGCCGTCATCTTGCCGGTGTTGTCGAAGGTGATGTCAGTGTTGACGTTGCGGTAGGCGACGGTCGCACCGGTCGCGCCGGTGTTTTCGGCGATGAACAGGTTCCAGGTGTCGGGGGTGGCGCCAGCGGCATTGCTGACCTTGGCCCAGCGCAGCTCGACGCTGGTTGCCTTGCCGAGCGTATCGTAGACCGTGACCGAGCCGCCGGGGATCGAGCGGTTGAGGAAGGTGGTCAGGTCGCTGCCCACCACCGTGCCGGTACCGCCCGACGCGGTCGTGCTGGGGTTGGTGCCGAAGCCCGTACCTGCATTCAGGAGCTCGGAGCCGGGTGTCGTCGAAACGGCGCTGTTCGTCTTCGGATAGGCCGGGATGTTGGCGCTGTATTCGATCTGGGTCGTCGCCTTGGCCGGGAACTGATCCTTGGTGATGCGCAGCACATCGGGCTGGCTGCCGATAATCTGGCCGGTGACGGGGTCGATCTTCTGGCCCTTGAGGTAGTAGCCGGCGCCATTGACGAGGTAGCCGTCAGCGTCGAAGTCGAAATCGCCGCGGCGGGTATAGAGATTGCTGTTGGAGAATTGGGTCGAAGCCCCGACGCCGCTCTTGCGCTGATCGACGACGAAGAAGCCGTCGCCATTGATCGCGGCGTTGGTGTCGATACGCGTCGCGTTGAGGTCGCCCTGGATCGTGTTGGTGGCGCGGCTATAGGAGGCGACCGAGCCGGCGACCTGCCGGTTCAGCGCCGAATCCGGCACCAGGTCGGAGAAGCTGGTATCGACCCGCTTGAAGCCGGCGGTGCGCGAGTTCGCGATGTTGCCGGAGATATTCTCGAGGGCATAGGACTGGGCCTGCATGCCCGTCACCGCCGTCGTCAGCGCACTGAAAACACCCATCGCAACCTCACCTGGTCACCTGACCTGGACAGCGCCCCCCATGGGCGGCATGTCGAACCGAGGCTGAGTTTGCACGGCCTGTGCCACGGCCATGCCTGAGATATTTCAAGAGCTTGGATGGTTTTCGAAAGGTTTCCGGACGATTCCGACCGGGCAGATTCGTCCGCTACCGGCAAATTCTGCCGGGCTCAACTGTCCTTGCCGCCCCAGCCGGAGAGATCGCCGGCGACATCAGACAGTCCCGGCGGCGTCTCCTCGATAAAGGGCAGCGGCCGGCAGACCGCGATGGCCGCGAGCCCGATCCGGGCGGTCAGCAATCCGTTGAGCACGCCCTCGCCGAGCTTCGCCGAAAGCCGCGCCGCCAGCCCCTGGCCGAGCACCTGCTGGATCACTGCATCGCCCGCCGCCATGCCGCCGGTGACGACGAGATGGCCGAGCACCTGCCGCGCCAATCTGAACAGCCCGAGCGTCCCGGGCCGGCCGGCATAGATCGTCGCGATCGTCCGCAGCAGCCGGGCACAGGCGACGAGCACGAAGACGACGTCGACCAGCGCCCGCGGGCTGACCGCAGTGACCAGCGAGACCCGCCGCGCCGCCTGCGCCACTTGTGCCTGCGCGAGCGCATCCAGCGGTGCGAGCAGGCTGCGCTCGGCAACGGTGAGCAGGTCGCGGGCAGCGAGCAGCTGTGGCGTATGTAGGGTCAGCTCCGCCCTGCCCTTCGCCGTCTCGGGCCGGCCGGCATAGAGCTTGTCGAGTTCTGTCGCGACGGTGCGCGCCTTGGCGAGATCGCTCTCGGAGAGCGCCGCGACGGCGCGCTCGCGCAGCGCCTCGACCCGCCGCTCGCGCAGGATGTCGCGCAGCACGCGCAGCAGCATGACCAACAGCGCCAGAGCCGCAACGCCGGCGCAGACCAGCGCCGCGATGCCGACGGCCGGATTGAGGGCGAGCAGCCAACGAATCGTCTGCTCCGCCCAGACCGTGACGGAGAGCGCCAGCAGCCCCGACAGCGCCGCGACGAACAGGCTGCCCCAGCTGAAGCGGCGACGCCTCGGCTGCGGAACCGGAGCGGCTTCCGGCTCGATCGGCTCGACCTCCGGCACGACGGCGACATCGCCGCGCCCGCCAAAGACGGCATCGTCGGAGGAGCTGTCCTGCGGGTCGAGGCGGATCGCGCGCGGCGCCTTGCTCATGCTGAGCCCTCCTTCACGCCAGCCTGTCGCCGATCAGGAATTCGAGCGCGCGGTCGAGGCGGATCTGCGGCGGCGGTGCAAGGCGCCCACCGGCATCCGGCTTGACCAGAGGCGGCCGGAAACGCGGCGCTCTGACATGCCAGCGCGGCGCGCTGGAATCGAAGATCGCGCCGGGCCGCTCCGGCAGGTCGCCAGGGAAGATCGCCGCTTCCGTCTGACCATCGAAGACCTCGCCATCGACCATTTCGCCGGCCTCGGGCACGCCGGCAATCGCGGGCAGCTCCTCGCGGCCCTCGCGGATGCGGACCTCGCGGGTGGCGCGTATCGCGGCGAAGGCCATCGCCTCGACCTTGGCCCCCGCCCCTTGCGCCTGCGCAGCGGCCCGGGCGACCAGATGCGACATCACCCCGGCGAGCCGGTCGTGGCTGGTATGGTGCAGATGATCGGCCTTGGTCGCGGCGAACAGCACCTTCTCGATCCGCGGCGCGAACAGGCTCGACAACAGGCTGTTGCGGCCGACGGCGAAGGCCGAGAGCGCCTGGCCGAGCGCGGTTTCGAGGTCGGCCAGCGCAGCCGGACCGGCATCGAGCGCCGCCAGCGCGTCGACCAGCACGATCTGCCGGTCGAGCCTTGCGAAATGCTCGCGAAAGAACGGCCCGACCACGATGCGCTTATAGGCTTCGAAGCGCTCGGCCATCAGTCCGGCGAGCGTGCCGGGCTGCGGCTGCACGCCCGGCGGCAGATCGAGCGGCGCGAAGGTCAGGGCCGGCGAGCCCTCGAGATCGCCCGGCATCAGGAAGCGCCCGGGCGGGGTCACCGCCACCGACTCCGGATCGGCGCGCAGGGCGGCGAGATAGGCCTTGAACACGTCGCTCGCCGCTTCCGCCGCGAGTTCGTCCGCTGGCCCGGCCGGATCGCGCTGCCCGAGATCGTCGAGCCAGGGCGCTGCGATGGCGAGCCGGTGCGCCTTGCGCGCATCCGCCACCGCCTGCGCCGACCAGTTGGCATAGTCCTGCCCGATCAGCGCGAGATCGAGCAGCCATTCGCCGGGATAGTCGACGATATCGAGGGTCAGCGTCGCCGGTCCCTTGAACCAGCCCTCGGCGCGCTCGTAATCGATCTCGATCCGAAGCTCCGAGATGCGGCGCGTCGATTCCGGCCAGCGCCGATCCGGTCCCGAGAGTGCGGCGCGATGCGCCTCATAGGGAAAGCGCGGTATCTCGGGATCGGGCTGCGGCACCAGCCGGACACGGGCGATCCGCCCTTCCGCCGAAGCTTTCAGCACCGGCAGCTTGGCGCCCTCGACCAGGTTCTGGATCAGCGCGGTCGTGAAGACCGTTTTCCCTGAGCGCGACAGGCCGGTGACGCCGATGCGCAGGCGCGGCCGCGCCAGCCCGAGCAGGCTGTCGCCGAAAGCGAGCGCGGCATTGCGCGCCTCGTCGAGATAGGAGCCGGACGCCATCAGGCGATCCGCATCATTCGTCGGGCCCTTCGCCGAGCGAGCCCGGCGTGACGAAGCGGTCGAGCCGGCCGCCTTGCGCCACGAGATCGCGCCAGTCCTCGATGGCAAAATCGATCACGGCAAGCCCGCAGGTCGGGTATTTCTGCGCCATCCGCGCTGCCGCATAGCGGTCGCCATGGCCGGCGAGCTTGGCGGCGAGTTCCTCGAAGCCGGGATTGTGGCCGATCATCAGGAGCGTGCGAACGCCAGGGTCCGTCTCCTGCACCACGTTGAGCAGGCGCTCGGGCTTGGCCTCGTAGATGCGCGGCTCGTAATGGGTCGGCGGCTTCTCCGGCAGCATCGGCTTGACCAGCTCCCAGGTCTCGGCCGTGCGCTTGGCCGGCGAGATCAGGACGAGATCCGGCAGCAGCAGCTCCTCGGCGAGATAACGCCCCATGACCGGGGCGGCTTCGCGTCCACGCGTGGCGAGCGGCCGGTCGCGATCGGCGGTGTTGGCGGGCCAGGCCGATTTGGCATGGCGCAGAAGCATGAGGCGGCGCATGGCCGCCATCTAACCATGGCTGGCGGGATTTGCGAGTGGCTTGGGCGGGGAAGCCCGTACTGCGGCGAGCAGCATCTCCATCAGCCGCCCCGAATACAGCGCGATCAGCCGCTCGCGCCCGCCCGGCTGCATTTCCAGCGGCGCGAGCTGGCCGTCGATCAGCATGGTCGAGAAGCCATGGGTGATCGACCAGACGAAGAGAATCTCGGCGAGATCGGCATCGCCGCCATAGCTCGACGGCAGCCGCGTCAGCACATCGGCGTCGACCTCTCGCCCCAGCGCCAGCTTGGTCTCGCGGACCAGGATACCGAAGGCGCGGATGCCGGCGCGACGCAGATCGTCGTCCCCGCTCCTCAGGCCGAGCCGCCCGAAGACGACTCGGAAGCGGCCGGGCCTGGTCAATGCGACGGCGAGATAAGCCTCGCAGATCGCCGCCAGCCGGTCCCCGCCAGCCGCCTTGGCCTTCGCGACAGCTTCTTCCATGCTCTCGGACAGATCGTCGAAGCCGAGCGTCGCGATCGCGGTCAGGAGGCCGACGAGATTGCCGAAATGATGCGCCGGCGCCGCCGGTGACACGCCGGCCCGGCGGGCACATTCGCGCAGGGTGAAGCCGCCGACGCCCTTCTCGGCCAGCACCGCCTCGGCCGCGTCGATCATCGCCTGGCGCAGGTCGCCATGATGATAGCCGCCTCGCTTGCCAACCTTGGTATCCATCGCACGCCCTGCCCGCACGCCGCCGCCATCAAACTTGACGGCGTCAAGATAACGCAATAGGGCAGAGCCGCAACTGAACAGCGTCAAGATTGGAGCGCATGATGCCTCTCAGCTTGGACGACGCCTTCACCCGGGCCGGCCAACTCGCCATGCTCGGCTGGGCCGCCTTGATCCTGCTGCCGCGCTGGCGCGGCATCTCGGCGGCACTGGCCGGCTGGATCATCCCGGCCCTGCTTTCGCTCGGCTATGCCGTTTTGATCGCCGTTCACTGGCACGACGCCAAGGGCGGCTTCTCCTCGCTCGATTCGGTTGCGGCCCTGTTCGCCTCGAAGCCGCTGCTGCTCGCCGGCTGGGTGCATTATCTCGCCTTCGATCTTTTCCTCGGCAACTGGATCCTGCGCCGCTCGCAAGCGGAAGCAATGCCGCACTGGCTGATGTTGCCCGTGCTCCTGCTGACCTTCCTGTTCGGCCCGGTCGGCCTCCTGACCTATCTGCTGCTGGAAGCCTGCTTTCGCCTGGCGCGCGAGGATCGCATCGCCCGCCTGCAAGCCCGCCTTCCCACCTGGTTGCCTGATCTCGAGCTGGAGCCGCGTCTCACCGCGGCGGCCTTCGCCATGTTCGCTCTGGCGGTGCCAACCGTGTTCGCCTGGCTGATCGACATCAGGCAGTTCCAGGGCGTCGATACCTGGATCAAGCCGCTGAAATTCGAGATCTCGGTCGCCTTCTACCTGCTGACGCTGGCGCTGTTCCTGCCGCTCGCGAGCGACCGCTTCCGCGCCTCCTGGCTCGGGCGCTACATGGTCTGGCCGGTGATCGTGCCGATCTTGCTTGAAGTGCTCTACATCGCCTGGCGCGCCTCGCGTGTGGAGGCCTCGCACTACAACAGCGACAGCGCGCTCGGTGTCTGGCTCTACACGCTGATGGGCGTCGGTGCGGTGATGTTCACGATCGCGCCCGGCTTCCTCGCCTATGGGCTCGCCCGTCGCGACGCCGCTCCCATGCCGCAGGTCGTGCGCTGGGCGCTGGTCGCCGGCCTTGCCCTCACCTGCGTCTTCGGCCTGCTGAGCGGCGCCCTGCTCGGCTCCAGCGCCAGCGGGCACTATGTCGGCGTCGTGCCGGTCGATCACCGGACGCTCCCGATCTTCGGCTGGTCGCTCGCGATCGGGGATTTGCGCATCGCGCATTTCCTCGGCCTGCACGCTTTGCAGATCATGCCGGCGATCGGCGTGGCTCTCTGGCTGGCAATGCGACAGAGCAAGGCCGGGCTCGTCGCGCTCGGAACGGTCTCGGCCGCCTATGCCGCCATCACCGCGATGGCGCTCGTCGCGGCGCTGCAGGCGCGCCCGCTGCTCGGGCTCGGCTGACAGGCATCACGCATCATCGCCATCGGAACCGGGCACAAGATCATCGGCGCCCGGCTCATAGCGCAGCAGGTCGCCCGGCTGGCAGTCGAGCACCGCACAGATCCGCGTCAGCGTATCGAAGCGCATGCCCCGGACCTTGCCGGATTTCAGCTGCGAGACCTGCTGCTCGGTCAGCCCGATGCGCTGGGCCAGTTCCTTCGAGCGCATCTTGCGGCGCGCCAGCATGACATCAAGTTCGACGATGATCGGCATCACCCGACACCTACACGAAACTCTGATTCTCGTCCGCCAGCCGGACCGCCTCCTTCAGCACCAGCCCGAAGGCGACCAGCGCCGCCCCTGCCGCCAGCACGCCGAACGTCCCCGGATCGAGCGTGATCGCCAGTTGCTTCTGGCCTGAGGGATTGTCGAAGGTCAGCGCCACGCTTTGCGCCGCGCGCGTCAGCGGCGTCGCGACGCCCATCGCCGTCAGCAGCCAGCCGATCCGCGTGAGGCGTTGCGCATTCTCCTCCTCCAGCACCTGGCCGCGGCCGAAACGGCCGAACAGGCTTGAGAGCCGCAACATCGCGGCAACGAAGAGGCCCGCAGGTACGAGGCCGATCGTAAGGGCGGCCCAGTAGCCGCGCTCCGAGAGCGAGCCGATCGGGGCACTGACGCCGATCGTGCTGCGGGCATAGGCGGCGAGTTGCTCGGGATCGCGCCAGAGCCAGATTGCGCCGACGGCCATCAGCGCCGCCGCCGCAAAGCAGAGGACGCGAGCGACCGTGCTCACGCGGCGCAGCCTCGCCATGGCGGATCGGCCTTGGGCGGAATTCGATATGGCTGCCATTTCATTTCACTCCGCAATTGACAAAATTAAACTAAGAGATGAATTTCTGAATGTCAAAGCCATTTCATCGAGAGCCGCCATGCGCACTGCCCTGCCTGCCAATCTCCTTCTTTTCGGCCTGCTCGCGGGCTGCGGCCACGTCCCGCTGACCTCGCTGCCGAAGCTCTCGAAGATCGACATGAAGACCACAGATCTCGCGCAGCTGCGCGCCGGCATCAGCCTGCCGGCTGATATCCGCACGCTGCCCGGCGGCGTCACCATGACGCTCGTCGCCTTGCCCAAGGATGGCGGGCGCCATGAGCGCAAGGTCGTGCTGGAGGAGGTGCGTGATGCCGCCGAACTGGCCAAGCTGCCGGCGGTGGCTTCGCCGGGACGCCGCTTCACCCTGTTCAGGCTGAGCCGGGCCGACGCCGCGCGCCTTGGCGCCTTCCGCGAGGAGATGTTCGCCGGTCCGCAGAACAGCGGCAATCGCGGCAGCCTGGCGCTGGGAGCTGACAAGGCCTGCCGCCTCGGCGAGCTCTCGGGCAAGCCGATCGCGATGAGCGGCTATCTCAGGACGTCGGAGACGCAGGACTATGTCCTGCTGATGCGCGACTTCGATCTGAAGGAAGCCGTCCGCGAGATCGATCCCAAGGTCGATTTGGCCACCGCGATCCCACCTTGTGACGCTGTGCCGGAGGCGAAGCTCAGCGGCTCTCCCGCCGCGCCATGAAGGCGAGCTTCTCGAACAGCGAGACGTCCTGTTCGTTCTTGAGCAGCGCGCCGTGCAGTGGCGGGATCAGCTTGCGCGGATCGCGCTCGCGCAGCACCTCGGGGCCGATATCGTCGGCGACGAGCAGCTTCAGCCAGTCGAGCAGTTCGGAGGTCGAGGGTTTCTTCTTGATGCCGGGCACCTCGCGCACCTCGAAGAACAGGCGCAGCGCCTCCTCCATCAATCGCTTCTTGATGCCGGGGAAATGCACCTCGACGATTCTCTGCATCGTCTCGGCATCCGGGAAGCGGATGTAATGGAAGAAGCAGCGGCGCAGGAAGGCGTCCGGCAATTCCTTCTCGTTGTTCGAGGTGATGATCATCACCGGCCGCTGCGCCGCCCTGATCGTCTCGCCGGTCTCGTAGACATGGAACTCCATGCGGTCGAGCTCGAGCAGGAGGTCGTTCGGGAACTCGATATCGGCCTTGTCGATCTCGTCGATCAGCAGCACCGGGCGGGCCGGCGAGACGAAGGCCTCCCAGAGCTTGCCGCGCTTGATGTAGTTGGCGATGTCGGAGACGCGGGCGTCGCCAAGCTGGCTGTCGCGCAGGCGGCTGACCGCATCGTATTCGTAGAGTCCCTGCTGCGCCTTGGTGGTCGACTTGACGTGCCAGGTCAGCAGCGGCGCGCCGAGCGCAGCGGCGATCTCCTCGGCCAGCACGGTCTTGCCGGTGCCGGGCTCGCCCTTGACCAGCAGCGGCCGCTCCAGACGGATCGCGGCATTGACCGCGACGGTCAGATCCTCGGTGGCGACGTAGGAAGCGGTGCCGGTAAAGCGCATGCGAGGCCCTTCATTTGGCTGCTCCGCGGCCATGCTGCCGCCGCAGATGGCAATGTGCTTAGAGGTCAGCCGGCGGCGGGGCAAGTTTTCGTCAGCCCGGCGCGTGATTTGGTTTGTGTTGCAAGGCTTTACCAAGCAAAGCTTCGAGATCAGCAGCTTCGCTTGATTCTTCGAGGGTGACGTGGCCGGGACGATCGATCCTTCCGCCTATCGTGACGCCGTGGTCGTGCTCGCCACGGCCGGCGTGATCGTGCCCTTCGCCAAGCGTTTCCGGGTCAATTCCGTCGTCGCCTTCATGGCCTGCGGCGCCGTGCTCGGCCCCTATGGCCTCGGCGGGCTCGCCGCCAAGATTCCCTTCCTTGGCGCCATCACCGTCTCGAATGCGGATGCGCTTGCCGGTCCTGCCGAACTTGGTGTCGCCTTCCTGCTCTTCGTCATCGGGCTCGAGCTCTCCTATGAGCGCCTGATGACGATGCGTCGGCTGGTCTTCGGACTCGGCCTCGGGCAGGTCGCGTTCTCGGCCACTGCGATCAGCGCCATCGCCTATGCCTTCGGTCAGCCAGCGGCTGCGGCCCTGCTGATCGGCACGGCGCTCGCCTTGTCCTCGACCGCGATGGTGGTCGAGCTGCTCTCGGCCCATCGCCGCATCACCTCCTCGGCCGGACGCGCCAGCTTCGCCATCCTGCTCTGCCAGGACCTTGCAGTGATTCCCCTGCTCTTCCTGGTCAGCGTGCTCGGTGCGCAGAATGGCGGCTCGCTGATCGCCGGCCTGACCCAGGCGCTGCTGCAGGCGGTCGCCGCGGTCGCTGCCATCATCGTCATCGGCCGCCTCGCCATGCGCCCGCTCTTTCGTCTGGTCGCATCGACGGATTCCTCAGAGAGCTTCATGGCGGCAACCCTGCTGGTTGCGCTCGGCACAGGACTGATCGCCGCAGGAGCCGGCCTCTCCATGGGGCTCGGGGCCTTCATCGCCGGGCTGCTGCTGGCAGAAACCGAGTATCGCCGCGCCATCGAGGTGACGATCGAGCCGTTCAAGTCGCTGCTGATCGGCGTCTTCTTCCTCACCGTTGGCATGAGCGTGAACCCCGCAGCCCTGGCGGCCCAGCCTGCCGCGATCCTGAGCATCGCCGCCGGGCTCTTCCTCGCCAAGGTTGCGATCACCTTCCTGTTCGCCCGCTATTTCAAACTGTCGGTACCGACCGCGCTCGAAACCGCGATCATGGTCGGACCCGGCGGCGAGTTCGCCTTCGTGCTGCTGACCGCCTCCGTCGCGGCCAAGCTGATTGACCAGAACGCGGCCTCGCTCGTGCTCGCCGGCGTCTCGCTGACCATGATCTTCCTGCCGCTGGCCGCCCGCATGGCGCGAAAGCTCTCGGCGCGCCTGGCGCCGGCTGTGAAGCTTCCGGACGAAGCGAATATCTTGCCACCGGACGACCATGCTCCCCGCGCCATCGTCGTCGGCCTCGGCCGCGTCGGGCGCCTGGTCGGCGAGATGCTCTCGCAGCACAAGGTGCCCTATATCGCCATCGACGCCGATCCCACGCTGATTGCAACGCAGCGCCGCGCCGGCCGCCCCGCCTTCTACGGCAACGCCACACAGCCGGACTTCCTGCGGCTCTGTGGTCTCGAGGAGGCGACCGCGCTGATTGTCACCATCGACAATCCTCGCGCCGTCGATGAGATCGTCGCGGCAGCGCGCGGCGTGCGGCAGGACCTCATCATCGTCGCCCGCGCCCGCGACGCCAAGCATGCGCGGCATCTCTACGAGCTCGGCGTCAACGACGCGGTGCCGGAGACGATCGAGGCCAGCCTGCAATTGTCGGAAGCGGCGCTGGTCGGCCTCGGCGTGCCGATGGGCCTCGTCATCGCCTCGGTGCACCAGCGCCGCGACGATTTCCGCAGCGAGCTCAAGCCGGCGAGCGCTCCGCAGCCAGCGTTGCCGCGCCATGCCCGCTCGCGCAGGCTGTGACGCTTTCTCGCTGTATTTCCGGGCTCAGGCCGCAGGCCTGAGCCCGGAACCCAGAAGCGGTGAGCCTGATCGCGAAAGCTCGGCAGCGACAGCGCTTCATCGGAAACAGGCATCGGTTCTGGGTTCCGGGCTCGCTGCTGCGCAGCGCCCCGGAATGACGGCGTGATCCTAGGCGAACTCCTTCCGCTCCGTCGGCTCCAGCCGCACGGACAGCGCAGTGGTCGAGGCCGGCGCCGGCTCGATACGCACCATCTTGCCCGCAGCGGTCGCCTGCATCGCCCGGCGCATGTGGCCATAGAACTGCTCGGCGCTGCTGTGCCAGCTATGGCGCTGGGCGAGTTGAAGCCCGGCCTCGCGCGGCAGACGCAGCGCCGCCAGCGCGGCACTGCGCAGATCCTCGTGCAGCACCGCCGCCTCGCTGCCGGCAAAGACGTCGCTCGGCCCCTGCACCGGGAAGGCTGCGACCGGCAGCCCGCTCGCCGCGGCCTCCAGCAGCACGATGCCGAACGTGTCGGTCAGGCTTGGAAAGACGAAGACGTCGGAGGAAGCATAGATCGCAGCAAGGTCCTCGCCCTCTCGCGCCCCGAGGAAATGCGCCTCCGGAAAGGCGCGCTTGAGGTCGGCACGGGCGGGCCCGTCGCCGACCACGACCTTGCTGCCAGGCAGGCGCAGCGACAGGAAGGCTTCGAGGTTCTTCTCGACAGCGACCCGGCCGACGCTGAGGAAGATCGGCCGGGGCAGGTCGAGCACGCTCTCAGGGCGCGGATGGAACAGCGAGAGATCGACGCCCCGGCCCCAGCGCAGGATGCGCTCGAAGCCGTGGGCCCGCAGCTCCGCCTCGACGGTGGCGGTCGAGACCATCACGCCAGCCGCCGGCCCGTGAAAACGACGCAGGAAGCGGTAGCTCCAGCTTTCGGGGATCGGCCAGCGCGCCGCGACATATTGCGGGAAACGGGTGTGGTAGCTCGTCGTGAAGGTGCGCTTCTGGGCCAGGCAGACAGCGCGCGTCAGCCAGCCGATCGGCCCCTCGGTCGCGATATGGATGTGATCGGGACCGAACTCGGCGATGCGCCGAGCGACATGCCGGCGCGTCGCCAGTGCGATGCGGATATCGGGATAGGACGGCAGCCCGACCTGCCAGAAGCCCTCCGGCGTCAGCATATGCGGGGTGACGCCGAACTCCGGCGCCGCCTCGACCATCCGCTCCAGCGAGCGCACGACACCGTTGATCTGCGGCCGCCAGGCGTCCGTCGCGATCAGGACGCGCATCACGCGGCCTCGACGAGGCTCGGTACTGGCGCCGGGCGCGCTGTTGTGGGCAGTGCCGGCTTCTCGCCCTTCTGTCGATGCTGCGGCCAGCGCACGATCTCGAAGCGGCCATCGTCGTGCTCGACCACAGCCGTGCAGCTTTCGACCCAGTCGCCGGTGTTGATGTAGGTCAGCCCGCCGATCTCGCGCTGGGCGGCATGGTGGATGTGGCCACAGATGACGCCGTCGGCCTTGTGCCGGCGCGCCTCGTCGGCGAGGCACTGCTCGAACTCGCCGATATAGTTCACGGCGTTCTTGACTTTGTGCTTGGCCCAGGCCGAGAGCGACCAGTGCGGCAGGCGAAGGACGCGGCGAACCCGGTTGATGCCGTGGTTGAGCACGAGCGCGATCGTGTAGGCCCAGTCGCCGAGCAAAGCGAGCCATTTGGCATTGCGCACCACGAGGTCGAACAGGTCGCCGTGGATGACCAGCATGCGCTTGCCATCGGCCGTCTCATGGACGATGTCGTCGACCAGCGTGATGCCGCCGAACTGCAGGCCGGCATAATCGCGCAGGAAATCGTCGTGATTGCCGGTGACGTAGATCAGCTTCGAGCCCTTGCGCACCTTGCGCAGCAGCTTCTGCACCACGTCGTTATGGGACTGCGGGAAGTACCAGCCGCTCTTCAGCCGCCAGCCATCGATGATGTCGCCGACCAGGTAGATCGTCGGCGCGTCGTAGTCGCGCAGGAACTCCAGCACGAGATCCGCCTGGGCTCCGCGCGTGCCCAGATGCAAGTCCGAGATGAAGATGCTGCGAACCTGCTTGGCGTCGCTGTCGTCACTCATGGCCGCCGGCCCATGCTGTTGCCTTGCCTGCGGCGTGTGTCTGATTTGCACTACGCTTTGATGACGCGGCGCTAAAACCGTGCTTTGCCTGCCCGCACAGGAACGGATCTTTCCGGGAGACGACAATGGATCTGGGTATCGCCGGCCGCACGGCCATCGTTTGCGCCTCGAGCAAGGGGCTGGGCCGTGGCTGCGCGCAGGCGCTCGCCGAAGCGGGCTGCACTGTCGTCATCAACGGCCGCGACGCCAAGACGCTGGAGGAGACCGCAGCTGCGATTCGCGCCAGCACCGGTGCGACCGTGATCGCCGTCGTCGCCGACGTCTCGACCAAGGCGGGCCAGGACGCGCTGCTCGCTGCCGCGCCGAACCCCGACATCCTCGTCAACAACAATGGTGGCCCACCGCCAAAGCCTTTCCGCGAGGTGACGCGCGAGGGGCTGCTCGAAGGTGTGGCGCAGAACATGGCGACGCCGCTGGAACTGGTGCAGCGCGTTGTCGACGGCATGATCGAGCGGCGCTTCGGCCGCATCGTCAACATCACCTCGGCGAGCGTGCTGACCCCGCTGACCGGCCTCGATGTCTCCTCCGCTGCCCGCGCCGGTCTGACCGCCTTCCTCGCCGGGGTGGCGCGCGAGATCGCCCATGCCAACGTCACCATCAACAACATCCTGCCCGGCGTGTTCGATACCGACCGGATCAAGACCGCGACGAACAAGGTCGCCGAGATGCAGGGCATCAGCATCGAGGAAGCGACGAAGCGCCGGCTCGCCGCTGTCCCGGCCGGCCGCCTGGGCACGCCCGACGAATTCGGCAAGCTCTGCGCCTTCATCGCCAGCACCCATGCCGGCTACATCACCGGCCAGAACTTCCTGATCGACGGCGGCTCGTTCCGGACGAACTTCTGACACCGAGCCTGCCGGGGCGCGCCCCGGCTTTCACCTCCCGTACCAAATTGAGACCGATGACCATCGCCTATCGACGCGCCGTCCCCGAGGATACGCCTGCCTGTGTCGTCCTGCGCGGCAGGACACGGGAGAACGCCTTCTCAGTCGAGCGCCTCGCGGAAGCGGGTGTCACGCTCGAAAGCTGGCAGGTTGCCATCGCCGATGGCAGCCTGCCAGGCCATATCGCGACCGAGGACGATGAGATCGTCGGCTACTGCTTCGGCGAGCGTGAGACCGGCGAAATCGCCGTGCTGGCGCTGCTGCCGGAGCATGAAGGACAAGGAGTCGGGAAGACCCTGCTGAACCTGGTCGTTGCGGAGTTCAGGGAGCTGGGTCTCGCCAGATTGTTCCTCAGTTGCTCGTCCGATCCTGCCGTCCGCTCCTATGGCTTCTACCGGCATCTGGGCTGGACCTCGACCGGCACCTTCGACGATCGCGGCGACGAGATCCTCGAATACCGCCTCGCCTGACCCGGGCCACCGTCGCCTCCCGCAGCGCGCCGGTCCGATGTGCAACATCGGTGCTTGGAACGGCTCGACGCTCGTGGTCTAAAGAGTGGAGGTCTTGCACAAGACTTCCATTCCTCCTGCCCGACCTTTTAGCCTTGTCACCGCTCCTCGGCATCAGCCTCAAGCTGCTTTCGGCCCTGTCGTTCACGCTGATGTCGGCCGGCATCAAGACGCTGGCCTCGCGCTATCCGACCGGCGAGCTCGTCTTCTTCCGCTCCTTCTTCGCGCTGATTCCGCTGATCATCTGGCTGGCCTGGCGCCATGAGTTCCCCGAGGCGCTGAAGACGAACAATCTGCGCGGCCATCTCAAGCGCGGCGTCATCGGCTCGACCGGCATGTTCCTCGGCTTCGCCGCGCTGCATCTGCTGCCGCTCTCGGATGCGGTCGCGATCGGCTATGCCGCACCGTTGATCGTTGTCGTGCTGGCGGCGCTGATCCTGAAGGAGCGCGTGCGCATCTATCGCTGGACCGCGGTCGCCGTCGGCTTCCTCGGCGTGCTGCTAATGCTCTCCCCGCATATGGGCGCGCAGGCCTTCGGGCACGGGCTCTCGGGCGGCCCGGCCATCGGCGCCCTGCTCGCGCTCGCCGGAGCCTTCTGCTCCGCCTTCGCCTCGATCGAGGTCCGGCTGCTGACCCATACCGAGAAGACCGGCGCCATCGTCTTCTATTTCATGTCGCTGACCTCGCTGCTCGGCCTGCTGACGCTCGCCCTCGGCTGGACCGTGCCGGACCTGAAGGATTTCGTCCTGCTCGTCACGATCGGCGTGCTCGGCGGCCTCGGCCAGATGCTGCTGGTCCAGGCCTACCGCTATGGCGACGCCTCGCTGATCGCGCCCTTCGAGTATTCGACGATGATCTGGGCGACCGCGCTCGGCTGGTTCGTCTTCGGCGAATGGCCGGTCCTGGCCGTGCTCCTCGGCTCGCTGATCGTGATCGCCTCGGGCATCTACGTCATCCTGCGCGAGCAGCAGCTCGGCCTGCTCAAGAAAGAGACGCGCGAAGCCGGCCCGTCCCGCTCGGTCTGATGCCACTCGACTTGCTGCTTGGAGCAATCCAAGGCATTGTCCGCTAGGACAAACAATCGTTCTCTTTCCCAAACAGCAAAATCGTGGCCGGGCTAGAGACGACGGCAGGCAAGAGTACAATGGGCATCGAAACCAGGGAACGTGGCGGCCGGGAGCTCGCATCCGGCGCGCAGGTGATCTCGGGCCAGCTTGGCAAGACGATCCAGCGGCTGCGTAAGGCCTATAATCTCTCGCTCTCGGAACTGGCCGAACAGTCCGGTGTCGCCAAGTCGATCATCAGCCAGATCGAGCGCAACGAGACCAATCCGACGCTGGCGACGATCTGGCGGCTGTCGCAGGCGCTCGACGTCTCGATCGAGCGCGTGCTCTCGACCAATGAGGAAGAGGCCTTCATCGAGAAGATCGCCCGGCCCGATACGCCGATCCTGGTCTCCGAGGACGGCAAGCTGCGCCTCGCCATCATCGGCTGGATCAAGACTGTCGAATGGCTGCAATGGTACGAGGTCAGCGCCGAGCCCGGCGGCGAGCTCGATTCGGAAGGCCATCAGCGCGGCTCGATCGAATCGCTCTCGGTCAGCGCCGGTGAATTCGAGGTCGATGTCGGCGGCATCACCCAGCGCGCCAAGGCCGGGGAGACCCTGCGCTATCGCTGCGACCGCCAGCACGTCGTCCGCTGCATCGGCGACCAGCCGGGCACGGCCCTGATGGTCTGCATCCTCAAGGCGGCGGTGATGGACTGAAGGGCCGCTCCGCGAGCCCTTCCCGCTTTTCGGTAGGCCTCTACCCCCCGGCCGCCTTCTGCGGCCGCGGCGGCCCCTGCACGGCCGGCAGCGATTTCAGGTACTCCGCCATCGCCAGCCGGTCGGCATCCGATAGCTGCGCCATGTTGCGCACCACCGCAGCCATCGAGCCGCCGACATTGTCGAAGCCCGGCGTGAAGCCGGTCTTGAGCAACTCGGCGATCTCGGCCTTCGACCATTTTCCGAGCCCGTCCTCGGCCTGGGTGATGTTCGGCACCCAGCCCTTGCCCTCCGGATCGGGACCGCCGGCAAAGCGCGTCGCCTGGACGATGGCGCCGAGCGCGTTTCGGCTGGAGTGGCATTCGGCGCAGTGGCCTGGCCCATTCACCAGATAGGCGCCGCGATTCCATTCATCGCTCTTGCTGGGATCGGCCTTGAAGGGCGTCCCGTCGAAGAAGAGCAGCTTCCAGCCGCCGACAGTGCGGCGGATGTTGAAGGGGAAGCCGAGCTCATGGGCCGGCGCCTTACCCTCGACCGAGGGCAGCGTGCGGATATAGCCGAGGAGATCGGCCACCGCCTTCGCCGGCATCAGCCGATAGGAGGTATAGGGAAAGGCCGGGTAGTAGTGCTGGCCCGCGGGCGAGACGCCGGCGGTCATCGCCTGGATGAAGTCGGCCGTGCCCCAGTTGCCGATTCCGTCGCGCGTATGCGGCGAGATATTGGGCACATGGAACTTGCCGAAGGGCGACTCCAGCACCAGCCCGCCGCCGAGCCTGCTCTTGTCGTCCTGCCCCGGCGTCGCATGGCAGGAGGCACAGCCGCCGGCCGCGAACAGGAGCTTGCCGTTCTCGACATCGGGCGCCGGCAGCGTGCCGACCTCCGGCCCGGGCGAAACCACGCGCGGATCGGTGAGGACGAAGAAGCCGGCAGCGCCGAGCGCGATGAAGACCAGAAGCGTGATCAGCAGGCGGCGCATCGGTTCCTCATTCGGTTGTCCCGGGCAAACAACGCTCGTATCGCGACAGGGTTCGAACCGAACATCGCAGACACGAATGGAGCGGGCCTTCCCTCAAGGAAGCCCGCTCCTTCGATCAGGTCAAATCTTGCGGTGGTAGGCGCCCGTCACTTCTTGATGCGGTAGGTCTCGTGGCAGCCGCCGCAATTCTTGGTGGCGTCACCGAAAGCGGTGCGGAAGCCGGCGAGATCGGTCACCGCGGCGCCCTTGGCGGCATCCCCCTCGAACTTGGCAAAGGCGGCCTTGAAACCGGCCTGGTCCTCCCAGATCTTCGGCGCCGCTGTGGTCTCGCCGCCGGTCTTGGCGCTCTCCGGATAGAAGCCGGGCATCTTTTTGGCGGCATCGCCATAGGCCTTGAACACCGCCTGCGCCTTGGCAGCGTCGAACGGTGCCTCGCCCTTGGCCATCGCCGCGCCCTCGCGCGTCGCAGCACCGACCGCCTTCATCGTGTCGCGCCGCTCGGAGATCGGATTGGCCTGGGCCAGGACGGCGGAAACGCCGACGGCGAAACCGAGGGCGACGAAAGCAGAGCGAAGCATGCGTGGGAATCCTCCGGAAGGCAGCGCCGGACCCGGCGCTGTTTTGAACCCTTCCAGATCACCTGACGTGCACGACAGCGCCAAGTCGCATTGTCGTGAACTTCCTTGCAAAGAGGCAAACGCCTCCTTGCATCAGGACGGATAGCCTGCCGCCTTCAGCGTCGCGAACACCTTGGGCGGGGTCGCCGGCATATCGATCGCCGTGACGCTGGCAGCGCGGTTCAGCGCATCGACCACGGCGTTCATCACCGCCGGGCAGGCGCCGATCGCGCCCGCCTCGCCCGCCCCCTTCACGCCGAGCGCGTTGGTGACGCAAGGCACGTTGCGCGTCTCGAAATGGAAGTTCGGGATGTCGACCGCGCGCGGCAGCGCGTAGTCCATGAAAGTCGCGGTCAGCATCTGGCCGGACGAGTCGAAGCGGATCTCCTCCATCAGCGCCTGGCCGATACCCTGGGCCGCACCGCCATGGACCTGGCCCTGCAGCATGATCGGGTTCAGCGTCACGCCGAAATCATCGACCACGACATAGTTCTGGATCTCGGTGCCCCCGGTCGCCGGATCGACCTCCAGCTCAACCACATGGGTGCCGTTCGGATAGGTCGCCTCCGGCGGCGTCCAGCTCTGATGCACGCTGAGCTGCTCGGCCTTGGCGCCGGGCAGGTTGGCGATCGCCTTGAGATCGAGCGCCTTGTCGGTGCCGACGATGCGCACGGCCCCGTCGACGATCTCGAGATCGCCAGGAGCGGCCTCGAGCGCCTCCGAGGCGAGGCTCTTCAGATTGTCGGCGAGGATGCCGGTCGCCGCATTCAGCGCCGCGCCGCCCACCGGGATCGAACGCGAGCCGCCGGTGCCCGAGCCGGTCGCGATCCGGTCGGTATCGCCCTGGACCACCTTGATGCGGTCGAGCGGGATGTCGAGATGCTGGGCGACCAGCTGCGAATAGGCGGTCTCATGCCCCTGCCCGTTCGACTGGGTGCCGATCAGCACGGTGACCGTGCCGTCCTTCTCCAGGATCACGGTGGAGCTCTCCGGCCCGCCGCCGCCGCAGGCCTCGATATAGCAGGCGAGCCCGATGCCGCGGATCTTGCCCGCCTTCTGCGAGGTCTTCAGACGGCTTTTGAAGCCCTTCCAGTCCGCCACCTCCATGGCGCGGCGCATATGGCCCTCGAATTCGCCGGAGTCGTAGACCGGGCCGGTCTGCGTCTTGTGCGGCATCTCGCTCGGCTTGACGAAGTTGAGGGCCCGCACCGCATCCGGCGTCTTCCCGGTCTCGCGCGCGATCGCATCGACCAGTCGCTCGATCAGATAGGCCGCCTCGGGGCGCCCGGCGCCACGATAGGCATCGACCGGCGTCGTATGGGTGAAGACGCCGCGGAAGCGGACATGCACCGCCGGGATGTTGTAGCAGCCCGGCGTCATCGTCGTGCCGACCCAGGGGATGAAGGGCCCATATTGCGAGAGATAGGCACCCATATCGGCGGCAAGATCGACCTTGAGGCCGATGAACTTGCCGCGCTTGTCGAGCGCCATGGTCGCCGTCGTCAGGTTGGCGCGGCCATGGGTGTCGGCGAGGAAGTGCTCGGTGCGATCGGCGACCCAGCGCACCGGCCGCTTCAACTTCTCGGCCGCGACCATGGTCAGCGGGTATTCGCGATACATGAAGATCTTGGTGCCGAAGCCGCCGCCGACATCGGGGGTGATCACCCGGATGCGGGAGGGGTCGACCTTCAGGATGTAGCTGGCGAGGATGTCGCGCGTGCCATGGCTGCCCTGACTGCCATGCGTCAGGGTCCAGCGCTTGGTCGCCTTGTCATATTCGGCGATGCAGGCGCGCGTCTCCATGTAGTTGGAGGCGAGGCGGTTGTTGACGATGGTGATCGAGATCGTCCGGTCCGCCTGGGCGAAGGCCTTGTCGGCCTTCTCGCGATTGCCCTGCTCCGCCTCGAAGGCGACGTTGCCGTCACGATCCGGCCAGACCTGCGGCGCTCCGCTCTCGAGCGCCTCGGCGATGCCGGTGATCGAGGGCAGCGTCTCGAACTCGATCTCGATCGCCTCGGCGCCGTCGCGCGCCTGGTCGAGCGTCTCGGCGACGATGAAGGCGATGGCTTCGCCGACATGGCGCACCGTGTCCATCGGCAGCACCGGCACCGGATTCGGTTTCACGCTCTTGCCGGAGATGTCCTTGATCAGCCCCTTGCAAGGGATGTCGCCGAGATGGGCGACGTCCTCGCCGGTCAGGATCAGCTTGACGCCCTTGCGCTTCAGCGCGGCCTGCTTGTCGACGATCTTGAATGTCGCATGCGCATGCGGCGAGCGCAGCACATAGGCATGCAGCGCGCCCTCGACCGCGGTGTCGTCGGTATAACGGCCGGTGCCGGTGGCCAGGCGGTGATCCTCGACCCGCCGCATCGGCTGGCCCATCCCGAACTTCATCGGACGCATCGGCAAACTTCCTTCGGATCACTCGAATGAGAAAGACTGGCGCAGGATGGCCGCGCCGTCACCCCGGTCCCCATAGAGGGACCGGGATGCGCCGAGCGCAAGCAGGTGGGCCTTGAAACTCAGCGGATCATGCGCGCGGCGCTGTCGGACATGCTCACCATCATATTGTAGCTGGAGACGATGCGGTTGGCATCGTTGGCCGCGCCCTTGCGGACATCGCCCTTCGACTTGCCGAGCTTCTCGCGGAAATCGCGCAGCGAGCCGAGCCAGGAACTGGCCGAGGAATCGATCATCGGAACGCCGGACGGGTTCTTGTCCTTGAAGGCGTCCATCTCCTTGATCGCGCCGGAATACCCAACCAGCGCCGTATCGAAGGCAGCGAGGTCGACGATCGGCTTCTCGTTGCTCGGCATCACGTCCATGACGGCGCGGGCATTGATCATGATGTTGCGCAGCTGCCAGCGGGCCTGCCGGCCCTCGCTCGCCTCGATCGCCGCGAGCTCGCGGGTGTCGATGCCCTTCTTGTAGCCGTTGAGCTGGTTGCTGAAGATCGTCCGCTCGCGCAGGAAGGCCTCCGCCGCCGGCAGCATCTTGGCGTGCAGCTCGCGGCCCTCAGCGACATTGTCGCCACGATAGTCCTTGCGCTCGTAATAGCGCTCGGCCCGCGTGATCAGCGGCGCCAGCTCCTGATAGGCGGCGATATAGCGCTTCACCGCGCCGTCGAGCTCGGGCTGTGCCGGCGGCTGGCCGGCGGCCGCCTCGGCCTTGGCGATCTCGTCCTTGACGTCATAGAGGCTGTAGAGCCCGTAATCGATGTAGCGCTCCTTGCCGGTCGGGCCCTTCTTCATGTCGACCCAGCTCTTGTAGCGATCCCAGGATTCGATCGCCCGGATCGTCCGGTTGGAGAGCGAGGTATAGGCATTCGACTTGGCGATCGCCGCCTGCAGCTCCGGGTCCTGCGCCGGCTTTTTCGCTGCGGTCTGCGGGGCGGCCTGCGCAAAGGCGGGCGGCGCTGCGGACACGGAGCAAAGCAGGGCTGCGAGGGAGAGGCTCAGCAGGCGAGAGGCCTTCATAGGGCACCTTTGGTCGACCACGGCCGGATTTGAGGCCGCGCCACGTTATCGACGCTGGCGCCGCGAACCGCAACCGAAAGGCGGTGCCTTAGCGCTCTACGGGTTCTCCGCGCATGGCCCAGTCCTTGAAGCCACCGATATAGTGGCTGTCGATGTCGAGCCCGGCGGCCTGTGCGAATTCGAGCGCCCGCAGCGAGCGCACCCCGGCAGCGCAGGAGAGCACGACACGCTTGCCCGGTTCATTCGGCAGATCGGCGGGATCGAACTGCGACAGCGGCCGCGACACCGAGCCGGGAATATGCCCGGCGGCGTACTCATGCGGCTCGCGCACGTCGACGATGAGGATCGAGCCGTCGGCCAAGCCCGCCTTGACGGCGTCGATGTCGAGGTCGTGTACGATCATGCCGGTCTTCCGCTGCTCAGTTCAGGAGCTTCACCAGATAGAGGGTGAGCGCCGGAAATGCCACGCAGATGCCGAGCCTGATCACGTCGGCGCCGACGAAGGGCAACACGCCGCGATAGATCCGCGTCACCGGCACGTCGCGCGCCAGCGAGGCCACCACGAAGACGTTGAGCCCGATCGGCGGGCAGGTCATGCCGATGCCGACCACGATCAGCACGAGGATGCCGAACCAGATCGCGATGTCGTCGGTCGCCATGCCGAAATCGAGCGCCGTCACGATCGGGAAGAACACCGGCAGCGTCAGCAGGATCATGGCGAGCTCGTCCATCACGCCGCCGAGCACGATGTAGAACAGCAGCAGGCCGACCAGCACGGTATAGGGCGCCCAGCCGGAGGCCGCGATCATCTCCGCCGCCGCCGTCGGCACCTGCGTCAGCGCCAGGAAGGCGTTGAAGACCTCGGCGCCGAGCAGGATGGCGAAGATCATCGCCGAGGTCTCGGCCGTCTGCAGGATCGACTGCTTGATCTCGCTGAGGCCGAGCGTGTGCCGGAACAGGCCGATCGCCAGCATGATGAAGGCGCCGACGGAGGCTCCTTCGGTCGGCGTGAAGACGCCGCCATAGATGCCGCCGACCACGATCACCGCGACCGTCAGCGCCGGGATCACGCCGAGCAGCAGCGGCCAGCGCTCGCGCCAGGTGATGCGCTCATGAGCGGGCGCCAGCGTGCCGTCGAGCCGCGACATGATCCAGATGGTGATGCAGTAGAACGTCGCCGCCATCAGGCCGGGGATCAGCGCCGCCTGGAACAGCTTGGCGATGTTCTGCTCGGTCGAGATCGCATAGACGACGAGGATCACCGAGGGCGGGATCAGGATGCCGAGCGTGCCGCCGACCGCGGTGACGCCGCAGGCGAAGCCGGGATCGTAGCGATAGCTGCGTAGTTGCGGCAGCGCGGCCCGGGCGAAGGTCGCGGTCGTTGCGACCGAGGAGCCGCAGATCGCGCCGAAGCCGGTGCAGGCCCCGATCATCGCCATGCCGAGACCGCCGCGGCGATGGCCGACGAAGGCCGAAGCCGCCTTGAACAGGTCGCCCGCCAGCCCGGAGCGCTCGGCGAAGGCGCCCATCAGCACGAAGAGCGGGATCACCGAGAGCGTGTAGTTGGCGAAGATCTGGTACGGCGTCGTGCGGATATAGTTGAGGAAGGGCTCGAGCCCGTTGAGCTGGACATAGCCGGCGCTGCCGACGACCAGCATGGCGAGGCCGATCGGCAGGCGCAGCGCCATCAGCGCCAGCATGACGGTAAAGCCGGTGATCGCGAGGGAGGCGCCACTCATCGGGGCTGCCTCATGAGGCGGCTGGCACTGACGAAGGCCGCGAGCGAAACGAAGCCGGCCAGCACCGCGCAGAGCGCGATCGGCAGATAGCTTGGCAGCTGCAGCACCATGGTGTTCTCGCCACTGGCGAGGGCCGACCGCGCCCCGACGCCGAGCCGCCAGGCGATCAGCGCCATGGCGAGGCCGTAGACCACGTCCCAGAGCGCATCGATGCCATCGCGCCAGCGCTGCGGCAGCTTCAGGGTGAAGGTGTCGACGAAGATGTTGCCGCGCCTCAACTGGCACAGCGGCAGGAAGCAGAAGGCAGCGATCGCCGTCGCCATCTGCACCAGCTCGAAATCGCCGGGCACACCCGCCGCGCCGACGAGGTCGCTGCGCAAGGTCACGCTGACCACGACCATGGTCGCGACCGCGATCAGCAGCGCCCCGCCGATGAGCGCGACCGCTTCCGCCACCGCGTCGATGCGCGATGGCGGCCTCTCATCCCCTGCCCTGTCGGTCATCGCGTCAGGCGGCGTTCTGGTGCTTGGTCAGGGCGGCACGGGCGGCGGCGAGCAGCTTCTCGCCGTCGAGGCCCTTGTCCTTGGCGGTTTTGAGCCAGCCCTCGATCACCGGAGCGGTCGCCTTGTGCCAGCGATCGGCCTCGGCCTGCTCAAGTGTGATGATGTTGTTGCCGCGCTTCTTGACCATCTCGGAGACGACGACGGCCTGCTCGTCCCAGACCTTGCCGGCCATGGCCGAGGCGGCAGCGCCGGAGTTCTTGTCGATGATCGCCTTGAGGTCTGGCGCCAGGCCCTCGTACTTGGCCTTGTTCATCGCGAGCACGAAGGTCGCGACATAGAAGGTCGGCGAGCCCGGGATCTCGGTGTGGTTCTTGACCAGCTCCTGCACCTTGATCGAAGGTACGACCTCCCAGGGCACGACGCAGCCGTCGATGACGCGCTGCGCCAGCGATTCCGGCACCTGCGGGATCGGCATGCCGATGGCATTGGCGCCGAGCGCGCGCAGCGCCTCGCCGGCGAGCCGGGTCGGAAAGCGCAGCTTGAGGCCCTTCAGGTCCTCCATCGTCTTCACCGGCTTGTTGGCGTGGATCAGCCCGTGATCATGCGCCCAGAAGCAGATCGGATGGATGTCCTTGAACTCGTCCTTGAGGTGCTCGGCGGCATAGTCGGTCAGCGCCAGCGAGTTCACCAGCGCCCGCTTGTTCGGCACGAACGGCAGTTCGAACGCCTCGATACCGGTGAAGCGGCCGGGCGTGTTGCCGGGCAGCGTCCAGACGATGTCGACGACGCCGTCGCGGGCCTGGTCGTAAAGCTGGGGCGGGGTGCCGCCGAGCTGCATCGACGGGAAGATGTCGATCTTGATCCGGCCGTTCGATTCGGCGCCGACCTTGTCGGCCCAAGGCTTCAGGAACTTGGAATGCCCGTTCGCCACCGGCGGCAGGAAGTGGTGCATGCGCAGCGTCACTTCCTGGGCATTGGCGCGCGTAGCGCGCAGCACGGCCGGCGCGGCCACGGCCGAGCCGGCGAGCGTCAGGAATTTGCGGCGGTCAAAAGTCATCTATCCCTCCCCTGGGGAAAATCAGTGGTTGCGGTCGCCCCTGCCGCGGGCTTTCGGCGGCCTGACCGCCCGTCCCGTCTCGCGTCTTGCACTATTGAGGTGGAAACCGGCCTGAACGCAAGCCGGGAGGCCGTCATCGACGGCCTCCCGGTCATAATAGTTTCATTTGCAACCAATTGGCAAGCGGCGGAGACGCCGCGCCGGCTCAGGCCAGCGGCGGAATGCGCAGCACCCAGCCCGGCTGGATCAGATCGGGATCCTTGACCGGCGGCGTATTGGCCTTGACGATCTCGGTGTACTTGGCGCCCTTGCCCTTGCCGTAGTTCTCCTCGGCGATCTTCCAGAGGGTGTCGCCCTTCTTCACCGTGTAGAACACCGCGGCGGGCGCTTCCTTGTTGACGATCAGCTCCGATTCGACCGAGCCGACACCGGCGGTGTTGCCGATCGCCAGGATGATCTTCTCGGCCTCCTCGGTGCTCAGCGCCTTGCCCGAGACCTTCACCTTGTCGCCCGAGACGTCGATCTTGACATCGGACGGCAGGCCGTGGCCGGCCAGTTCCTTCTGCAACTGCTCAGACGTTGCCGCATTGGCAGGGCTCGACCCGAAGATCTTGGCGCCGGCATCCTTGATGAAACTGAACAGACCCATAGCATGTTCTCCTAACGCACCAGCCGCCCCGCCAGGATCGGCTGGACGATCGGGCTTCGCGCCACTCGACTGCCTTGGCGCATGTTCTGGTCGCAAACAAGGCGACCATCTTGCGTGAACATGCCCCGAGGCGGGCGCCCCATGAAGCCTGCTCGGAGCGACAACTGCAAGACGAAACCTTCGCGGCAGGACGGCGAGGTCTGCCCTTCCCTCGCGTCGCCGGCACTGGCAGAACGGTGCCGAGCCGACAAGCTCCGTCATCGATACCTATGAAAGGCCAGCCATGACCGCCCTCTCCCTCGAACAGGCCAGCGTGATCGTCGATGGCACCCTGAAATATGCCCGCGAGAACGGGCTGAAGCCGCTCGCCATCGCGGTCCTCGACGCGCGCGGCGTGCAGAAATTCTTCCTCGCCCAGGACGGCACCAGCCTGAAGCGCGGCGAGATCGCGCTCGGCAAGGCCAATGGCGCGATCGCGCTCGGCGTCGGCCCGCGCACGCTCAACAAGATGGCGCTGGAGCGCCCGCACTTCATCAACGGCGTCGCTCTCTCGGTCGGCGGCCCGGTCGTGCCCGTGCCCGGCGGCGCGCTGATCCGCGATGCCGGCGGCAACCTCATCGGCGTCGTCGGCATCTCCGGCGACACCTCGGACAATGACGAGGCGGCGGCGCTCGCCGGCATCGCCGCGGCAGGGCTGGTTGCCGAAACCGGCGGCTGAATTCTGCTATCGTCACATGCGGCCCCGCCGGCCCGGCCTTGCGCCATGTCGCATTGCAAGGCCGGCGGATTTCCGGCAACGGGTGCGTGACCGGCGGCCCTTGAAGCCGTCTCAGGAACTGCGACCATGAACATTGCCGCCGCCATCGAGGGCGAGACCGTCCAGACCGATGTGCTGATCATCGGCGCCGGCCCCTGCGGCCTGTTCGCCGTGTTCGAGCTCGGCCTGCTCGACATCAAGGCCCATCTCGTCGACATCCTGCCGAAGGTCGGCGGCCAATGCGCCGAGCTCTATCCGGAGAAGCCGATCTACGACATTCCCGGCTTCCCGCTCGTCACCGGCCAGGGGCTGGTCGACAATCTGCTGGAGCAGATCAAGCCCTTCGGCGCGACCTTCCATCTCAACCAGATGATCGAGCAGATCGAGGTGCTCGGCTCAGCCGAGGCCCCGCGTTTCCGCCTGCGTACCGATGGCGGCACGGTGTTCGAGGCCAAGACAGTGCTGATCGCCGCCGGTGGCGGTTCCTTCCTGCCCAAGAAGCCGCCGATCCCCGGCATCGAAGCCTATGAAGGCCGCAGCGACGGCGGCGGCGTGCACTATGCCGTGCGCAAGATGGAGGCCTTCCGCGACCGCGAGATCCTGATCGTCGGCGGCGGCGATTCGGCGCTCGACTGGACGCTGAACCTGCAGCCGATCGCCAAGCGGGTGACGCTGATGCATCGGCGGGACGATTTCCGCGCCGCGCCGCATTCGGTCGAGCAGATGCGCGCCCTCGTCGCCTCCGGCGCGATGGATCTGCGGCTCGGCCAGGTCTTGAGCCTCAAGGGCGAAGGCAACGACCTGCACGGCGCGATCTGCCGCGACAATGCCGGCGCCGAGTTCGAGATCGCCTGCAATACGATGCTGCCCTTCTTCGGGTTGACGATGAAGCTTGGCCCGATCGCCGACTGGGGCCTGAACCTCCACGAGAACTTGATCCCGGCCGACACCGAGAAGTTCGAGACCAATGTGCCCGGCATCTTCGCCATCGGCGACATCAACACCTATCCCGGCAAGCTGAAGCTGATCCTCTCGGGCTTCCACGAGGCGGCGCTCGCCGCCCAGAAGGTCCACCGCTACGTCTATCCGGAGAAGCGGCTGACCTTCCAGTACACGACCTCGTCGAGCGCCCTGCAGAAGAAGCTCGGCGTGGCTTGAGCCTCAACCGTCATTCTCGGGCGAAGCGAAGCGCAGGCCCGGGAATCTCCTGACGAGGAGGCGCCATTGGCGCCTCCTCCGGCCTGAGATGCTCGGGTCAAGCCCGAGCATGACGGCGTGGGCCTACCGCAGCACCGACATTGCCGACGAAGGCGGCAGCATGTCGTGCGCGGCCATGTCGTGCGCCGGGCGCGCGGCCGGCTCGGCCGGCACCGGCTGGATGCGCGTCGCCGGCGAGCCCGAGGGACCGCTATGCGTCGGCGCCTCCGCGACCACACCCTCCTCTTCCGGCGGCGTCACGCGGTCGCGCAGTTCGGCGATCGCGCCCTCGAGCGGGTGGAAGCTGAAGCGGATCTTGTGCGTGCCCGCCGGGATCTGCACCGCCCGGAACAGGACATTGGCCTTGAGGATTTCGACCTCCTGGCCGTCGAGCTCAGCCTTCCACCAGGGATGCCAGATGTCGTTCAGCACGACGAAGCCGGCTTGCGCGCTCGTCACCTCGATCTCGACCACCGTATTGCGGTAGCGCTTGAGCTTGACCTCGGCGTTGCTCGTCACCGGCCCCTCCGGCACTCCGGGCTCCGGCTCCTGGTCGAGCAGGACGACGCGCTGGGAGTCGGCATCCGGCCATTTGCCGGCCGATTTCATCCCGTCGAAATCGGCAAGCTGCCAGCCACCGACGAACATCACGCGCGGCAGCGCCCGCGGGTTCTCGTAGATGTAGCCGTCCTTCGTGTAGGCGACGAGCTTGAGGTCGCCCTCGCGCAGCGAGCGGTCGACCTGGCCGATCGGCACCCGTGTCGCGATGTAGCGCAGGCCGAGGAAGTCGGCGAGGCGGCAGCGATAGGACGGGAACAGCGGCGTGAACACGCGCTCGCCCGGCGCCGCGATCGAATCGCGCGTGCCGACCGCGTCCGAAAAGTCGGCCAGGCGCAGCGGATTGTAGCCCAGCGTGTGGTCGAAGCCGTGGATCATGCCGGCATTGGGCCATTCGAACCCCATGCCAAGCAACTCGACCCGGTCGCGTCGCGGCGAATCCGGCGGCTGTGCCGTGAGCTTTTTCAGCACCGCGACGGTCTCGTTCTTGGTCTCCGGCCTGAGCACGTCGTAGACCTCCGGCGCCAGCGCCGTAGCCTCGTTCGGGCCGTTATTGGCGGCAAGGTCGGCAGCGACGACCCCGGTGATGAACAGGCTTGCGGCAAGCGGGGTCGCAGCGCCGCGCCAGCGCGTCAGCACGACGAGCAGCAGCAGCGCGCTCGCGAACCAGGCGGCGGCGGTCGCGCTCGGCAGCCAGGCCTGGCCGAGATGGCCGGCATCGCGCGCCACCAGCAGGGCAACGCCGATCAGTATGGTGATCGCGCCGGCGCCGATGCCGAGATCGCGCCAGATCGCGCCCTGCTTCTCCTCGCTCAGCATGCGATGCAGCAGGTAGCCCGAGAGCACGGCGCCGAGCCCGCCGATCAGGAAGGTCGCATCGGCCGGCCGGCGGAACACCTTGACGCCCGGCAGATAGTCATAGGCCAGGTGGAAGAACGGCGTGTAGCGGCCGAGCGCGAACAGTACCATCAGCACGAACAGGATGGTGAAGGGCCGGATCGCCCTGTCCCAGAGCCAGCCGCGCGTCAGGCCCGGCACGATCAGCAGCAGGAAAGGCAGCGCACCCAGATAGACCTGCCCCATATTCTTCGACAGGAAGAGTTCCTTGGCGTTCCAGTCCGGGGCGTAAGGTCCCCAGAATTCGACGGACGGGTCACGCACGCCGAACAGGTCACCGACGAAGGCGGTCAGCAGCGAGGCCGGGTGCAGCGAGCCCCTGCCGGCTTCGACGAGATCGATGGCGGGACGCGTCGTCGCCTCGGCGAAGAGCCAGGTCCAGAGCAGCGGCACCGCGATGGTGACGATTCCGGCAAAGCAGGCGGCCGCGATCGGCGCGAGACTCTCGTGCAAGCCCGTCCAGCCCTCGGAGAGCCAGTAGGCCACCACCATGCCGATCAGGATATAGGCGCCGAGCAACGCGACCTGATCGGGCTCAAGCACCATCATGCCGGCGGAAAAGCCGGCGAGCAGGCCGTAGCGCAGCGAGGCGCGCTGCAGCATCCGCGCCGTCAGCCAGAACGACAGCCCGAAGAAAGCAAAGCTGGCGATCTGGCCGACATGCTGGACCCGCCAGGCGGCGGAGGCACCGAAGGCGAAGACCAGCGCCGCGAGCAGCGCCCCGGCCGGATGCCAGTTGCGGTCGCGGAAGAACATCAGCATGGCGAGCCCGCCGACCAGCAGATGCGCCAGCACATAGGCATCGACCGCACGGAAGCTCGGCGAGGGATTGAACAGCGCCAGCAGGATCGCGGGCGAGAAGATCAGCGATTGCGGATCAGCGACCTGCGGCGAGCCGGCGAAGACGTTGTGCGTCCAGAACGGCGACTGCCCTGAATGCAGCGCCTGCGCCAGGAACTGGATCTGCGCCTGGAAATGTGCCTTGGCGTCGAACGGAATCGTCACCGCCCCCGACAGCCAGGGCCAGCACAGCGCCACCCAGGCGCAACAGAACAGCGCGGCCGCCAGCCAGTAGCTGGAGCCCGATCTCCAAACCGCTTTCAACTGGACCCCCAAGGCCCCTGGCGCACCCGGCGCGCATGATCACGCGCCGATCACGCCGATGTGATCACGTTCGACGATGAAGGTTCCGCGATGAACCGAAACTGAATGAAACTGAACGCTGTGGATCAGGCGCCCGACTGTGGCGTGGCAGCGTCACCATGCCGCGCCGGCGCAGCGGAATCAGCGCTTCTGCGCTACCCAGGCGGCGAGGACGCGCCGCTCGTCCGCGGTCATCCCCGAGAGGTTGTTCGGCGGCATGGCATGGGTCAGTACCGCCTGCACGCCGATAGCGCGGCGCTGGCGTGCGATCAGCTCGGGTTCGTGCAGGAAGACGCCCTTGGGCGCAATCCCGATGCCTGGCCAGGACGGCTCGGGCGCATGGCACATGGCGCAGCGGCCTGTGACGATATTCGCTACCTCGGGCGAAGGCGGCACGAGACCAGCGAGCATCACCGGCTTCACCGGATCGAGCGGCTTCAGGCCGAGACGCTCGCGCCCGCCGGGCGAGGACGCCATCGCCACCCAGAACGCGAGCCAGAGCGCGAGCGCCGCCACCGCCCAGGTCCACCAGGGCGATTTGGCATGGTCGGCATGGCGGACATTGTAGAAGTGGCGGATCAGCGCGCCGGCGACGATGATCAGCGCGACCAGGGCCGGAATCACCGCCGAACTGGCGTAGGTCACCGGGTAATGGTTCGCCAGCATCAGGAACAGCACCGGCAGGGTGATGTAGTTGTTATGCAGCGAGCGCTGCTTGGCCTGCTTGCCGTATTTCGGATCGGGCACCTCGCCGGCGACCATCGCGGCGATGGTCTTGCGCTGGCCCGGCATGATCACGAAGAAGACGTTGGCCGACATGATCGTCGCCATCAGAGCGCCGGTGTGGATCAGCGCGCCGCGCCCCGAGAAGACCGAGGCGAAGGCCCAGCTCGCCGCAACCACATAGCCGAAGCCGAGTAGGCCGAGCACGACGTCGTTCTTGCCGAGCGGCGACTTGCAGAGCAGGTCGTAGAACAGCCAGCCGCCGGCCAATGCGGCGATACCGATCGCGCCCGCCGCGAAGGGCGAGAGCGCCATCACCGCCGGGTCGATCAAATAGAGCTCGGACTGGGCGTAATAAACCCAGACCAGCAGGAAGAAGCCGGAGATCCAGGTCCAGTAGGCCTGCCATTTGTGCCAGGTCAGCTCCTTCGGCAGCACCTCCGGCGCGACCAGATATTTGCGCATCGCATAGAAGCCACCGCCATGGACCTGCCAGGCGAGGAACTGCGTCGGCTGCCCGGTTTCGGTCTTCGGCGCATCGGGCGCGGCCCTGAGCGAGGCGTCGAGATGGATGAAGAAGAAGGACGAGCCGATCCAGGCGATCGCCGCGATCACATGCAGCCAGCGCAAGAGCTGGCTGCCCCATTCCATCAGATAGGCCTCAAGCACGGGCGGGCTCCGATCGGGGCCGCATGCACACGAATTGACAGGGCGGAATCCGGGAGGGAATTTGCATCGCAGTCCAGACTAGGTTCGCAGCCTTGGAAGGCAAGCGGCATTCCGGCTGCTCAGCGCGGCTTCAACGAGAGGTTATAGGCCATGGGGCGTCTGTCGACGCATGTGCTCGACACGGTCAACGGCCGGCCGGCCGCGGGCGTCGCGATCGCACTCGACGCGCTGCTGCCGGACGGCAGCCGCAGCCGCATCGCCGATGTGGTGACCAACGCCGATGGCCGCACCGATGCGCCGCTGCTCAGCGGCAAACTGGCTGTGGGCAGCTATGAGCTGACCTTCGCCATCGGCGACTATTTCCGCCATCTCGGAGCGAAGCTGCCCGAGCCAGCCTTCCTCGATCTCGTGCCGATCCGCTTCGCCATCGCCGAGCCGAATGGGCATTACCACGTGCCCCTCCTCGCCTCGCCCTGGAGCTACTCGACCTATCGCGGCAGCTAAGAACGACTCTGTCGCCAACGGCTTGCGAGCCGCATTTGAATCACCGTCGCATGGACTTGAATCACCTGATGAGCACTTCCTACCCGCGCGACCTCGTCGGCTATGGCCGTAACGCCCCGCATCCGCATTGGCCGGGCGGGGCCCGCATCGCGGTGCAGTTCGTGGTCAATTACGAGGAAGGCGGCGAGAACAATATCCTGCATGGCGACGCCGCCTCGGAGGCCTTCCTCTCCNCTCTGTCGCCAACGGCTTGCGAGCCGCATTTGAATCACCGTCGCATGGACTTGAATCACCTGATGAGCACTTCCTACCCGCGCGACCTCGTCGGCTATGGCCGTAACGCCCCGCATCCGCATTGGCCGGGCGGGGCCCGCATCGCGGTGCAGTTCGTGGTCAATTACGAGGAAGGCGGCGAGAACAATATCCTGCATGGCGACGCCGCCTCGGAGGCCTTCCTCTCCGAGATCGTCGGCGCCGCGCCCTGGCCCGGCCAGCGTCACATGAACATGGAGTCGATCTACGAATACGGCTCGCGCGCCGGCTATTGGCGGCTCTGGCGGATGTTCACTGAGCGCAACCTGCCGGTCACGGTCTTTGCCGTCGCCTCGGCGCTGCAGCGTTACCCGGCGATCGTCTCGTCCATGCAGGAGGCCGGCTGGGAGATCGCGACCCATGGCCTGAAATGGATCGACTATCGCGACGCATCCGCCGAGCTCGAGCGCGAGCACATCGCCGAGGCCATCCGCATCCAGAGCGAGCTCGCCGGGGAACGCCCGCTCGGCTGCTATCAGGGCCGCACCTCGGTCAACACCATTCCGCTGACCATGGCGGAAGGCGGCTTCCTCTACACCGCCGACGTCTATGCCGACGAGCTGCCCTATTGGCTCGCAGGCCCGCACGGCCCGCAGCTCGCCGTGCCCTATACGCTCGACGCTAACGACATGCGCTTTGCGACGCCGCAGGGCTTCAACAGCGGCGAGCAGTTCTTCGCCTATCTCAAGGATAGCTTCGACACGCTCTATGCCGAGGGCGAGAGCGCCCCGAAGATGATGTCGGTCGGCCTGCATTGCCGCCTCGTCGGCCGGCCCGGCCGGGCCGCGGCGCTCGCCCGCTTCCTCGACTACGTCCAGAGCCATGACCGCGTCTGGGTCGCGACCCGGCTCGACATCGCCCGCCATTGGGTCAGGACGCATCCGCCGGAAGGCGGCTATGTCCCCTCGCGGCTGCCGCAGGCGCTGTTCACCGAGGTCTATGGCCGGGTCTGGGAGCACTCGCCCTGGATCGCCGAGCAGACCCATGCCGCCGGGCTCTCGACGGCGCAGGACAGCGCCGAGGGTCTCCACGCAGCGATGGTCGCGGTTGTCCGCAAGGCCCCGCGCGAGCGGCAGAAGGCGCTGCTCGACGCCCATCCGGACCTTGTCGGCAAGATCGCCGCGGCCGGCGATCTGACGCCGGAATCGGCCAGCGAGCAGGGCTCGGCCGGGCTCGACCGGCTGACCTCGGACGAACGCGCCCGCTTCACCGCGCTGAACGAGGCCTACAAGGCCCGCTTCGGCATCCCCTTCATCCTGGCGGTCAAGGGGCTGAGCAAGGCCGACATCCTCGCCGCGTTCGAGCAGCGCCTGACCAGCACACCGGAGCGGGAGTTCGCCACCGCCCTCGCCGAGGTCGAAAAGATCGCACTCATCAGGCTCAAGGAAATGCTGCCCACCGGCTAGGGCTTGTTCGTCCGCNAACGCGCCCGCTTCACCGCGCTGAACGAGGCCTACAAGGCCCGCTTCGGCATCCCCTTCATCCTGGCGGTCAAGGGGCTGAGCAAGGCCGACATCCTCGCCGCGTTCGAGCAGCGCCTGACCAGCACACCGGAGCGGGAGTTCGCCACCGCCCTCGCCGAGGTCGAAAAGATCGCACTCATCAGGCTCAAGGAAATGCTGCCCACCGGCTAGGGCTTGTTCGTCCGCTTGCGCGCATCGGGATCGACCATGCGCGCCAGCCACCACGTCGTCCCGGCCGGGTCCTTGACCCCGCCGCGGCGGTCGCCGTCGCCCTTCTCCTCCGCCGCCTGGATCAGCGTGCCGCCGACTGCCAGCGCCTTCTCGATCAGCGCATCGGGGTCGGCGACATAGACATGGACATGGCATTCCGGCCCGCCCGGCGCCTGCCCGAGCATCACGATCGAATCGTCGATCCTGAACTCGGCATGCATGATCCCGCCATCCTCGCGCCGGGCGACGAAGCTGGGATCGGCCCCGAACACCGCCTTGGCGAAGGCGAGCGCCTTCTCGGCATCGGCGACGAGGAGATAAGGCGAGACAGCGTTGTGCCCGTTAGGCTTGTGCATGGCGTCCTCCTGGCTTGGCACGCACCGTCGGGAAGACGGATCGGCTCCGCTCCTGACGCCACCTCTATGCGTCATTCCAGACAAGCCGCGTCAGCGGCGCAGCTCCGGAATGACGAAAAAGTCGAGGGCGTCACAACCCGCTGACCAGATGCCCGCCATCGACCGCGACCACTGCGCCGGTCATGTAGCGCCCAGCGTCGGAGCAGAGCAGTAAGAGCGGCCCGTCGAGATCGTCGAGCTCGCCCGGACGGCGCATCGGGATACGCTTCTTCAACGCTTCGCCGGCATCGCCCGCAAAGAACTCGCGATTGATGTCGGTGACGATATAGCCCGGCGCCAGCGCATTGACCCTGATCTGGTATCGCGCCCATTCCAGCGCCAGCGCCTTGGTCATCTGGATCAGCCCGGCCTTGGAGATCGCATAGGGTGCGACGCTCGCAGACACCCGCTCGCCAAGGATCGAGGCGATGTTGACGATCGCCCCGCCGCCCGCTTGCTCGGCCATGACCTTCGCCGCCGCCTGCGCTGCGAAGAAGCAGCCTTTCAGATTGACGTCGAGCTGAGCGTCCCACTGCGCCTCGCTCACTGAAAGCGCCCGCTCGGTCTCGGCGACGCCGGCATTGTTGACGAGGACATCGAGGCCACCGAGCAGCTTGGCGGCCTCCACGACGCCAGCCTCGATTGCCGCGACCGAACTGACATCGAGGGCCAGCGGCACGACCTTGCCTGGCAGCCCCTCGCACTCACGCGCCAGTTCCTGAAGTCGCTCGGTCCGGCGCGCCGCGGCGGCGACCAGTGCGCCCTTCCCGGCGAGCAATCGGGCAAAATGCGCGCCGAGCCCCGAGGACGCGCCCGTCACCAGAACACGCTTGCCTTTGAGATCGTCGAACATCGGCTGCGCCTCCCTGCCGGCGGGAGGGGACAATGCCGCGCGGCAGCGGTCAACCTCGCCGCGCGGAACCCTGCCTCTGCCCGGGCGTTCTCTCCCGAGGACCAATTCGGACGGGGGCTTTCCCATGTTTCGCATTCTGCTGGTGATCGCGGTGATCGCGATCGGCTACGACGCCATCGTCCACCAAGGCGCCTATACCCGCGGCCTCTGGTACAAGGCGGTCGGTGCAACCGAGCGCGTCGTCGACGAAGCCAAGCGCGTCGGCGAACGCAAGCCGGACGAGCCGCCGCGCTCGCAGATGAATTGAGCAACACCGTCATGCTCGCCCTTGTGGCGAGCATCCACGTCTTGAACTCAGCATTCGGTCATTGAAGTGAAGACGTGGATGGTCGGGACAAGCCCGACCATGACGGACAGCGCCGCGTCTACGCCGCCTCGCGCGCCAGCGCCGCCCGCTCGACCTCGCCGGCGATGGCGTCGAGCATTGCCGTCTCGTCGCCGGCGAGGCCTTCCATGGCAGCCATGCGGGCGAGCACGGTCGCGGCGACCTTCTCCTCCACCGTGTCCTCGGCATAGGCGTAGAAGATCGTCGCGTGCTGGCCGTCGCGATGGCAGCGGCCCTCGATCTGCTGCAGCTGGATCGCGCTGTGGCGGAGATCATGGACGACGAGCGCCCGCTCGCGCTCGCCACCCGGCATCTCGGCCCGATGCAGCGAGATCGACTCGGTCACGGTGAAGACGACCGCGTCGAGCTTGCCGGTCTGGAACGCAATGCGCGTCGCCTCATTGGCTTCGCCGGAATACTCGCCGGTGATCGAGCCGACGCGCCAGCCCTTGCCCGACAGCTTCTCGGCCAGCATCGCACCGGTTTCGAGGAAAGCGACGGAGATCGCCACCTGCTCGTCATTCTCCAGCAGGTCCTGGCAAAACTCGGCGGTGCCGGCGGTGCGCAAGAGGCTGGCCTTCTGGCGGAAGCGCAGATCAGCGGCCCAGCCGGCGGGCTTCCGCGTCGATCCCCCGGCGAGTCCGAGCTCGCGCCGGAACACGCGCCAGGTCGCGTCGTAGAGCTTGCGTTCGCTCGTATCGAGCGCGACGGGAGCAAGCTCGCGCTGCACCTCCGGCCAGCCTGCGATCTCCTCCGGCCGACGGCGCAGGCCGATGGCGTTGGCGCCGCGATAGAGCAGGTCCGCCATCACCTTGCGGTCGCTCTCGTTCGGCTCCCAGCTCCAGTTCTTCCAGCGCCCCTTGGCCTTGCCGATCTTCAGCCGCTTCATCAGCGCGCGGAAACCGTCGAGATCGCCGCCGGGCGCTCCTGTCGCATCGCTGAGCAGGCGCGCGAGATAGGAGAGTTCGTGCGGCGCCTGTCCCGCCGTCGCGCTCATGTAGATCGTGAACTGAGCTGCCGCGGCCATCTGCCGGCAGACCAGCCCCTGCTGCGAGTTCGGATTGCGGATGCGGTGGGCCTCGTCGATCACGACCAGCGGCCAGACCCGCTTCGGCGTGCCGTGCTTGGCGAGCTCGTTGTTCTTGGCCCGGGTCGAGCGCTTGTTGCTGGCCGCCGGCGGCGCGAGCAGCGACTTGGTCCGCTCGAAATTCATCAGGGTGAGCTTCTTCGCCGGCAGGCCGGCATGGGCGATGGTACGCCGCCATTGCGGGATCGCCCCCTTCGGGCAGATCACCAGCACCTCCTGCTCCGGCATCGCCGAGATGGCGAGCCAGGCCGAGAGCGTCTTGCCAAGGCCGGTCAGGTCTCCGAGCAGGAAGCCCGGCTTGCCCGCCGCACGCGCCGCCAGGATCGCATCAACAGCCACGAGCTGGTGCGGATGCGGCACCATGATCCCGGGCGCATCGCTCTTCATGGGAATGCTCATGTCTGCCGGGCCTCGGGAGCCGGAGCCCGATCAGTCGCCATCGCCGCCAGCACATCGGCGTGCTGCAGTTCCTCGATCAGCACACTCATGAAATTGGTCACCACCTTGGGCAGCGCCCGGCCCGACATGGTCTGGATCTGCAGGCTGCGCGGCGGCAGGTCGCCATCCCGGAGCGGCAGCGCCACCACCGAGCCGTCGCGGATCGACGCGCCGAAGGTGATCGAGCTTGCGAACATCACGGCGCCGCCGAGTTTGCAGAAATGGCGCAGGCTCGCGACATTGGTCGAGGTCAGCACGGCGTCGACGGTCAGCCCGCGCGCCGAGAAATAGATGTCGACGATCTTGCGCACCGTCGCCTCGCTGTCGAGCACCGCGACCGGATGGGCGAAGATGTCCTCGACCCTGACCGCGTCCTTGCCCGCCAGCGGGTGGTGCGGCGCGACGAAGGCATAGGTGCGCGCCGCGCATTGCCAGTTGATGGTGACGCCGCGTTCCTGCTGCAGCACGAAGGTCAATCCGAGATCGATCGTGCCGGTGCGGACATGCTCGGTCACCACCTGCGGCGACATCACCTTGACGTCGAAGGCGACGTCGGGGTGATGCTGGCGGAAGGCATAGATCACCTCGGGGATGAAGCTGACGGCGAAGCCCTCGGTGACGCCGAGCCTGATCAGGCCCTTGCTGGCGCCGCGCAATTCACGGATTTCGCTGACGACCTGCTCGCTCTCCAGCTCGAGCCGCTGCGCATAGGCCGCGAGCGTCTGCCCGGCCTGGGTCAGGATCATGCCGTGCGAGCGCCGCTCGAACAGCGCGGCGTCCAGCTCCTTTTCCAGATTGGCGATCTGGCGGCTGACGGCAGAGCCGGCGACACGCAGCCGCTGCGCCGCGGCGCTGATCGAGCCGGTTCGCACCACCGCCAGGAAATACCGCAAGGCCGGAGTCTGCATGGGCGTGCAGTAGCGGCCCCTTGCCGTCTCGGCAACGATCCTTTCGATTCATTCTTATGGCGGCAAGCACGAAGCTGTGCAGAGTTTGTGTCGCCGGCATGACGGCGGCCCGAGGCTGCCCGCCGAAACAGACAAGCAACAATGCTGCGAGGGGAAAACATGCGCTTCTTCGACAAGGCCTCCACGGCCCTGGCCGCGACCGTTTTGGCTGCGACCGCCTTTGCGACGCCCGTCTTGGCCCAGAAGGCCGCCAACACCGTCCGCTTCGCCTATGACCAGGCGCCGGAAAGCGTCGATCCGTTCTTCAACAATGTCCGCATCGGCGTGATCATCGGCGCCAATGTCTGGGATACGCTGATCTACCGCGACCCCGCCACCAACGAGTACAAGGGCCAGCTCGCCAAGAGCTGGAAGCAGGTCGACGACAAGACCATCGACTTCGAACTGCGCGAAGGCGTGAAGTTCCACAATGGCGAGGAGTTCGACGCCGACGACGTCGTCTACACGCTGAACTTCATCTCCAAGCCCGAGAACAAGGTCGTCACCCAGGGCAACGTCAACTGGATCGCCAAGGCCGAGAAGCTGGACAAGTACAAGGTCCGGCTGACCACCAAGGAGATCTACCCGGCCGCGATCGAATATCTCGCCGGCCCGGTCGTGATCCATCCGAACGAGTATTACGAGAAGGTCGGCCCCAAGGGCCAGAACGAGAAGCCGGTCGGCTCCGGCCCCTACAAGGTCACGAACTACGTGCCGGGCAAGTCGATCACGCTCGAGCTCAACAAGGACTATTTCAAGGATTCGCCGAAGCCGCAGCCCAAGGTCGGCAAGTTCGAGATCCGCTTCATCCCGGATCGCCAGACCCAGATGGCCGAGATGCTCTCGGGCGGCGCCGACCTGATCATGCACGTGCCGAAGGACCAGGCCGACCAGCTCCAGACCGTCCCGACGCTGCAGGTCGTCTCGGGCGAGACGATGCGCATCGTCTTCATGCAGATGAACATCCAGGACGGCACGCCGGCCCCCGCTCTCAAGGACGAGCGCGTCCGCAAGGCGATCATCCACGCCATCGACCGCGAGGCGATGGTCAAGAACATCGTCGGCACCGGCTCGCGCGTCATCAACACGATCTGCTTCCCCTCGCAGTTCGGCTGCACCGACGAGGGCGCGGCGCGCTACCCTTATGATCCCGCCAAGGCCAAGGCGTTGCTGGCGGAAGCCGGCCATCCCAGCCTGACCATGGACATCGTCGCCTATCGCGAGCGCAACCAGACCGAGGCGCTGATCGGCTATCTCCAGGCCGTCGGCATCAAGACCAATCTGCGCTTCCTGCAATACGCCGCGATGCGCGAGCAGATCGCCACCAACAAGGCGATGCTGACGCACCAGACCTGGGGCTCGTTCTCGGTCAACGATGTCTCGGCCGCGACGCCGAACTACTTCGCCTTCCGCAGCGAGGACATCACCCGCGATCCGCAGGTCCGCGACCTCCTGGAGAAGGGCAACAATTCGGTCGATCCGGCGGTGCGCAAGGAGGCCTACAAGGCCGGCCTGAAGATCATCGCCGACAAGGCCTATGCCGTGCCGCTCTATTCGCTGCCGGTCTATTACGTCGCCAACAAGGACCTGAACTTCAAGGCCTATCCGGACGAGCTCGTCCGCTTCTGGGAGATGGGCTGGAAGTGACGCGCAGGCGTCATTCTCGGGCGAAGCGAAGCGCAGACCCGAGAATCTCCTGAAAGAGATGGTCGGCTCAAGGCCGACCATGACGCGCGGGCCTTCTTTTTGGCTCGCGTCGGCATAACCTCGCAATTGGAAGCAAGCCATGCTCGGCTTCATCGTCAAACGGCTAGGCTTGGCGCTGCTCGTCGCGCTCGCGGTCTCGGCCATCGCCTTCTTCCTGCTGCGCCTCTCCGGCGATATCGCAGTCGCGATCGCTGGCGAGGGCGCGCAGCAGGCCGATCTCGACGTCATCCGCAAGACCTACGGGCTCGATCGGCCGCTCGTCGTCCAGTATCTCGACTGGCTGCTGAAGACGCTCTCCGGCGATTTCGGCACCTCGATCTACTTCAAGACCGACGTCGCCACGCTCGTCTTCGCCAAGCTGCCGGTGACGCTGATCCTCGGTGTCTCCTCGCTCGCCTTCGCGCTTGCGATCTCGATCCCGCTCGGCGTGCTCGCGGCGATCTACGCCAATAGCTGGATCGACCGGCTGGCCCTTGCCATCGCCGTCTTCGGCCAGGCGATGCCGAACTTCTTCTTCGCGCTGATCCTGGTGATGCTGTTCTCGATCACGCTGCGCTGGCTGCCGGTCTCCGGCTCGGGGACCTGGCTGCATTACGTCATGCCGACGATCGCGCTGGGCTACTACACGGCGCCGGCCTTCATGCGGCTGATCCGCGCCGGCATGATCGAAGTGCTCTCGGCCGACTACATCCGCACCGCCCGCGCCAAGGGGCTCTCCTCCCATGCCGTCGTCATCACCCACGCACTTCGCAATGCCGCCGTTCCGGTGGTGGCGCTGACGGCAGTGCAGCTCGGCTTCCTGCTCGGCGGCTCGGTGGTGATCGAGACGATCTTCGCGCTCGATGGCCTCGGCTACCTCGCCTATCAGAGCATCACCTACAAGGATTTCCCGGTCATGCAGGTCATCGTCCTGCTGCTCTCGGTCGTCTACGTCCTGCTGACGCTGCTGGCCGACATCGCCAATGCCTGGCTCGATCCGCGCATCAGGGTGTCCTGACATGAGCGACGCGACCTCCCTCCCCCTCGCGGCCAGCGACGTCACCGGCGGGCGCCGCCTGCTGCGTCGGGCGCTGGCCCAGAAGTCCTTCCTGTTCGGCTTCGGCCTGCTGCTGCTGTTCGTGGTGCTGGCTCTGCTCGCCCCGCTGCTGGCGCCGCATGATCCATATTTGCAGAACCTGACGGCCCGGAACGTCCCGCCGTTCTGGTACGACAAGGGCAACTGGATCCATCCGCTCGGCACCGACCCGCTCGGGCGCGACTATCTCTCGCGCCTGCTCTACGGCGCCCGTATCTCGCTGATCATCGGCATCAGCGTCGTCGCCATCGCCGGCCTGATCGGCACGACCATGGGCCTGCTCGCCGGCTATTTCGGCGGCCGCATCGACATGGCCGTGACCTTCATGGTCACCACCCGTCTGGCCATGCCGGTGATCCTGGTGGCGCTCGCCGTCGTCGCCATCATCGGCTCCTCGCTCTGGATCGTGATCCTGGTGCTCGGCCTCTTGAAATGGGACCGCTTCGCCGTGGTGATGCGCAGCGCGACGCAGCAGGTCCGCTCGCTCGACTACATCACGGCGGCGCAGGCCTCCGGCGCGAGCACCGCCCGGATCATCCTGCGCGAGGTCCTGCCCAACATCGCCCCGCATCTGATCGTGGTCGCAACGCTGGAGGCGGCGAGCGCCATCCTGCTCGAAGCCGCGCTCTCCTTCCTCGGCCTCGGCGTGCAGCCGCCGCTGCCGTCCTGGGGCCTGATGGTCTCGGAGGCCAAGGCCTACATGTTCTTCTCCTTCTGGCTGATCGCTTTGCCCGGCACGGCGCTCGCTCTGCTGATCTTCGCGATCAACCTCGCCGGCGACGGCCTGCGCGACGTGATCTCGCCCGAAAAGCGCAACTGACTATTTGACGGAGTGACGCCCATGACTCGCGCCAAGGCCATCGCCCATGCGCTCGACTATTTCGATACCGGCAGCTTCAAGAGCGACCTGTCGCGGCTCATCGCCATGCCGACGGAGAGCCAGAATCCCGAGCGCGCGCCGGTGCTCACAGAGTATCTGGAAAAGGAGATGCAGCCGCTGCTCGAGAGCCTCGGCTTCTCCTGCCGGACGCTGAACCACCCGAAAGCCAAGGGTCCCTTCCTCTTCGCCGAGCGTATCGAGGCCGAGGGCCTGCCGACGATCTTCGGCTACGGCCACGGCGACGTCATCCGCGGCCTCGACGCGCAGTGGACGGAAGGGCTCTCGCCCTGGACCCTCACCGAGCGCGGTGACCGCTGGTATGGCCGCGGCGTCGTCGACAACAAGGGTCAGCACCTGATCAACATCAGCGCGCTGAAATCCGTGCTCGAGACGCGCGGCGGCACGCTCGGCTTCAACGTCAAATACCTGATCGAGATGGGCGAGGAATGCGGCTCGCCCGGCCTGCGCGAGCTCTGCACCGAGCAGAAGGAGCTGTTCAAGTCGGATGTGCTGATCGCCTCCGACGGGCCGCGCCTCAATGCCGAGCGCCCGACCATCTTTCTGGGCGCGCGCGGCGGCGTCACTTTCGACCTCACCATCGATGCCCGCGAGGGTGGCCACCATTCCGGCAACTGGGGCGGCATCCTCTCCGACCCGGCGATCCAGCTCGCTCACGCCATCGCCTCGATCACTTCGCCCACCGGGCAGATCCGCATCCATGAATGGGTGCCGAAGGAACTGCCGGCGGCGGTGCGCAAGGCGCTGGCCGATTGCGAGATCGACGGCGGACCCGATGGCCCGACCATCGATCGCGAATGGGGCGAGCCCGGCCTGTCGCCGGCCGAGCAGGTCTTCGGCTGGTGCTCCTTCGACGTGCTGGCAATGAAGTCGGGCGTGCCGGAGACCCCGGTCAACGCGGTGCCGCCCAGCGCCTGGGCACGCTGCGCCCTGCGCTTCGTCGTCGGCATCGATCCGGACGACGTCATGCCGGCACTGCGCCGCCACTTCGACCGCCATGGCTTCGGCATGGTCGAGATCACCAAGGCGCGCGATGCCGTCTTCAACGCGACGCGGCTCGATCCCGACGATCCGTGGGTCGAATGGGCGCTGGCCTCGCTGCAGAAGAGCACCGGCAAGAAGCCGGCGCTTCTGCCCAATCTCGGCGGCGGTCTGCCCAACGACATCTTCGCGGATATCGTCGGCATGCGCACGATCTGGGTGCCGCACTCCTACCCGGGCTGCTCGCAGCACGCCCCGAATGAGCACGTCCCCGTCGCGATCCCGCGCGAGGCGCTCGGCCTGATGGCTGGGCTCTACTGGGACCTCGGCGAGAGCGACCGCCCGGCGCTCTGAGGCGCGGTGGCCTGCGGACCGCCTTCGCCATACTCCCGATCAAGGACGGCAGCGTCCGGACGCTGCCGTTCCAGGCTCTCGCGATACTGCAGGCAGCCGCGCAGGAATTTTGGCCAAGGCGGTACCGCGATCTCAGGCTTGATCTGTTCCGGCAGCAGCCCCCAGAGCTGGGGATGGTGCCAGCACAGCTCGTGCCCTGATGAATCGCGATGTTCGCGGATGCCGGCCCGCAGGCGCTTGATTTCCGCGATCAATTGCTCCGGCGTCATGCCAGCGAGATCGTCATCCATGATGCGCGCTCCTACTGACTGCGCTCCTGCGGCTCGCGCGGATCGCGCGCCGGCGGCAGGTCGATCGGCGTCGCCGGCGGGCCTTCGGGTGGGGCATTCGGCGGCAGCTCCGGCGGCGGATCGTTCGGGATGCCGTTCGGCGCGTTGTCGGGCGGATTCTCGATCGGCGGCGCCGGCGACACCTCGCCCGGGTTCATGGGCGGTAGCTCCGGCGGTGGCGTCGGGCTGGTCGGCACGCCGCCTGGCGGTCCGCCGGCCTGGTGAGTGGTTGTCATCGCGTCATCCTCTTAATCTTCGAGGAAACGCCTGCGCTCCGCAAAGGTTCGGTCCGGCCTCAGACCGCCGCAAGGACTGAGGCGGCCCCCCGTGCTCACGTCAGCAGATCGGATTCGTCGATGCAGATCAGCGCTTCTAGGATCGGGTTCGCGGCTCTTGCCCTGATCGCTGCGGCGAGCCCTGCTCAGGCGCAGACGGCCGACCTGCTCGCCTGCTCCGGCCCCTTCGCCCGCGACGCCGACGAGGCGGCCTTGATCAAGGCCTTCGGCGCCGGGAGCGTCCAGCGCGCCCGCATCGAGATCGGCGAAGGCGAGAAGGCTAACGGCGCCATCCTCTTTCCCAAGGACAGGAAGCGACGGCTCGAACTGATCTGGCGTGACGGCAAGCAGCGCCGGCAGCCAGGCACGATCTATGTCCGCCAGGGCTCGGCATGGGCGGTGGCGGGGCCGGCGGGCGAGCGCCTCGCCATCGGTAGCGCGCTCGCTGCGGTCGAGGCCGCCAATGGCAAGCCGTTCAGCATCCTCGGCTTCGACTGGGACTATTCCGGCACCGCCGCCGACTGGCAGGGCGGCAAGCTCGCCAAGGCCTTCGGCGGCTGCAAGCTGACGATCCGCTTCGGCTATCCCAAGGGCGCCGACGCCAAGGCGCTCGACCGGCTCTCCGGCGACAAGGAATTCTCCTCCGCCAATCCGGATATGCGCATGGTCATGCCGACCGCCTACGAGATCATGCTCTCTTGGTCGGACTGAGCTGCCGTCCACCCCAACTCTATGTCATCCCGGACGGAGCGAAGCGGAGATCCGGGATCCATTCCGGAGCCTTTCCGATTGAGGTTCCGGAATGGGTCCCGGGTCTCCCTTCGGTCGCCCGGGACGACCCGAGTTTTGCGGAACCGATCGATAGTGGGAAGGGTTCTTCGCCGAAACGGCGGCCCGTCACTCCTCGTCTTCCCTTGCCCTTCCGGTCTCGACGAGGATTTCGCGTTTTCCGGCGTGGTTGGCGGGGCCGACGATGCCCTCGTTCTCCATCCGCTCCATGATCGAGGCGGCGCGGTTGTAGCCGTCACTCCTCGTCTTCCCTTGCCCTTCCGGTCTCGACGAGGATTTCGCGTTTTCCGGCGTGGTTGGCGGGGCCGACGATGCCCTCGTTCTCCATCCGCTCCATGATCGAGGCGGCGCGGTTGTAGCCGATCTGCAGCCGGCGCTGGATGTAGGAGGTCGAGGCCTTCTTGTCCCGCAGCACGACCGCGACCGCCTGCTCATAGGGGTCGTCGCTCTCGGCGCCCATCGCGCTCTTGTCGAAGACCGCGCCGTCCTCGTCCTCGGCTCCGGCGGCCTCCTCTTCCGCGGTGACCGCGTCGAGATAGTCCGGCCGCCCTTGCGTCTTCAGATGCGCCACGACCTTCTCGACCTCGGCATCCGAGACGAACGGGCCGTGCACGCGGGTGATCCGCCCGCCGCCGGCCATGTAGAGCATGTCGCCCTGGCCGAGCAGCTGCTCGGCGCCCATCTCGCCGAGGATGGTGCGGCTGTCGATCTTCGAGGTCACCTGGAAGGAGATCCGGGTCGGGAAGTTCGCCTTGATCGTGCCGGTGATCACGTCGACCGAAGGCCGCTGCGTCGCGAGGACCACATGGATGCCGGCGGCTCTAGCCATCTGGGCCAGGCGCTGGATCGTGCCTTCGATCTCCTTGCCGGCGACCATCATCAGGTCGGCCATCTCGTCGACGATCACCACGATATAGGGCAGAGGCGACAGGTCCATCGCCTCCTCCTCGTAGATCGCCTCGCCGGAATGCTTGTCGAAGCCGGTCTGGACCGTGCGGGTGATGACCTCTCCTGCCGCGGCCGCCTCCGCCACTCGCAAATTAAACCCGTCGATGTTGCGCACACCGAGCTTCGACATCTTCTTGTAGCGCTCCTCCATCTCGCGCACCGCCCATTTCAGCGCGACCACCGCCTTCTTCGGGTCGGTGACGACGGGGGTGAGCAGATGCGGGATGCCGTCATACACGGAAAGCTCGAGCATCTTGGGGTCGACCATGATCAGGCGGCACTCCTCCGGCTTCAGCCGGTAGAGGATCGACAGGATCATGGTGTTGATCGCGACCGACTTGCCCGAGCCGGTGGTGCCCGCCACTAGAAGGTGGGGCATACGTGCCAAGTCCGCGATCACCGGCTCGCCGCCGATGGTCTTGCCGAGGCAGAGCGCCAGCTTGTGCTTGGTGCCCTCGAAATCCTGGGAGGCGAGGAGCTCGCGCAGGAACACCGTCTCGCGCTTGGCGTTGGGCAGCTCGATGCCGATCGCGTTCTTGCCCTGCACCACCGCGACACGCGCCGAGACCGCGCTCATCGAGCGCGCGATGTCGTCGGCGAGAGAGATCACCCGCGACGACTTCGTGCCCGGCGCGGGCTCAAGCTCGTACAGCGTCACAACAGGGCCGGGGCCCACTGGGCTCCAGCCCTCCCCACCGCAAGCGGGGGGAGGGCTGGAGCCCAGTGGCAACCGCGAGAAATCCTTCACGCGATTGCCCTGGGTGGTGTGCGGTGATCAGCCAAGGTCGAACTCGACGAGGATCGGCTGGTGGTCGGAGACCTTGGTCTCGACATCGCAGGTGATCGTACGGGCTCGCGCCGCGAGATCGGGCGTCGCCAGCACATAGTCGAGGCAGCCCGCCTGGCCATAGGTCTGGTCGAACAGGTTGGCGGTCGGCGGATGCGGAACCTCGCCCTTCACCGCGCCCCAGAGATCGACCAAGGGCGGCTCGCCGCCCTCGAATGGAGCCAGCAAGCGCGCCAGCACGGGATCGTCAGGCCGCATGTTGAAGTCGCCGGTCAGCACCGCGCTCGGCGAGCTCGGCGTCATCCGGTAGGTGTGCGGCCCGGCCGAGCGCGGCCTGACGTGGCGGGCCAGTGCCATGCGGTGAGCCTCGCGGATGCCCTCGACCTGCGCGGCGCGCAGCTCCGAAGCCGAGTATTCGAGATGCGTCGTCATCAGCCTGATCGGGCCGAGCGGGGTCAGCGCCATCGCCTCGATCAGAACGCGCGGCATGTTGCGGGTCTCCGCCGCCTCCCAGGGCAGGAGATGGCGCAGCGCCTGTGCCACCGGATAGCGCGTAAGAAGGAGGTTACCGAAGCGCTGGCGGCCCCCCTTGCCGTCATCGACATCGACGCCGATGCCCTCGATCGCGGTGAAGCCGGGCAGCAATTCGGCGAAGCGGGCGAATTGGTCGGTCTCGTCATTGAAGTCGAGCTCGGGGAAATTGTCGGCGACCTCCTGCAGGCAGAGCACGTCGAAATCCGCCATCTGCCGGGCATGGGCGACGACGCGCGCCGGATCGACGCGATCGTCCATGCCGCGAGCCCACTGGATGTTCCAGGTGATCAGCTTCATCTCACTTGATTCCCGCGCGCATGAAACTCTGCACGAACTGACGCTGGAACAGCAGGAAGCCGACCAGCAGTGGCGCCGAGGTCATCAGCGTCGCGGCGCAGATCACCGCCCAGTCGATACCCTGGTCGCTCGACGAGAAGACCTGGAGACCGACTGTCAGCGGCCGCGACTCGACCGAATTGGTCACCAGCAGCGGCCAGAGGAAGTTGTTCCAGTGATAGCTCACCGAGACCAGCCCGTAGGCGATATAGGTCGGTTTGGCGAGCGGCACATAGACCTTCATCAGCACCTGCAACGGACTTGCCCCTTCGACGCGGGCCGCGTCGTCGAGCTCCTTCGGCACGGTCTTGAAGGTCTGCCGCAGCAGGAAGATGCCGAAGGCCGAGGCGATATAGGGCAAGGCGATCGCCGGGATCGTGTCGATCAGGTTGACCCTGGCGAGCGTGCGGTAGTTCTCGACGATCAGCGCGTCGGGCATGATCATCAACTGCGCCAGGATCAGCGCGAAGGCGATGTCCCTTCCCCAGAAATCCTGCCGCGCCAGCGCATAGGCGGCGAGCGTCCCCAGCACGAGCTGGAAGGCGAGGATCATGGTGACCAGGATGAAGGTGTTGAGGAAATAGCGCGCGAAGGGCGCCGCCGCCCAGGCGCGGCTGAAATTCTCCAGCGTCAGCGGCGCGGTCAGCACGAAGCGGGTGGTGTATTCGGCCGGATGGATCGCGGCCCAGACCGCATAGGCCAAGGGCAGCACCCAGATCAGCGCGAGCAGGATCGCACCCAGGGATTCGAGCGTCAGCGCCAGGCCCTTCGGCGCGTAAGGATCGGGACGGGTCGCGGCCATCGGCTGCTGTCGAGGCGCAGCGCTCATTGATAATGCGTCCTGCGCTCGAGCCAGCCGTACTGGACGAAGGCCACCAGCGCGAGCAGCGCCAGCAGGACGCAGGTCAAGGCCGCGGCATAGGCGGTGTCCCAGAAGCCGAAGCCGACCTGGTAGATGTAGAACAAGAGCAGCGTCGTCGCGTTGTCCGGGCCGCCGCGCGTCATCACGAAGATATGGTCGACCATGCGGAAGGCGTTGATCACCGCATTGATCAGCACGAACAGTGTCGTCGGCATCAGCAGCGGAAACTGGATGCGCCGGAAGAAGGTCCAGCGCGAGGCGCCTTCGATCGCTGCCGCCTCGCCCAGGCTGGGCGGGATCGCCTGCAGCGCCGCGAGATAGAAGATCATGAAGAAGCCGGCTTCCTTCCAGATCGCGACGATGGTGACGGCATAGAGCGCCGTGTCCTGCGACCCCAGCCAGTTGGTCGAGCGCCCGCCGAAGGCATCGACGATCTGCTCGAGCAGGCCGTATTGCGGGGTGAAGAAGAACAGCCAGATATTGGCGACCGCGATCATCGGCAGGATGGTCGGGGTGAAATAGGCCATCCGGACCAGAGTGCGGCCGGCGATCTTGTCGTTGACCCAGACCGCCATCAGCAAGGCCAGCGCGATCGAGGTCGGGATCGTGCCCATGGCGAACCAGAGATTGTTCGCCATCGCCTTCCAGAAGATCGGGTCGGCCAGCATCTGCTCGTAATTGTCGAGCCCGACGAAGCGCGCCGGGCGGCGCGCCCGGGGGGTCGACATGAAGCTGTCGATGAGGCTCGCGACCGCGGGCCAGTGCGTGAACAGGGCCAGGCACGCCATCGCCGGCAGCAGCAGCAGCCAGCCATGGATCGTCGCGGTCGCGCGGTTGTTCATCGGCTCAGCGATAGGACTTCAGGATGCGCTCGGCTTCCGCCTGGGCGTCGGCCATCGCCGGGCCCGGCTGCTTCGTGCCGGTCAGCGCCGCCTGCAGGCCGTCGTTCAGCGCCTTGGTGACGCGCTGGTTCTCATGGGTCGAGAGCTCGGCGACGGCGGTCGGCAGCTGGTCGCGCGCGACGAGGGCCTGCGGGAAGTCGGCGACGTATTTCTTCATCGCCTCGGTCTCGTAGGCCGCCGGCGTCACCGCGACATAGCCGGTATCGGCGCTCCACTGCGCCGCGCGCTCGGGCGTGGTGATCCAGCGCACGAACTTGAACGCTGCTTCCTGCTCGGCCGGGCTCGCCTTCTTGGAGAGGTAGAAATTGCCGCCGCCGGTCGGGCTGCCCGGCTTCTTGCCGGCCGGCAGCACCGCGACACCGAAGGGGAATTTGGCGTTGGCGCGGACATTGGTCAGGTTGCCGGTGGTGGTCCACATCATCGCGACCTTCTTCTCGAAGAAGTCGCGCGGCGTGGTGCCCCATTCGACGATACCGGGCGGGTGGACCTTGTGCTTCTGCGCGAGATCGACCCAGTACTGCAGCGCCTCGACGACGCCGGGATTGGCGTAGTCGGTCTTGTCGCCGGCCGCATTGGCGAGGATGGCGCCGGCCTGCGTGGTCAGCCCCTGGAAGAGCCAGTAGGGGAAGCCCGAAGACGGGATCTGGATGCCCCACTGGCTGGTATTGCCGGCAGCGTCGCGCTTGGTCAGCTTCTGCGCGAATTCAAGCTGCTGCGCCCAGGTCGTCGGTGGCTTCTCGGGATCGAGGCCGGCTTCCTTGAACAGCTCCTTGTTCCAGTAGAGCACCACCGTGGAGCGCTGGAACGGGATGCCCCAGGTTTTGCCTCCGGTCTGGCTGTTCGCCATGAAGCCGGGGAAGAAGCTCGACAGCCACTTCTTGTCGTCCTCGGTCTTGATGAAGGGATCGAAAGGAACGATCGCTTCCTCGTCGATCAGGGTGAACATGTCGGTCGAGAGCAGCACCGAGAGCACCGGCGGCGTGCCGCTCTTATGGGCGGTCAGCGCCTTGACGATCGTCTCCTGATAGGTGCCGGCATAGATCGGCTTGACCTTGATGGTCGGGTTTTCCTTCTCGAAGCCGGCGGCATAGGCGTCGATCAGCTTGGTGATCGGCCCGCCCACGGCGACCGGATAGAAGAAGGACAACTCGGCGGATTGGGCGAGAGCGGGTTTCGCCATGGCGAGCGAACCAGCCACCGCCGCGGTACCGCCCAGAAATTCGCGCCTGTCCATAGTCGTGCTCTCCCCTTGATTGCGGCGCTTGAGCGCCTGGTTGTTCAGGCGTCGTCAGTCCAGGACGAGCCTCTGCTCGGTCTTCAGGTCGAACCAGTGCACCGCCGATTGCGACAGCCTGATGTGGACCCGTTCGCCTGCCACAGCACGGACTTTCCCGGGCCGGCGCACGATGAAGGGCTGCCCCTCGATCCGGGTCTCGACCAGCGTGTCGGCGCCGAGGTACTCGACAGCCACGACGTCGGCCGCGATGCCGGTCTCAGTGAGTTCGGTCATCTCAGGGCGGATACCGACGGCGAGCGAGCCCGGCTCGGCATGGGACGGCGGCGAGAGGTCAGCGCCGCCACCACCCGCCAGGACGGATGCGAGCGGGATGACGTTCATCGGCGGCGTGCCGACGAAGCGCGCGACGAAGATCGTCGCCGGGTTCTCGTAGAGCTGGTCTGGCGGCGCATCCTGCTCGATCCGGCCGGCGCGCATCAGCACGACCTGGTCGGCCATCGTCATCGCCTCGACTTGGTCATGGGTGACATAGACCATGGTCATGCCGAGACGCTGCTGCAGTTCGCGGATTTCGCGCCGCATCTCGACGCGCAGCTGGGCGTCGAGATTGGAGAGCGGCTCGTCCATCAGACAGACCGGCGCCTCGGCGACAATGGCACGGCCGAGCGCGACACGCTGCTGCTGGCCACCGGAGAGCTGCGAAGGCTTGCGCTCGAGCAGGCCGGTGAGCCCGAGGATCGAGGCGGCACGCTTGAGCCGCTCGTCGCGCTCTGCGCGCGAGACCTTCCGCACCTTCAGCCCGAACAGGATGTTCTCGGCGACAGAGAGATGTGGGAACAGCGCATAGTTCTGGAACACCATGGCAATGCCGCGCTGCGAAGGCGCAGCGCCGGTCACGTCGCGCCCGCCGATTGCTATGGTGCCGCTGCTACTGTCCTCCAGCCCCGCGATCAGCCTGAGCGTGGTCGACTTGCCGCAGCCGGACGGGCCGAGCAGCGCGACGAGGTCGCCGCCCTTGACCGTGAAGCTGATGTCGTCGACCGCGGCTGCGCCGCCCCAGTGCTTCGAAACGGCCTTGAGATCTACCGAAACCATGCGCGACCCGGCCATCCCCAGCGCCATCGTGAGCCGGCGCAGAAAACCGGCCTCGCCGGCTACGATCAAGCGGTGAGATTGATGCTAAAATTCGGGCAGAGACAAGAGTGGCCCCGCCGCATTGCGCAAGCTCCTGTGCGATCTGCGGCAAAGCCGTCGAATTCTCGGCGCACCGATCCATGCCGGCTCCGATCATCGCGGGTATGAGCCCGCCGGCGCGCTACGCCTTGCGCACAGGCCGGGCGTCCTTGCCGAAATCGGCCCAGACGTCGTCCAGCTTGCGGTCGACCAGCAGAGCGAAAGCGGGGAGCAGAATAGAACCGGTGACCGTCTGTCAGAACGGTCGCCACATCGGTGCTAAATCACTGAAGTTCGTGGTGGGTGATGTAGGGCTCGAACCTACGACCCGCTGATTAAGAGTCAGCTGCTCTACCAACTGAGCTAATCACCCGTACGCCACGAAGACGTTGTCGGCGAGGCGTGGACCGCGTCCCGACGGGCGGCGATGTAGCAAACACCCCCGCCCCTGTCCACCCGTTTGCGACAGAAATATGCAAACTCGCTTTGGAGAACGTCGGCTCGCCTTGTAGCGAACTCGAAGAAAACCTGCCGCAGCGGCCGCGGCAGGCCGCTTTCCGGAGGTTTTCAGGCCGCCGAGCGGCGATTGAGCAAATGGTAGAGCGCGATCGCGGCGAAGGTCGCCGTGCCGATTCCGCCGAGCTCGTAGCCGAAGATCGGCAGCTTGAGATCGCCGGCGCCGAGAATCAGCGCGGTCGCCACCGTCAGGAGATTCTTCGGCTCGGCGAAGTTCACCTTGTTCTCGACCCAGATCCGGCCGGCGGTCGCAGCGATCAGGCCGAAGACGACGACGGCGAGACCGCCAAGCACAGCCACGGGAATCGTGCCGATCACCGCGCCGAATTTCGGGGAGAAGCCGAGCAGCAGCGCGACGACGCCGGCCGCGACGAAGACCAGCGTCGAATAGACCCGCGTCACCGCCATCACGCCCATGTTCTCGGCATAGGTGGTGACGCCGGTACCGCCGCCGGAACCGGCGATCATCGTTCCGACGCCATCGGCGAAGAAGCCGCGCCCGATCAGCCCGTCGAGATTGCGCCCGGTCATCACCGAGATGCCCTTGATGTGCCCGAGATTCTCCGCGACCAGGATGATCGCGACCGGCACGATCAGCGCGATCGCCTTCGCGTCGAACACCGGCGCGACGAAATTCGGCAGGCCGAACCACGCGGCGGCCGCGACCTTGCCGAAATCGACCGGCGGCGCCCCGAAGCTCGTCGCCGTTGCGGCATAGAGGATATAGGCGGCGAGCCCGCCGATCAGCACCGGCAGGCGCTGCGCCAGCCCGCGGCCGTAGACGGCGACCAGCGCAACCGCGACCACCGTGAACAGCGCGATCCATTTGGTGTAGGGGCTGGCCGAGATCATGTTGATCGCGACCGCGGTCAGGTTGAGGCCGATCGCCGCGACGACCGCGCCGGTCACCACCGGCGGCAGCAAGGTTTCGATCCAGCGCGTGCCGACGCCCTGGACGATCAGGCCGATCCCGGCATAGACCGCGCCGCAGGCGATGATGCCACCGAGCGCGACCGGCAGATTGGCGTTCGGGCCGGTGCCGGCATAGCCGGTCGCGGCGATGACCACGCCGATGAAGGCGAAGGAGGAGCCGAGATAGCTCGGCAGCCGCCCGCCGGTGATGACGAAGAACAGCAGCGTCGCGATGCCGGAGAAGAGGATTGCGACATTGGGGTCGAAGCCCATCAGGATCGGCGCCAGCACCGTCGAGCCGAACATGGCGACGACATGCTGCAGGCCGGCAATCACGGTCTGCCCGGTCGGCAGGCGTTCGTCCGGCATCACATCGCCGGAGGTCTTCAGCGTCCAGTTCGGAAAATAGCCAGCCATCTCGCCCGCTCCCAGCCATCGCGCCTGCGCGCACCGGGACGCAATAGTGGCAAGAATCGGGCGCGCGCCAAGCGAGCGGCAGGCACCGTCCACCGCTAACAGCGCGCTAGGACGCAGAACCCTGTTGAAAGCCGGTCTTCATCCCCAGGACCGGCTGCCGAAGCGCCTCAGGGCGCCACGCCGAAGGCGCGGTAGCGCTCCTCGGCCTGCGCGTCGAGCGCCTTCGCCCTGGCGAAGTCGGCCGCCGCCTCCGCCGCATCGCCACGGCGCTGATGCGCCAGGGCGCGGCCGTACCAAGCCTGGCCGAGCCTGGCGTCGAGCGACAGCGCCCGGTCGAAATCGGCGATCGCCGCATCGGTCTGCCCGAGGGCCGTGCGCAGCGCGGCGCGCGCCACCCAGCCATCGGGATCGGCCCGATCGGCCGCGACCGCGGCGTCGAGATCGGCCAGCGCCCGCTCATATTCGCGCGCACGCTGCAGCAGCAGCGCCCGGTTGAGCAGGGCCGCGGCATTGGCGGGCGCGACCGCGACGACATCGTCATAGGCCTTGAGCGCGGCGCCGAGCTGGCCGCGCGCCGTCAACGCCCTCGCCCGCTGGAACAGCGCCTCGATCGAGCGCGGCTCGCTGCGCAGCGCCGCATCCGCATCGGCCTGCGCCGCAATGAAGGCGCCGTCGCGGAAATTCAGCCGGGCGCGCTGCACCAGTGCCGCCGGGTTCTCCGGCTCGAGCAGCAGGGCGACGGCGAGATCGGCCCGCGCCTGCGCCTCGCGCTGCGGCTGGCCGATGCTGAACTGGGCCCGCCGGATCAGCCGCGGCACATCGAAGGCGTCGAGCGCCAGCGCGGCATCGAGCGCTGCCAGCGGATTGGGCGGGACAGGCAGGGGGGCCGGAGCCGCCTGCGGCTGCAGCGCGCGATAGACGCCCTGCAGCGCGGCGCGCTCACGCACGTAGCTATCGCTGGCACTCCGCCACAGCCCGGCGAGGCGCGCCGGCCAGACCTCGATCGAGCGGCCGAGCGCCGGCAGCAACTCCTCGCGCCGTTCGAGCGCCCCCTCATGCTCCGGATCGACCGCGAGCAGCGCGCCATAGGCGGCGGCGGCCGCGCTGCGATCGCCGCGGATCTCCTGCGCCAGCCCGAAGCCGAACAGGGTGGCGTGATCCTGCGGCTTCAGCGCGAGCGCGGCGCGATAGGCGCCCAAGGCCGGCTGAGGCCGGCCGAGCGCCAGCAGCGCATCGCCGCGCATGCCGTGCCAGGCTCCGGCATCGTGCCCGGGCCCGGCGCGGTCGAGATCGCGCAACGCCTTGTCGTTGCGGCCGAGCGTCAACAGGAGCTGCGCGCGGTTGCGCAGCGCATTGCGGTCATCGGGGACGAGCGCGATGGCGCGGTCGAGGTCACCAAGCGCCTCTTCGCCTCGGCCGAGCCCGGCGAGCAGGCCGGCGCGATTGTTGAGGCCAAAGGCAGCCTGGGGCTGGACCGTGAGCAGCCGGTCATAGGCCGCAATCGCGTCCTCGACGCGGCCCATGCGCTGCAGCAGGAAGGCGCGCCGGGACAGCGACGCCTCGTGCCGACTGTCGAGGCGCAGTGCCCGCTCATAGCTGGCGAGCGCCGGGCCGTCATGACCGAGCATCTCGAAAGCCCGCCCGCGCTCCAGCCAGACCTGCACGACGGTCGGCTCCAGCCGCAGGGCGGCATCGAAGGCAGCGATCGCCTCGCGTGGCCGCGCCAATGCGACAAGCGAGAGCCCGCGCCGGTAATGATAGGAGGTGACCTCCGGTTCGAGCGCCAGGGCGGCATCGAAATCGGCGACCGCCGCCTCGTGCTCGCCCTCGTCCTGCCGGAACCGCCCCCGCGTACCGCGCGCCCAGCTATTGGAGGGATCGAGGGCGATCGCATCGTCGAGATCGGCCCGCGCTCCGGCGATGTTGCCGGCGCGCTCGCGCAGCAGGGCCCGGTCGGCCAGCAGCGTCGCGCGCCCGCCGAGGACCATCGCCCGTTCGATCAGCGCCGCCGCCTCGGCATGCCGGCCGAGCTCGGACAAGGTGTGCGCCCGGCCACGCAGGGCGGCCAGATGATTCGGCACCGCCTTGAGCGCCGCATCGAAATCGCGCAGCGCCTCATTGAGGGCGTTCTCGGCCTCGGAGATCCAACCGCGGCTGGCGAGCAGATCGGCGCGAACGGCGCGGTTGAACTCGCCGGTCAGGCTCTCATCGCAGGCTGCGCGCCGTTCGGCGCCGCCTGCCTCGATCGCACCCATGCAGACGCGCAGGCGTTCCTGCGCACGTTCGGCCCGCTCGGGCAACGCGGCAGGCGCATAGGCCGCGGCGGGCCCTGCGCCCAGCACGGCAAGCGCGCCCAGCGACATCAGGCGCAGCAACTTCATCGACGGACTCTCACCATGGCTCCCCCAGCCGACGATGATGAGATCGGCAAAGGCCGCCAAAGGTCCAGAGGTCGCTGCGCCTGCGCAGTGAAAAAGAAACGAAAAAGCAGCCACTGTGCCGCGCCGGTGACAGCGACACAGTGGCTGTGGACAGGCTCCTACTCCGCCGCTTGCGCGTGCATGCGGCTGCCGCGGGCGACCAGCTTGTTGAGCGCCGCCAGATAGGCCTTGCAGGAGGCGACGAGCGTGTCCGGATCGGCGCCGCGCCCGGTCACGGCCGCGCCGTCGCTCGACAGACGCACGCTGACCTCGGCCTGGGCGTCGGTGCCCTCGGTGACGGCGTGGACGTCGTAGAGCTCCAGCACCGCCTCATGCGGCACCAGCGCCTTGACCGCGTTGAACACCGCGTCGATCGGCCCGTTGCCCTCGGCCTCCTCGGCCACGATCCGGCCGTCGATGTCGAGCTTCAGCATGGCGCGCTGCGGGCCGCGCGTGCCGGCGATCACCGTCAGCGAGACCAGCTTCACCCGGTCATGGGCGGTGGCCAGATTGTCGTCGACCAGCGCCTCGATATCCTCGTCATAGACATGCTTCTTGCGGTCGGCGAGCGCCTTGAAGCGGGTGAAGGCGTCCTCCAGCTGGTTGTCGCCGAGCGCGTAACCCATCTCGTTCAGCTTCGAGCGGAAGGCGGCGCGGCCGGAATGCTTGCCCATCACCAGCGAGGTCTTGGTCACGCCGACCGAAGCCGGGGTCATGATCTCGTAGGTCTGCTGGTGCTTCAGCATGCCGTCCTGGTGGATGCCGCTCTCATGCGCGAAGGCGTTCCGGCCCACGATCGCCTTGTTGTACTGCACCGGGAAGGAGCAGGCGGTCGAAACTGCCTTCGACGCGCGCATCAGATAGGTCGCGTCGATGCCGGTGTCGTAGGGCATGACGTCGCCGCGCACCCGCAGCGCCATCACGATCTCCTCCAGCGCCGCATTGCCGGCGCGCTCGCCGATGCCGTTGATCGTGCACTCGACCTGGCGCGCCCCGCCCTCGATCGCCGCCAGCGAATTGGCGACGGCGAGGCCGAGATCATTGTGGCAATGCGCCGAGAAGATCGCCTTGTCGGCATTGGGCACGCGCTCGCGCACCGCCTTGAACATGGTGCGGTACTCGTCCGGCGTGGCGTAGCCGACGGTGTCGGGCAGGTTGATCGTGGTCGCGCCGGCCCTGATCGCGGTCTCCACCGCCCGGCAGAGATAGTCGATCGGCGTGCGGGTCGCATCCATGCCCGACCATTCGACGTCGTCGACCAGGTTGCGCGCCTGCGTCACCGTTTTGGTGATGATCTCCAGCACCTCCTCCTCGCTCTTGCGCATCTGGAACTGCAGATGGATCGGCGAGGTCGAAACGAAGGTGTGGATGCGCGGCTTGGCCGCATGGCGCACCGCCTCGCCGGCGCGGGCGATGTCGGCGGGAATGGCGCGCGCCAGCCCCGCGACGGTCGCGCGCTTGATCCGGCTGGCGATGGCGGAGACCGCCTCGAAATCACCGTCCGAGGCGATCGGGAAGCCGGCCTCGATGATGTCGACGCCCATCGTGTCCAGCATGTCGGCGACCTCGAGCTTCTCCTCGAAGGTCATGGTCGCGCCCGGGCATTGCTCGCCGTCACGCAGCGTGGTGTCGAAGATCAGGACGCGGTCCTTGGCGGACACGGTGTTGCTGGCATCGGTCATGGTCTTGGTCCTTGGTCAGGACGCGCCGCATCTCGGTTCCGGCGGGCGCGTAGGGTCGGAGGCTTGGTTCCCGTCATCCCCTGAGCGCCCAGGCACACGTGCCCGGCCGGCCCTCAGGGGCTGGTAAGAAGAAGCAGCTGACCAAGGAGCGAGGGAGCGCACATGCCGGCCGTCCGCGCGATGGCGCGGTTCAGGCTCTCGGCATGGGTGGCGAATTGGGCCACGAACGATCCTCTCGACGACTTGGGCTGTCTACCGGATTGGAGGATAGGAAGGCAAGCCCGGGAGGTCTTGAACGTTCGTGCGCGGGCTCAGCCGGCAGCGCCGGCCCGCTCCTTCAGAGTCCTGGTCTCGGCGTGAGGTCCCGGCCAGACTTGCAGCCGATAGAAATCGTCGCCTTCCAGTCCGTCGTCGCTCAGGCTGTCGAGGCCGACATAGGAGACCCGCAAACGATATCTCCCCGGCGCCAGCGAAAAGCGCGCCCGCTCCTGCGGCGAGCCTTCCGTGCAGCCGATCAGCATCATCTGGCCCGAGCGCGTGCGGAACGAGCACTCGTTGACCAGTTCCCATTCGTCGAAATCAGCCTCCGGCGCGGCGTCATGGACGGCGAGCACGACGGGTACGTTCATGTTCCTGGCAGTGGCGATACCGACCGAGCATTCGCCGACGGCGAGCATCCGCTCCACCGTCTCGTCGGTCCAGAACGCCCCCCAATCCTCGTCGACCGCCTCGTCCTGGAGATAGAACTGGAAGTAGTCGGCGAAGATTTCGAGCTCGGTGGTATGCAGCACGGTCATGACGATCAGGGTTCCGTCGAATTGTGACGGGAGTAAGAGGCTTGAGATGCGCTCGGCCCACTCTAGCATTGGCATGACCGGCCCAGCGCATGGATTAGCTGCCTGGTGCGATTCGGCCCATGACCGCGCGCACCGAACGCCCACCTCCTGAACGGAGTGCCTTGCCTGTGCTGCGCTATGATCGTCCCGCCATCGGGCTCGCCTTGGGCCTCTCAGGGCTCGCCGGCTTCGTCGATGCGCTCGGCTTCCTGAACATCGGCGGCTTCTTCGTCTCGTTCATGACCGGCAACACCACCCGCCTCGGAATCGAGCTGGCGGAAGGCCGCTTGGACGGCGTCCTGGTGGCCGGCATGATCATCCTCCTCTTCGTATTCGGGGTGATCTGCGGTTCGCTCGTCGGCCATGTCGGCAAACGCCGGCGCCAGGCCGCCGTGCTGGCTTTTGTCACGCTGGCGCTGGCGCTCTCTGCCGGCCTCTACGGCGCCGGACTGTCCATAGCCGCCGCCGGCATCCTGGCTTTGGCGATGGGCGCCGAGAACGCCGTCTTCCAGCGCGACGGCGAGGTCACGATCGGGCTGACCTACATGACCGGCACGCTGGTCAAGATGGGACAGCGCCTCGCCGGCGCCCTGCTCGGCGGCTCCAAGCGCGCCTTCCTGCGCCATTTCGTGCTCTGGCTCAGCCTGCTCGTCGGCGCGTTCCTGGGCGCCTATGCGCATGGGCACGTCGGGCTGGGGGCGATCTGGCTGGCGGCCTTGGCGGCGGGCGGCTTCACCATCGCCGCCTTCTTCATGCCCAGTCAGGACTGAGCGATCAGGTCCCTTCCATCGGGGACCTTTGCCTCGCGGATGGAATCAACCATGGTTCCGGTCCGACCAGCCGGAGCTCCGCTTATGCGCGTTGCCTTCTTCGCCGCCGCCCTCGGCCTTTCCCTCGCCGCCTGCCAGACGGCCGCTCCGCCTCCAGCGCCCTCGCCCGAGCAGGCACCGACCGGCGTCACGCCCAACACCTTCCGCATGCCGACCGGATCGGGCTGCGCCGGCGAGGTCGACCGCTTCCAGGCGGTGATGGACAACGATTTGCAGACCGGCCACACCACCAAGGGCGTCCACTCCCGCGTCAGCGCCGAGATCGACACCGCCCGCAAGAGCTGCGCCGCCGGCAACGAGGCCGGCGCGACCTCCCAGATCCGCGCGACACGGACGAAGTTCGGCTATCCGTGAGCCCCTTCCCTTCTCCCCTCGGGGGAGAAGGTGGCAGCGCGGAGCGCTGACGGATCAGGGAAGGACAGGCTCGACCTGCCTTCGTCTCACCCGGTCGTACCGCCCTCATCCGCCTGCCGGCACCTTCTCCCCCGAGAGGAGAAGGAATCTACGCCGCCAGCCCCCGCTTCTCCAGCAGCGCATCCGGCGTCGGCAGGCGCCCCCGGAACAGCGTATAGGCCTCGGCTGGATCGCGTGTGTCGCCGGCCGAGTAGATGTAGCGCTTGAGCTTGCCGGCGACTTCCGGGGCGAAGACATCGCCCGCCTCGATGAAGGCGTTGAAGGCGTCGGCGTCCATCACCTCCGACCAGAGATAGCTGTAATAGCCGGCCGAGTAGCCATCGCCCGAGAACACGTGGCTGAAATGCGGCGTGCGGTGGCGCATGGTGATCTCGCTGGGCATGCCGATCCGCGCGAGTTCCTTCGCCTCGAAGGCGAGCGGATCGACCTCAGCCGGCGCCTCCAGCGAATGGAAGGCGAGATCGACCAGCGCAGAGGAAGTGTATTCGACCGTGGCGAAGCCCTGGTTGAAGGTCTGCGCCCGCTTGATCTTCTCGATCAGCGCGTCCGGGATCGGCTCAGCCGTTTCGGCATGCAGGCAGAAGCGCTGCATCACCTCCTTCGTCAGGAACCAGTGCTCGTAGAGCTGCGAGGGCAGTTCGACGAAGTCGCGCGAGACCGAGGTGCCGGCGAGCGAGCCGTAATGCACGTCCGAAAGCAGGCCATGCAGGGCATGGCCGAATTCGTGGAAGAGCGTGCGGGCATCGTCGATCGAGAGCAGCGCCGGCTTACCCTCGGCGGGCTTGGCGAAGTTGCAGACGTTGACGATGATCGGCCGGACCTCGCCGTCGAAATTGCGCTGGCCGCGATAGGCGCTCATCCAGGCGCCTGAACGCTTCGAGGCGCGGGCGAAATAATCGCCGAGGAAGAGGCCGATATGCCGACCGCTCGCGGCCTCGGTGACCTCGAAGACGCGGACATCCGGGTGGTAGCCCTGAAGATCCGGCCGCTCGGCGAAGGAGAGCCCGAACAGCTTGCCGGCAGTGTCGAAGGCGGCGGCGATGATCCTGTCGAGCTGGAGATAGGGCTTCAGCACGGCCTCATCGAGCGCATAGGTCTTCTGCCGGACCTTCTCGGCATAGAAGCGCCAGTCCGAGGGACGGATCGGAGCGTTCTCGCCCTCGCTCTGCGCGAGTGCGGCGAGGTCTGCAACCTCCTGCCCGGCGCGGGCACGGGCCGGCTTCCAGACCAGCTCGAGCAGGTTGCGGACGTTCTCCGGCGTCTTCGCCATGGAATCGTCGAGCTTGAAATGGGCGAAGGTCGCAAAGCCCAGGAGCTTGGCCTTCTCGGCCCTGAGATTCACCATTTCGGCGACGATGGCGCGGTTGTCGGTCTCCCCGCCATTCTCGCCGCGCTTGCTCCAGGCGGTGAAGGCCTGCTCGCGCAACTCGCGCCGCGTCGAGAAGGTCAGGAAGGGCTCGATGATCGAGCGCGCCAGCGTCACCGCATGCTTGCCCTCCTGGCCGCGATCGGCGGCCGCGCGCTCCATCGCCGCGACGACGAAGGGCGGCAGGCCGTCGAGATCGGCCTCGTCCTCGATGATCAGCGCATAGCTCGCCTCGTCCTTGAGTAGGTTCTGGCCGAAGCTGGTGCCAAGACCGGCCAACCGCTCGTTGATCGCAGCAAGCCGTGCCTTGGCCTCGCCTTCGAGCTTGGCGCCCGAGCGGATGAAGCCGCGATGCGTCCGCTCCAGCAGCCGGAGCTGCTCTTCGCGCAGCCCGAGGCCCTCGCGCTGCGCGAAAACGGCATCGACGCGCGCGAAGAGCTCGTGATCCATCATGATCGCCGACCAGTGCCGCGACATCACCGGCGACATCTCGCGCTCGATCGCCTGCAGAGCCTCGTTGGTGTCGGCCCCAGTGAGGTTGTAGAACACGCCGCCAAGCCGGCTCATGCCGCGGGCCGAACGTTCCAGCGCCTCGATCGTATTGCCGAAACTCGGAGCAGCCTTGTCCGCCTTGATCGCCTCGACCTCGGCCCGGTGCTGCTCCAGCGCTGCCGGATAGGCCGCCTTGATGTGCTCTGGCGTAATCTGCGCGAAGGGCGGCAGGCCGAACGGCGTCTCCCAGGCGCGCCCGAACGGGTTGCCTTCAGGCAGGGCAAGGACTTCGGACGCATCGGCCATCGGCAACCTCGATCGGTAAGGGGTCAATCTCGCCCGAAGATATGTGCGAGATAGGACGTCATGAAGGGCGGCATGTCATAAGCCGCGCAATCGGCGAGAGTGCGGACGATCACGATGTCGGACAATTCCGGCTCGTCCTGCTGCGCGATCCGAGCCAGCATCATTTCACGGGCATCTTCGGCCGGTAGGCCTATCCCGACCGGGCGCATGAAGGCCACCCGCCCCGGCACGATCACAGCGGTCCAGCGTTCTTCGACGGAAATCTCATCGAGCGCGAGGCCCGTCTCTTCGCAGAGCTCGCGGGTGACGCTGCCGGCGAGGTCGAGCGTGCCGTCGGGGCGAGCGTCCTCCCGGTCCGGCGTGCCGGCGGCGAAATAGACCTTGCCGGGATTGGCGGTGTGATCGCCCATCCGGCCGAGCAGGAAGGCGCCGTCGGTCGCCCTGAGCGCTGCCATGGCGAAGCCGTTGCGGATCGCCGGTCCTGGCTGGCCGAAATCGCGCCAGCTCATGAAGGCGGCATAGTCGGCCTCGAAATAGCCGGCATGGAACACGCCACCCTCGATCGCCGCCCGGTGCTGCAGCATGACGCGGCCGTTGAACATCGCCGGTTTGCCGGCGCTGATCCCAGCCCAATGCGCCGCGATCTCGTCGGCACGCTCGCGGGCAAATCCCCAGTCGAAAGCCTCGACCTTCGCCTCGACGCGATCGAGCGCGACGATCTCGCCGTCAACGACGCCATTCCCGGTCACAGCAGCACGCCCTCGCTCATCACCACGGCGCCGCCGCCGATGGTCGCGGAGGCCAGCGCGCCGCCCGCGACCGTCAGCGTCAGCTCGATCTGCGAGGGCCGGCCCATCTCGTAGCCCTGCTCGATGACGAGGCGATGCGTGCCATCGCCCGGCCGGTCGAACGCCATGATCGCACCGGCGAAGGCGGCGACGGCCGAGCCGGTCGCGGGATCCTCGGTCACGCCGGCTTCCGGCCAGAACATCCGGGCGTGATAGTGATGCCCGGCCTCCTCCGTCTCTCGGCAATAGATGAAGGCATTGCCGTTCTGGGCCGGCGCCATCACGCGCTCGAACGCTCCAGCGACACGCGCCTTTGCTACTGCCTCACGGCCGGCAACCGGCACCATTGTATAGGCGACACCTGCCGAGAAGGCGCTCGGCCGATGCGTATCGAAGCCGAGATCGGTCAGTTCAAGCCCGACCGCCTCGGCCAAGGCCGCCTCCGTGATCGGCTGCACGATCTGCTCCGGCAGCTTCGGCAAGGTGAAGGTGGCGCGGGCCGAACGCGCATTGCCGAGCGCGATCACGCAGGGCACCAGCCCGACCTTCTCTTCCAGCACGAGTTGGTCCGCCGGCCGCCCCTCCGCCGCATCGCGCAGTGCCAGCAGCGCGGTGGTGCCGACCGTCGGATGGCCGGCGAAGGGCAGCTCCTGTCCCGGCGTGAAGATGCGGATCGCGGCGCGATGGGCAGGGTTCGCCGGCGGCGCGACGAAGACCGTCTCGGACAGGTTGAACTCGCGGGCGATGGTCTGCATCGCGGCGGTATCGAGCCCCTCGCTATCGAGCACCACGGCAAGCGGGTTGCCGGCATGCGGCCGCGTGGTGAACACGTCGAGCGTGACGAAGCGGCGGCTCATGCGGTTTCCTTCGGGATGGTCAGCTCGATCGTCAGCGGGCAATGGTCGGAGGCTTTCGGCCGGTCCCAGCCGACGCGCGGATAGCGGTCGCAGGTCAAGGCGAGCTTGGCCATCGAGCGGTCGGCCTCGCGCGGGTCGAGCGGCACGCGATAGGGCAGGCCGCGCCGGATCGTCTGCATCGCCGGGTTCGGATTGGCCGCCGCCAGCGCCGGCGAGAGCAGGATATGGTCGAGCGGCATATGGCTGTCGACCAGGGCTTGGCGCTCCTCCGACCAGTAGCGCCGGAAATGCGTCCAGCGCTCATGCGGCGGCAGGCTCTCGATCGGATCGACGGCGAAATCCTCGAGCAGCGGCTCGATACCGCTGTCGCCCTCGTCGACCGGGGCCGCCAGCGGACCGAGCCCGATGCGGTAGCCGTTGAGATCGCCGAGGATCGCCCAGTTCGCCGCGCGCCAGCCCGGCCCAAACCAATCCTTGATGATCTTCCTCACCGCCAGCGCCTCGGCCCGGCGGATCGGCAAGGTCGCCTGCCTGCCATCGTCGCGGCCATTGTTCATCGACTTGAAATGGCAGCCGAACAGGGTCAGCCGCCGGTCGCCGAAATCGAGCTCGACCGCCAGGCAATCGCGGGCAAAAACCTTGTCGCGCGGATTGATGCCGAAGGCGGCGATCTCGGGTGAGAACGCCTCCGCATCCGCAAAGCTCATGCCCTTGTAGGAGCGCACCGTGACCTGCCGCGGCTGCACCAGGTCGCGCCGTGCGGCAAAGCCGATGTCGATATTGCGCCGGTCATTGCCATCGACCAGGGTGAAATGGCCGTAGCGATGATCGGCGATGCGGTGGACGTAATTGGCGAAGAAGGCCTGCAGGCTCGCCAGAGAGTCGACCTCCTGCAGCATCCAGAGATCGGCATTGGCCTCGGCGATGGCGAGCGCCGTCATCTGGCGCTTGTCGTCCTCGAGCGCGACCGCGAGCGAGCGCTCGACCGCGTCGCGCTCGTCAGCGCGCGGGAAATGGAACAGCGACATCGCCGCCGCCGTCTCGGTCCGCCCACCGGGCTCGAAACGATGGCGTGTCAGCAGGTTCTCGACGTTGAAGGTGCCGAGGCGCAGCCTCATGCCGGTCAGACCGCTTCCGGCGCGAAGAGCTGCGAGGGCGTGACGAACTCGTCCTGCGCCGCCACGGTCAGGATCTCGCGCGAGCCGGCTTCCTTGGTCCGCTTCAGCAGCCCGTAGATCGAGGAAGCCGCCTTGCCGAGTGCGCTCGCGGCTGAGCCGTCGCGCAGGTAATGCACGAAGAACAGCGCCGCGATCGCATCGCCGGCGCCGTTGATGTTGATGTCGATCTTCGGCGTGCGAACGCGATAGGTGCCCTGCCCGTCCGCCGCCATCAGGTCGATCGCATCGTCGGGTGTCTCGTTGGTGATCAGCGAGGTCACGAGCACGACCTTGGGGCCCGCATCGCGCAAAGCCTCGACGGCGCGATGCGCATCGGCCAGCGTCCTGACCTCGACATCGGTAAGCAATTCCAGCTCGAACTGGTTCGGCGTGACGATGTCGGCAGCCGGCACGGCCTGCTCGCGCATGAATTCGGGGATGCCTGGCCGCACGAAGACGCCGCGGCCGACATCGCCGATCACCGGATCACAGCAATACATCGCCTTCGGATTGGCCTCGCGCACCTTGCTCACCGCCGAGAGGATGGCGTGGCCGATATCGGCCGAGCCCATATAGCCGGAAAGCACGCCATCGCATCGGCCGAGCACGCCGCGCTCGCCGATGCCCGTCATCAACTCATCGATCGTGGCACCGTCGAAGACCTGTCCCTTCCAGGCGCCATAGCCGGTGTGGTTCGAGAACTGCACGGTGTGGATCGGCCAGACCTCGACGCCGAGGCGCTGCATCGGGAACACGGCCGAAGCATTGCCGACATGGCCATAGGCGACATGGGACTGGATCGAGAGGATGTTCATGAGGGTAGGCCAGCCTTCGACGAAACGACGCGGCGAACCTAGCGGCTGGTGCGGCCCGCGCCAATCGAAAGCGGTGATGGGAGCGATCAGGCTTAGCGCTACAGGCCCGACAATCGCGCCACGGCAGCGGTGTCGGTGAACTGGGTCACGCTCTTCAGCTTGCCGTCAGCAATGGTGAAGATGTCCATGATCTCGAACGCTGCGCTGCGGCCGGTCGGCTTGCAGGCGACAGTGGCGCGCCAGTGCAGCGTCGCCTTGTCACCATCGACGGTCAGCGCCAGTTCTTCGATGTCGCTGAAGACATAGGTCGCGATCAGCCCGGCCATCTGCTCGCGAACGGCTGCGTGGCCCTCCGGCTGCACAAAGACTTCGGCAGCCTCCGGCCCGCCGGCAAGCCGGTAGCTGCAATCGGGGTGCATATAGCCCATCAGGGCGTCGAGATCGCCGCGATGGCGCGCGGCATAGGCATCACGGATCAAGGCTTCGACGGCAGCGCGATCGGTCATGGCGCCTCTCCTTGCGTCAACAGACACTCTCGCGCCGCGGTGACTGCAAGTCCAGCGTGCAATTGGCCGTTGCGCTCAGGCCGGCGTGCCCATGATGTAGGGCACGCTGGCGATGACGATGGCGAGCTGGGCGGCATTGCACGCCATCCCGCCGCAATGCAGCCGGCGCAAGCGGCGGCCAACATCGGCGGGCCAGGCAGCGATCTGGGCATCCATCCGCGCCAGGAACCAGCGCCGCCCCAGCAGTGTCGTCGCCAGGACGCCGACGCCGATCACGAAGGCCCAGCGTTCCGTCAGGGCGAAGACCACCGTCCCGACGACGGCAGCGACGGCAAGCACCTGGAAATAGGCACTGAACATCATCCGCATCAGCCGGGCGACCGGCAGGACATCGAGCTTCACGAACAGGAAGCCGGGGGCCGCCAGCAGCAGATAGCCCATCGGCAGGATCAGGATGACGAAGGCGAACAGGGCGGCGGCATTCGGCGTCATGCGAGCACCTTCTGGCCTCCTCCGCCGGAAGGATCTTCCAGCGGACGCCGCCGCAATATTCATCCACCTGCAGTTGCAGACAATTGGACTTTCGGCTGATGCAAATTGAGCCGGCTGCCGAACGAATACCGGAAAAAGCTCGTTCGAAAGCAGGCAAATCCTCTGCCTCCGAAACGCCCCTCCAGAATCCAGCGCGGCTGCCGAGCAAAAGGCTGGGCCTAAGGTCTAGTTGTCGAAAGCTGAATTCTTCATCACCCTGCCTGCCGCAAGCCGGATGCTTGACGCAACAGCGCAGCGGCCCGGCACTAAAAAGAAAAAGCAAGAATCGAAACAGCGGAGGATGACGATGAGCAAGTTCTCCTGGCTTTGGCGCGCGACAAGCAGGAACAAGCCCCAGGACGATGACAAGACGTCTTCTGAACAGCCTGAAGGCGGCGATCGCCGTCGCCTGCTCCAGGCGCTTTCCGCGCTGGTTGGCGGCAGCGCCCTGACCGCGATGTCGCCGCCGGCCGAGGCCAAGGATGCAAGCGAGTTGCCACCACCGAAGCGGGCGCTGACCGGCCGCGATGCAGCCGGCAAGTCGGTGTTCAAGTCGTTCGACGTCACGTCCAAGGTGGTGGAGATCGACTCAAATCCCGGGCTGACCTTCTACGAGCTCTACAGGACCGAGGGCGTGCCGCAGCTCACCGGGATGGAGCCCGACCCGATGCTAGCGGGAACAGTCGCCTTTCCCGGCCCCGGCGGCACGATGTTCCGCCTCATCTCCTATCCGCCGCGGCGCCCTGAGGGCTGGAAGCCGCCAGCCGGCGTGACCTTCAAGAGCGCGCTGGAGGAAATGTCGGAGAAGGTCCCGCGCATGGGCGACCATTTCGATCTCAGTGCGCCAGGCATGCACACCTCCGACACCATCGACTACGGGGTCGTGGTTCGTGGCGAGATGACGCTCGAGCTGGACGACGGACAAACCGTCCATCTGCGCCAGGGCGACTGCATCGTGCAGAACGGCACCCGGCATCGCTGGCGCAACCCGCTGCCGGAGCCCTGCCTGATGGCCTTCATCTCGGTCGGCGGGCAGCGAGCCTAGGGCTCGGCCCTTCCTTCTCCCCTCCGGGGGAGAAGGTGTCTGCGAAGCAGACGGATGAGGGCAGTACGACCGGCCCGCTCGCGCGGCCCTTCCCTCATCCGTCAGCGCTTCGCGCTGCCACCTTCTCCCCCGAGGGGAGAAAGGAGCCTCCTTTACGAGCCCGCCGCCGCCTTCTTGGCGAACGAGTCGATGAAGGTCTTGTTCAGGTCGACATTCGAGTTCGTCAGCTCGGGATCGAGCAGCTTGAGCGAGTCGTACATGCTCTTCATCGCGTCGGCGGTCGGGATGCCGGTGCGCGAGTAGCTCTCCTGCGAGTTCTTCACCGCGGTCAGGTAGAGCGGCTTGTCGCCGAGATGATATTCCGCCGGGACGAGATCGGCGACATCCTCGGGCTTGGCCGTCTCCAGCCATTTCAGCGACTTCATCAGCGCGTTGACGAGCTTCTGCGTCGTCACCGGGTTCTTCTCGGCGAAATCGTTCTTGAGATAGAGCACCGCCGCCGGGTTCGAGCCGCCGAACAGCGCCTTGGTGCCGGCCTCGGTGCGGGTGTCGATCAGCGAAACCACATCGCCATCCGATTCCAGCTTCGAGGTGACGGGGTCGAGATGCGAGATCACGTCGACCTGCTTCTGCTTGATCGCTGCGACCGCGCTGGCGCCGGCGCCGACGCCGATGATCGCCGCGTCGCTTGCCTTCAGCCCCGCCTTGACCATGGCGTATTGCGCGGTCAGCGCCGTCGAGGAGCCGGGCGCGGTGACGCCGATCTTCAGGCCCTTGAAGTCGGCCGCGGACTTGACCTTGTCGGCAAGGTCCTTGCGGACCGCAATGGTGATCGCCGGGAAGCGCCCGAGCTCGATCACGGCGCGGATGTCCTGGCCCTTGGCCTGCATGCGGATGGTGTGCTCATAGGCACCGGTGACGACGTCGACCGAGCCGCCGACGAGTGCCTGCAGCGACTTGGCGCCGCCGCCGAAATCGTTGATCTCGACGTCGAGCCCCTGATCCTTGAAGAAGCCCTTCTTCTCCGCGACCGTCAGCGGGAGATAGTAGAGCAACTGCTTGCCGCCGACGCCGAGCGTCAGCTTCGGCTTCTCGGCATTCTGGGCGAAGGCCGGCGAGACGCCGAGCGCAGTGGTGACAGCGAGCGCGGCCAGCGCCGCACGACGAGTGAAAAACATCGGTTTCCTCCGGTTGAGCGATGACGCGCTTCGAAAAAGGCGCGATTTCGCGACGAAGATAGGCGCATTGCCGCAAGCGGGGCAAGCGCAGGCATGCCGACGCGGAGCGCGTGAAGCCGGGGCAGATCGCCGCGGAAGCGACAGGAAAGATTCAAGGCTTGTTAAAGCTGGTCTTCCACACTGGCCGTTGCAGTAACTCCCGACGATGCCTCGATAACGGCTTTCGACCAGAACGGACGAAACAGGAGACGGTCATGGTGGACGCAGTAGCGGCCCGGACTGCGCCTTTCCCCTATGAACTTCCGCAGAGCGCGCCCTCGGCAGGCGTGCCGGCTCCGGATAGGGCAAGCTCTTCGCCTGCCACGGTGACCTCGGCAACGCCTGAGCGGGACGATGCCGTCATCCTCGACCTGTCCGACCAGGCTCGCACCGCCCTCGCCCAGGGCAGCACCAGCGCGCAAGCACCAGGAGCCGGCATCGACGGCCCGGCCGAGCCGAGCTGGGTCGAAAAGCGCTTCAAGCTGATGACGGAATACACGGCGCTGCAGCAGGAACTCGTTTGGCTCAGCGACCGGACCATGGCCCATGCGCTCGACGAGATGTTCCAGGGCAGCGCCGCGGTACAGGGCGAGAACGGCACGACGGACAAACAGGAGCAGTTCGACCGCGACATGCAGCGGCGCGAAGAACTGATGCCGCGTTACGCCGAGCTGATACGGATGCTCGGAGCCTCGCCGAGCCAGAAGAGCACGGACGAATCGGGCTAGCGGAAGATGCGGCTCGCATAGAGCGCAATGGCGAAGCAGGCGAGCGCGACACCGAGCAGGATCCAGTTCGATTCCGTCGGATTCTCCAGAGCCGCGTTGGACGGATCCTGCGGGTCGTAATGCACCTCGACCGGCGCGCCGGCCGGATAGCGAGCGACGATCCCCTGCGCGAGGCTCTCCGACCCCGAGACCTCCAGGCCGAGCTTGACCTGCCGGCTGTGCAGGCGGTTGCCCTCGACGGTATAGGCGAACTCGACGACGGGGAGATAGGTGGTGCGCGTCTTGCCGTTCTCCGTCGAGCGGCGCTGCTCGACGGTGCTGGAGACGACCTCCCCCGCAGTGACCGGCCAGGCATTGGCGCGGGCGAGATAGCGCCGGTGGCCGATGAAGAACAGCAGCGCCGCAGCGCCGAACAGGCCGGCGAACAGCATCACCGGGACATCCGCATCCGGCATGCGCGCCTTGAGGACTTCGGCTCCCTCGGTGGCCACCCAGTAGAGCCCCCAGACCAGGAGCATGAGAACGAGCAGCGCGAGGCCGCAACCCTTGACCGCGCCCTTCGGCGCCTCACGCTCCAGGACACAGTCGCTGGGATCGGCCGGGTCGTAATGGACGGTCACGCTCCTGCCCGCCGGATAGCGCGCCAGCGCCTCTTGCGCATATTTGCCGCTGATGTCGCCGAGGCTGACTCGCGTGCCCTGATAGGTCACCCCGCCGACCGAGAAGGAATAGGTCACGGCGGGGACGTTGACGGCGGTGCCGATCTCGTTGCCCACGGGCGGCCGCCGCACCGCCATCTGGGAGCGGATGATGCGCCCCGGCGCCTGCGACCAGTTGCTGGCGCGCCGGACCTTGAGCACGGCATTGACGACCATAGCGGCGACCATCACCACCATCGGCAGCGCGATCAGCGCGATATTGCCCATGGTCGTTCCGGCGAAAGGCAGCCGCTCGACCCAGCTCTCCGGCAGCACCTCGGCGATCACGAAGATCAGCGCCAACGAGGCGACGACGGCTATCACCGCCCAGGTCGGCGGCTCGCCTCTGGCCTCAGCCGCCTTGGCCGGCGAGACCTTGGGCTGCCAGGCCAGCTTGCCGCGCCAGCTCTTGTCGCCGCCGAGATAGGCGAGGAGTATCCGCTTCAGCGTCGCCGCGTCGACCGTCTCGGCCGCGTCGAACCGCGCCTTGCCCGAGTGGTAGGCCAGCCGGAACCGGCCTTTCCCTTCCAGCCCCGCTTCGACATAGCCGTCATCATCGGACAGGTTGATGAACCAGTCGGGATCGTCGCCGCGCTGGTCGATGGCGCGGGTGATGTCCTCCCGCGTCGGGTCGGCCGTGATGCGATCGCAGACATCAAGTTCCATGATCGCCCCCGACGATGGAAGGGCGATGATGGCGCTCATCTGCGAGCGGAATCAAGCGTAGCTTACGTTAGGTCGCCGACTGCTTTCCCTACCCCGGCGAGCTACGGCATTACCTGGTCCAGGAATGAGGCGATGCCCTGGCGCTGTCGATTGACGACAAGACGCGTCACGTCCGGACGCGCGTAATGTCCGGCCTGGTCGAAGTTCTGCCGTTCGCGCCGGATCTCGCGATGGTCGAGCGTTGCAACCAGAAGCTCCTCGCGTCCGGTCACGGGCTCGATCAGCCAGTTGCCATCCGGCCCGGCGATGCCCGAGCCGCCATCGGCCAGCATGTCGGGGCAACTCGCCAGCATGGCCGCAGCGGGGCTGCCTGGCGGCACATCCTGCCGGCGCATCAGTCCCGACACCGCCAGCACATAGCTGCGCCCCTCGCGCGCCAGGAAGCGGGTGGTGCCTTCCGTGTTGCGCAGGTTCCCCGGCCAGAGCGCCACATGCAGGTTTTCGCCTTGCGCGTACAGAGCGGCCCGCGACAGCGGCATCCAGTTCTCGAAGCAGTTCAGCCCACCGACGGTGAAGGGGCCGACGCGGTGCACCTGCAGGCCGTGCCCGTCTCCTGGCGCCCAGCTCAGCCGCTCTTCATAGGTCGGCATCAGCTTGCGGTGCACCGAGGCGATCTTTCCATCCGTGCCGATATGCACGCGGGAGCAGTAGACGCTGTGCCCGCCGCGATCGGCCGGGCGCTCGATGATGCCGAGCATCACGGCGATGCCACCTCGCGCCGCGGCGGCGCACACCGCGTCGAGATGGCCGGCCTCCACCTGCACCGCCTGGTCGAGATAGTGAGCGTGGATCTCCTTCTGGAGCGGCGATTCGAAGCGCGCACCGTCGGTATGCTCGATCCAGAAGGGATAGCCCGGCACCAGCGCCTCCCCGAAGGCGACGAAGCCACAGCCGGCCTGCGCAGCGCGCTCGATCCAGGCAACGACCTTCGCGAGCGTGGCGTCGCGCTCAAGCCATATCGGGGCAATCTGGGCGAGGCCCACGGTCAGGCTGTCTGCGGCGTTGGTCATCGTCTCCCGATCCCGGTCTTGAGTGAGTTGCGGGGGCCGGGGTAAGGCTGGGCAATCAATCAGTCCAATTAATCGTCACGATGGCCGTGGATCATGCCAGCTAATGTCACTCTCGTGCAGTTGCGCTGCTTTGCCGGCGTCGTCGAGCATGGCGGCTTCACCATGGCGGCGGACCGCCTCTGCCTCACTCAATCGGCGGTGAGTCAGGCAGTCGCCGCGCTGGAAAGAGCCTTGAACACGCCCCTGCTTCTGCGCGGGCGCGACGGGTTGACGCTGACGGTTGCCGGCGAAGCCGCCTTGGTCGAGGCGCGAGCCGCGCTCGCTGCCGTCGCGCGCCTGAGCATCTGCGGTGGGCTCGCCGGCAGGTTGAGTGGCACCTTGCGGATCGGCGTCGTGCAGAGCGCGGGCGTCCGGCTGCTTCCGGGCTGGTTGCGCCGCCTGCGCGCCGAGCACCCCGGCATCGCGGTGACATTGTACGAGGGCACAGATCCGGAGGTGACGGCCTGGATACAGGCCGGCGTCGTCGAGATCGGCATCACCAGCCGCACCCATCCGGAACTGGCGGCGCGGCCGGTCTTCTCCGACGACTATCTCGTCGTCGTCCCGTTCGACCACGCCTTCGCGGCGCGTGCTTCGGTGTCGCTGAAGGCCCTGGACGGACAGCGCATGCTGCTCTCGGGCGGCGGCTGCGAGACCCTGATCCAGGAGTTGCTGGCTGCGGCGTCCAGCCATCCCGAGATCACCTGTCTCGTTCGCGACAACACGACCCTGCTCAGCATGGTGCGCGAAGGGCTCGGCCTGACGATCATGCCAGAGCTCGCGCTCGACGACGGCAGCGGCATCACCGCGCTCCGTCTCAGCCCAAATCTGCGCCGCACCTTGTACGCGGTCAGCCTGCCGGCCGAGACGCTACGCCCGGTCGTCACCGCTTTCCTGGCGTTGATCGAAAGCCATCCAGTCCCACGGCGTGCGGCCCAAGGCCGAAAGGAGCGCTTGTCGGCTGAAGGCGTTCCGCTCAGGTCGTGGTGGTCGAGCTCTGACCCGGCCGCCAGACCAGAAGCCGGTTCTCGACCAGCGTCACGATCGAATCGATCAGGATCACGAAGATCGCCAGAATGAGCATGCCCGAGAACACGCCGGTAACGTCGAAGACGCTTTCGGCCTCGTGGATCTTGTAGCCGAGCCCGGCCGACGACCCGAGATATTCGCCGACCACGGCGCCGACCAGCGCAAAGCCGACCGAGGTGTGCAAGGATGAGAACATCCAGGTCAACGCCGACGGCCAATAGACATGGCGGAAGAGCTGGCGCTCGTTCATGCCGAGCATGCGGGCATTGGCCAGCACCGTCGGCGAGACCTCGCGCACGCCCTGGTAGACGTTGAAGAAGACGATGAAGAACACCAGCGTGAAGCCGAGCGCCACCTTCGACCAGATGCCGAGGCCGAACCAGAGCGCGAAGATCGGCGCCAGCACGACGCGCGGCAGGGCGTTCGCCGCCTTGATGTAGGGATCGAACACCGCCGCCAGCAGTTCGTTCCGGGCGAAGGCGAAGCCGAAGAAGATGCCAGCGGCCGAGCCGATCACGAAGGCGAGCACGGTCTCGGTCAGGGTGATGCCGAGATGGTAGTAGATGTCGGCGCCGGTCAACTGCTTCCAGGTCCGCGCCAGCACGTCGGCCGGGGTCGAGAAGAAGAACTGCGTCGTCTTGATGTCGCCGAACAGGCTGGTGGTGGTGACGACATGCCAGATCGCCAGAAAAACGATCATCACCAGGATCTGGAGCGAGAGAAGCTTGACGCGGTTCATGACGCGGCTCCCTCGACCAGTTCCTTGCCCTCGCCCATGGCATAGGCCTTCTGGACTTCGACCCGGAGCGAGGCCCAGATGTCGCGATGGATCTCGTGGAAGGCCTTTTCCAGTCTGATCTCGGCGATGTCGCGCGGACGCGCCAGCGGCACCTTGTAATCGGCGACGATGCCGGCGGCCGGCCCGGCCGTCATCACCACGACCCGGTCGGACAGCGCGATCGCCTCCTCGAGATCGTGCGTGACGAAGATCAGCGCCTTGCGGTCGCGGCTCCAGAGATCGAGCAGGAGATTGCCCATGATCTGCCGGGTCTGCGCATCGAGCGGCCCGAAGGGCTCGTCCATCAGCAGGATCTCGGGATCGCGGATCAGCATCTGCGCGAGGGCCACGCGCTTGCGCTGGCCGCCCGAGAGCATGTGCGGATAGCGCTCGACGAAGGCGCGCAGGCCCACGCGACCGAGCCAGTCGCGCGCCCGCTTGTCGGCCTGCGCATCCGAGACGCCCATCGGCTCCAGTGCGACCTTGACGTTGTCGAGCGCCGTCTTCCACGGCATCAGCGCGTCCTGCTGGAAGAGATAGCCGGCGCGGCGGTTGAGGCCCGAGAGCGGCTGGCCGAAGATCGTGACCTTGCCGGCGGACGGCGTCAGCAGCCCGGCGGCAGCGTTGAGCAGGGTCGACTTGCCGCAGCCGGTCGGCCCGACCACCGAGACGAACTCTCCGGGTGCGACGGACAGATCGATGCCCTTCACCGCCTGGTAGCGGCTGCCGCCCTGGAGATGGAAGGTGATGTCGATGCCGGCGAGCCTGACCGCCGGCTGCTCTTCTGCCGCACCCGCATTGGCGGGCGGGCTGACCTTGGACTCCATGGATATCCCGTCCCCTGCCGTCGGCGCCGTCCCGGCGCGCGGCTTATTTCCGTTCGTCGCGAACACTAGGCAATCATCGGGCGAAGGCAACCCGCCCGCGGCATCCGGTCTCGCACCCGAGTCGTCGGGTAGCGAAAAATCGACGCTTCTGCTCTATCGCTGGCTTGGCTGCAGGAGGAATCGCTAGCCCATGCCCCCGTTCGACCAATGGATGCACGAGCTCGTCGCGTTCATGCGCGTCAACCAGTACTGGGCCGCGCCGATCGTCTTCCTCATCGCCTTCGCCGAATGCGTCGCGATCCTGTCTTGGCTGGTGCCTGCGACTGTGTTCTTCACCGCTTTCGGTGCGATCGCCGGCGCCTCCGGCCTCAACCTCGTGCCGCTCTCGCTTGCGGCAGCGCTCGGCGCGGCCTCAGGCTTCTGGATTTCGTACTGGGTCGGCCTCGTTGTCGGCCCGCGCGTCGGCGACTACTGGCCCTTGCGCAATAATCCGGCCCTGCTCCAGCGTGGCCATGACTTCTTCGAGAAATGGGGCGTGCTCGGCATCGCCATCGGCCATTTCTTCGGGCCGATCCGGGCGGTGGTCGCGCTCGTCGCCGGCATCGTGAAGATGCCGTTCTGGCCCTTCCAGGTCGCGAATTTCGCAGCGTCCTTCGCCTGGGGCTTCGGCCTGATCTACGGCGCCGGGCGCTTCTCCGAATACATGATGCAGTTCACCGCCAAATAGCTCCGGCAATCGCGGCGAAAATCCGGCGAAGAGCACAACGGCAGCTGAACGCTCGCCTCAGATCACGTTCAGCCGCGCCGGCCGAAAGTCCGGCCATCGCGTCGAGACCGGATCCTCCGGTTCATAACCGGCGCGGCGGCGCGGACGGCCCGGCATCCGCGCAGCGCAGCTTCCCCCGGGCAGGGCTTACAGGAGTCCACGCCATGACGATGTCTCGTTTCGCTATCGGCCTCGCCGCGCTCGCTCTCGCCGCCGGCCCGGCCCTCGCACAGACCGCGACCCAGCCGACGACCCCGGCCAAGCCGGCTGCGCCCGTGACCACGCCTGCCGCCCCGACCGCTCCGGCCGCGAAGCCGGTTGCTCCGACCACCCAGGCTCAGGCCAAGAAGGTCAACATCAACACCGCCAGCGCCGCCGAGCTCGAGCAGCTCAAGGGCATCGGCGAGGCCCGCTCCAAGAAGATCGTCGAGGAGCGCGCCAAGGCGAAGTTCAAGAACTTCGACGATCTGGTGAAGCGCAGCGTGCTGCCCTCCAACGTCGAGGCCGACATCAAGGACAGCATCACCTTCTGATCCCGACCAGAACAGACGAGCCGGCCGCTTTCGCGGCCGGCTCTTTCGTTTTTCGCGAGGTCAGTGCCCGCTCGCCTGCGCCTGCGAGGCATCGGCCTCCCGTAGCGCCCGGGCGCAATCGTCGCAGCAGACCTCGACGGTGTTGCCGCCGATCGTGACCTTGATGGGGGTCTCGTCGAGTTCGCAATCGCAGGCTGCGCAAGTTCCACTCATGGCCTTCCTCCTTCTCGGGGGCCGCTCATTCGGCCGCCCTGAGAAAGACCACCCGGCTGCTTACGGCGCTGTCGGATTCTTTAGCGATCCGCTCCGGCCGGGCCGGCGCTCCCGCGCTCAGTCCGCGCAGGACCTGGTCGACGCTTTCTCCGCCCGCAAGGCCGCGCCGCTCCTCGGCGCGCAGCGAGATGATCGCCGTCGGGTCCCCGAAGAACGGGGCGGCCGTCGCGTCGCGCAGATCGCTGTCGCGCAAACCGAGATCGCGCAAGTCGCGCTCGGTCATGTCGCAGAGCGTGCGATAGTCGCGGCGCGACTGCAGCCAGTGGCCGATCGCCCCGAAAATACGGCCGAGCCCCTCGACCATTGCGAGCACGGGCTTGGCCGATCCGATGATGAAGCTGATCATGACCTGTCTCCGTCGTTGTGGTGATGGAGACAGGACACCTTCGCGCTGACAGCCGCTGTCAGAATCTTTCGCGATCAGTGTCAGCTTCTGTCAGCGGAGATCGAGCGAGCGCTGGAACTCCGTCGGCGTGCGGCCATAGGCCTGCCGGAAGGCGGCGCTGAAGTGACTGTGGCTGGAGAAACCGAGCTCGAGTCCGAGCTGGGTCAGGTCGTCATAATCGCCGAGCAGGTCGAGCGCCCGCGCCAGCCGCAGGCGCAACTGATAGCGATAGAGCGGCACGGCCTCGACCTGGGCGAAGACCTGGGTGAGGTAGACCGGCGAGACCCCGACATCCCTTGCGATCTCGGCCAGCGTCCAGCGCCGGGCGAGATCGGAGGCCATCACCAGCTTGGCCCGGTCGACCAGCTTGCGCCGGCCGAGCGAGGCTCCGGCCGCATGAGACGTGCGTTCGCCCAAGGCGCGCCGCACCAGCGTCAACGCCAAGGTCTCCGCTTCCAGCGGCTCGGCAACGCCGCGCTGCAGACTATGGCGCAGCAGGGCCACAAGCACCTGCGCGCGCGGGTCGATCCGTCGGCGCTGCGTCAGGAAGGACATTGCCCCCTTGCGCAGCATCTTTGCCGGCACGAGTTCGTCCAGAGTGTCTTCGCTGAGGCGCAGATCGAGGCAAGCATCGCCGCCCGGAACCGGGTGGCTGACCTGGTAACCCTCATGCGGGTTGAAGAACAGGATCTGGTTGCTCTCGGCGACCGTATCCTCGCGCCCGACATGGCGCACGAAGATACCACGATAAGGAAAGACGAGATGGGTCGCATGCGTGCATTCCTCGTCGCTGCGATGCCGGCATTCGCCGGAGCAGACGATATCGCGCACCAGCACGATCTCGCTGTCGAGGAGCTTGCTGACCGAGAATTGCGACATCCCTGCCTTCCACGGCGCGCTCAAAAAAAGAGAGCCGGCCCGGCCAGGCTGCGTTGGCCTGATCCGACCGGCTCTTGCACCGTGGCGAACTACAGCACGCCAAAGACGATCATTGTCAGCAGGGCGAACGAGGCGCCCAGCGCCAGATGCGCGAACTTGAACTGAAAACCCTGGGACGCAGGCATCGATCGGATCGGTGTCATCATCGCCTCCATCTGTTCAGCTTGAAATTGCTTCGTCAGGACATGTCTTTCGTCTTGGATGTGTCAGGCCGAACTCGGCTCAATAGGCCCACATCTCGGCAAGGACCCAGCCGACCATCGCCAGCGCCAGTCCGGCGACCAGGACAACCAGCACGGGCCGGTCGAGGAAGCCTTGGCGCGCTTCCACCGGGGTCTCGACCGCCGGGTCGGTGTCGGAATGGACATCCGCCCGCATCGGCGGGATCGGCTCGCCGCCCTTCTCCGGAATGCGCGCCTCGCGCACCTTGACGTCGTCTTGCATGACGGCCTCCGTCTGGTCCTTCGTCATCAGCCTCCGACGGCGTGCATGAGCACGCTCGCCAGCAGCGTGACGGCGAGAAATCCACCCAGCAGCAGGATAGGCAACTGATCCTCCCACGACACCGGCTTGGCGACATCGGCGAGCCCATGGCGGGCATGGCGGGCATGGCGCTGATGCAGCCGCTCGATCGCCCTCTCTCTCAGTTCGTCCTGGCCGGTCATCGCACGCTCCTGCATGTATTGACTGGAGCATCAACGCCCGCAGCGGGACGCGGTTCCCGCGAGTGGTTCCTCGAACGCGAAACGGGCGCCCTGTCGAGCGCCCGTTTCCTTGATTTTCAAAGAGTTGCGTGCCCTTCCGGAATCAATTTCGCACAGCGCTGAATCCGCGTGCGAAGTCCGGTGCTCGCCTCAGTTCTTGGTCTTGTCGACCAGGGCCTTCGCCTTGATCCAGGGCATCATGTCGCGCAGCTTGGCGCCGACTTCCTCGATCGGATGGGCGGCATAGCGGGCGCGGGTCGCCTTGAACGAGGTCTGGTTGACCTTGTTTTCCAGCATCCAGTCGCGGGTGAACTTGCCCGACTGGATGTCGGTGAGCACGCGCTTCATCTCGGCCTTGGTCTCGGCGGTGATGATGCGCGGGCCGGTGACGTACTCGCCATACTCGGCCGTGTTCGAGATCGAGTAGTTCATGTTGGCGATGCCGCCCTCATAGATGAGGTCGACGATCAGCTTCACTTCATGGAGGCACTCGAAATAGGCCATCTCGGGAGCGTAGCCGGCCTCGGTCAGCGTCTCGTAGCCGGCCTTGATCAGCTCGACCAGGCCGCCGCAGAGCACGACCTGCTCGCCGAACAGATCGGTCTCGCACTCTTCCTTGAAGGTCGTCTCGATGATGCCGGCGCGGCCGCCGCCATTGGCCGAGGCGTAGGACAGGCCGAGGTCATGGGCGTTGCCGGTCGCGTCCTGGTGGATCGCGATCAGGGTCGGCACGCCGCCGCCGCGCTGATACTCGGAGCGGACGGTGTGGCCCGGGCCCTTCGGCGCGACCATCAGCACGTCGAGGTCCTTGCGCGGCTCGATCAGGTTGAAATGGACGTTGAGGCCGTGCGCGAACAGAAGGGCGGCGCCTTCCTTCATGTTGGCGTGCAGCTCGTCGCGGTAGATGTCGCCCTGCAGTTCGTCGGGGGTCAGCATCATCATGATGTCGGAGACCTTGGCGGCCTCGGACGGGGTCATGACCTTGAAGCCGGCCTCTTCAGCCTTCTTGCGGGTGGCCGAGCCGGCCTTCAGGGCGATGATGACGTCCTTGACGCCGGAATCGCGCAGGTTGAGCGCATGGGCATGGCCCTGCGAGCCGTAGCCGACGATGCAGACCTTCTTGCCCTTGATCAGGTTGATGTCGGCGTCGCGATCGTAATAAACGCGCATTGGATGCGTCCTTCCTTGGGTTGATCTCTTGGCTTCAGGCTTTCGGTGCGGTCTTCGGCCGCCCGTGAAGTGCGAGGAACTGATCGGTGGCCCGGGCCGCGTCGTGCTGGATCTCGGCCTTGCCGGCGGCGAGCGCATCGCCCAGCAGCAACCTGATCTGAACATCGCGGCCGACCAGGCCGAAGAAGGTACGGAACGCCGTCTCGGCGTCATCGAAATCGAGCAGTCCCGCGGCGCGACCAGCCTCGAGGACCGGCTTCAATCGCTCGCCGATGGCGAAACGTCCATTCGCCAGCACGATGCCGCCGAGATTGCTCTTGCCCGAGGCTGCATGGCCGATGGCAGCGCGATTGAGCGCGATCGAGGTCTGGCTCGTGATCACGGTGAGCCAGTTCTCGGCGAAATCCCGCAGGCTCTTGCGCAGCGTCGCCGCATCGAGCGCCTGGCGGTCGTAATTGTCAGCCCGGACCTTGGACGCCTGCCACTGGACCGTCGCGGTCAAAAGGCCGTCGCGATCACCGAACCATTTATACAGCGTCTCCTTCGAGCAGCTCGCCCGCCGGGCGACGGCCGTCATCGTAAGCTGATCGCCCTGCTCCACCATCAGTGCCAGCACGGCGTCGAGCACGGCCTGCTGCCGCTCGCTCAGCGCTTCGCCTTGGCTATGGGTTGCGGTGTCGCTCATCGATCCGGAGAGTACCGTACGTTACGGTTCTGGCATCTACCGCACGGCCTGCCGGGGCGCAAGAGCACATCGGAGAAATTTCATCGCTACTTGAGCCGCCAGGGCACCTATATCTTCTCCGCGAGAGAGCCTTGCCGGAGCCCGCCATGACACAGCCTACCCCGCCCGCAGCCGCCAAGGTCCTCGCCTTCTGGCGGCAAGCCGGCCCGGACAAATGGTTCGCCAAGGACGAAACCTTCGACGCCGAGATCGCCCGGCGCTTTCGGCCGCTGGTCGACGCCGCCGCGCGCGGCGAGCTGTCGGATTGGGAGGAAACACCGGAGGGCGTCTATGCGCTGCTGGTCCTGCTCGACCAGTTCCCGCGCAATCTCAATCGCGGTTCGGCCCACGCCTTCGCCGCCGATGCGCTGGCGCGCGAGGTCGCCGGCCGGGCGATCGCGCGCGGCTTCGACGAGGCTTTCGAGAATCCGGAGAAGCGTTTCCTCTACATGCCGTTCATGCACTCGGAGGATCTTGCCGACCAGGAGCGCTGCGTCGCGCTGAGCGAAGCCTCGGGCGATGACGACTCGACCAAATGGGCGATCGTCCATCGCGACATCATCCGCGATTTCGGCCGCTTCCCGCACCGCAACGCCGTCCTCGGCCGAGAGAGCTCGACCGAGGAGCAGCGCTTCCTCGATGATGGCGGCTTCAGCGGTTGATCAGCCGGCTTAGTCAGGCCCCTGCGGCCTTCCGATGAGTCTCGGCCAGTTCGGCCATGCTCTTGAAATGGAAGTCGACCTTCGGCTGGTTCGCGGGGATCTGCGTCGCCCCGCTCCCGACCATGCCGAAGCGCCGGTCGATCCAGGCGCGCGCCAGCCCCGCCCGCTCGGCCGGGACGTGGTCATGGAACAGGCTCTGCGCGGTGTGCAGGACGTCGCCGGCCTTGAGGCCGAGATCGGCCTCGAGATGCGCCAGCAGATAGGCGAAGTTGCGCGGGGCGGGCTTGTAGGAACCGATATCCTCGGCGGTGTAGATCGCATCGAAGGTGACGCCGAGCTTGCGGTTGCTGGCAGCGAAGCTGGTGCGATCGACATTGGAGAGGATCACCAGCTTGTAGTGCTGCTTCAGATAGGCGAGCGCCTCGGCGGAGTCAGGGAAAGCCGGCCAATCCGGCACGGAGCCGCCGAAGCGCTCGTTCAAGTCGGCGTGGATGTTGACGCCGAGATCCCTGGCGAGCCGGGCATGGACCGCAGCGAGCAGCGTCGAATAGCGCAGCGACGGCCCCGCCTCCTCAACTTCGCTCTCTATCTTCCCGAAGCGCGCCAGCGCCTCTTCCCGGTCGAGCTTGAGCCGGCCAGCGCTGATCAGCGGCTGCAGCGCGTTCCAGATCCCGGTCTCCCAGTCGATCAGCGTTCCGTAGCAGTCGAAGGTCAGAACCTTGAAATCGGTGAGTTTCATCTTTGGTGATCCTCGTGGATGCGGAGTCGCATGGACCATAGCGACCGCCCGCCCGGCCGTGATGAGGCGAGACTCCGAATGACTTGACCGAAGCTGCGCTCGTCAGCTCAGCGCTCGCCCTGAGCCCAATCATCTGCGGGTCGTCCCGGGCGTAGCGAAGCGAAGACCCGGGACCCATTCCGGAACTTTGATCGGAAAGGCTCCGGAATGGGTCCCGGATCGGCGCCGCCTTCGGCGGCTTGTCCGGGATGACCACGCGTTTGATGGCGGGCGAGGGCAAAGAGAAATCAGCCGCCGTTCCGGCTCGCGGCACGGAACTCGGACGGAGTCAGGCCGAAGCGTCGCCTGAACTGCCGGTTGAAGGACGAGGCGTTCTGATAGCCGAGACCGTAGGCGATCTCGGAGACCGGCAATGCTGTTGCGACCAACTGCTCGGCGGCAGCGTCGAACAGCCGGGTCAACTGCGATTGCTTCGGCGACTGGCCTGTCGTCGCGCGGAACAGGGCATGGAACCGGCTCTGGCCGAGGCCGGCGGCCCTCGCCATCTCAACGATGCTGCCGGCCCCACCCTCCTGGGCGACATCGAGCACGCGGCCCTCCGCGCGCGACAACGGTCGGGGCGTGACGGTCGGCTGAATCAGCTGCAACCCCGCCATCGCCATCCGGGCGGCATCCTCGGCCCGGCAGGCGCCGGCTTCGACCTCGGCGCCGAGCTGGCGGAACATCCGCCACAGCCAGGGCTCGACCCGCGTCAGCGACGGAACGAGATCGCGCAGCAGCGCCGGCTCGGCCTCGCCGGCGAAGGCTCCCGCCTCGACATCGAGGATGAGCATGCTGCAATCGGCGGTCGGCACGAAATCATGCTCGTGCTCGCGCGGAATGATGGCGACGCAGTTGCTCGACACGACGCTGCGATGCCCTTCGACATCGAGCCGCATCGCGCCCTGCATCGGCAGCAGGATCTGGCTGTAGTCGTGGCGGTGGCGGTCGCCGCCGCGATAGCTGCGGAGTTCGAGTTGGATCGACATCACCTGCTCACGCGCAAGAGATCATGCCGCCCATTTGCCGCCGATTGAAGCGGGCGATCAAGAGCCTCAGCCGCCCGCCGCCTGCTGCGCCGCGATCCGCTGCAGAAAGATCGCCGCCACCGTCAGCACGAAGCCGGCCCACCACAGCGGCGAACGCAGGCTCTTGCCCGAGCCCAGCGGCTCGGCTTCGGCCTTGCCGGTCAGGCGCTGATAGATCGGCCAGGCGAAACAGGCAAAGCCGATGGCGCCGAGCCCGAGCGAGATTTCATTGAGTCCGATCGTCACCGCTCCGCCCCCTCCCCGGCGAGGGCCGGACCATCGCTTTCAGCAGCAATCGCGGGCTCCTTCAACCCCAGCCTTCGCAAGGGATCGCCGATCAGTCCCGAGACCAGCAGCGCCAGCATCTGGTCGATGCCGGGCAGCCGCGCCAGCGGCGGAACCACCCGGTCGCGGATCAATGGCAGCACGGCGCTGTCGGACTGGTAGAACGGCGTGAACATCCGGCTCGCCGCCTGGTAGAGCCGGACATGCCAGCGCCGAAGCTGCGCATAGCGAAGCAGCGCGGCGTCGAGATCGGCGGCATCGCTCAGCGCCATGGCGAGCGCATAGGCGTCGAGCAGGGCCATGTTCGCCCCCTGTCCGAGCTGAGGGCTAGTCGAATGGGCGGCATCGCCGATGAAGGCGATCTGCCGGCCGTAGGGTCGCGGCAGCGTCCGGTGGCGATAATTCGCGAAGGTCAGCTGCTCCGGCGCGACGATATGGTCGAGCAGCGGCGCGGTCGCGGGCCAGACGCGCTCGACCTCGGCTTTCCAGGCCGCCAGCCCGGCGCTGCGCCAGGCGTCGAGCGCATCCGCTTTCAGGCTCCAGAACAGCGCCGCCTGCGGCTCCGGCTCGCTGCCATGGCGTCCGATAGGCAGCACGCCGACCATCACGCTGGCGCGGCGATAGCGCTGTTCGAGCGCGCGGCGGTCGAAGTCCGTCCCTCCGAGCGGGACATTGGCCCAGAGCGCGCCATAGCTCAGCGGCGTGCGAGTCACCGGGCGGGCGGCATGGCCGAGCAGGGCTGAGCGCGTGCCGGAGGCATCGACAACAAGATCGAACGGGCCGATGCGGCGGCCGCTTGCCGCAACCAGCAAAACCCTGCCGTCAGCAGCGGCATCGATGTCGGCGACCTCGACCCCGGTCTCGATCGCGACCTGCCGCTTCTGCACGGCCGTGAACAGCGTCTCGAACAGCGCCGCACGATGGATGCCGACGCCGAAGCGCTCGCGCTTCAGCGCGGCATAGCGCACATCGAGCACCACCGAGCCCGTGACGGCGTTCAGGCCAAACAGCCGGTCGATCCGACTGCCGGCGGCGATCAGCGGCGCGGCAAGGCCGAGCGCATCGAGGACCGCGAGCCCGGTCGGCTGCAGGATCAGGCCGGAGCCGAGCGACTGCGGCTCGCCGAAGCGCTCGACCAGCGTGACGGCATGGCCGGCTCGTTCGAGCAGCAGCGCAGCCGCCAGCCCCGCGGTTCCGCATCCGATGATCGCGATCGTAAGGCTGCGACTCATGCCGCAGTGAGCTTACCGGCTCACATCGCCTCCGCGCCGCGGCTCATCGCCGCGATGCCGGTGCGCGAGACCTCGGTCAGCCCAACCACCGTCATCAGCTTGATGAAGCGCTCGATCTCCTCGGTCGCGCCGGTGAGCTCGAAGACGAAGGAGGTCAGCGTCGCATCGAGCGTGCGTGCGCCGAAGGACGCGGCGAGCCGCATCGCCTCGACACGGTAGTCGCCCTTGCCGACGACCTTGACCAGGCAGAGCTCGCGCTCGATCGCCTCGCCCTGCAAGGTAAGGTCGACGACGCGATGCACCGGCACCAGCCGGTCGAGATGCGCCTTGATCTGGTCGATCACGTTGGCCGTGCCGGAGGTGACGACGGTGATGCGCGAGAGGTGCTTCTCGTGCTCGGTCTCCGAGACGGTGAGGCTCTCGATGTTGTAGCCGCGGCCGGAGAACAGCCCGGCGATGCGGGCAAGAACGCCCGGCTCATTGTCGACGATCACCGCCAGCGTATGGCGGGCGATCGGCTGTGCGGTCGGGGCGCTGGGATAATGCGTCGTGTTCATGTCTGGGCTCGGCTTCGGCTGAGATTTGGGCGGAAATCGGTGAGGATCGGCTCGTCGACTTCGTCTACGGATACGATCCAGGGCTCGGCCAAAGCGGCCTCGCGCCAGGCCTTGAAGCCGGCAGTGCCCTGCACGGCCGCGACATAGGCGGCACTGACCGGATCGAGCGCAATCGAATAGGTGGTGAAGCGGGTTGTCACCGGCGCGAACATCGCATCGGCCGCGCTGAATTCCCCGAACAGGAAGTCGCCGCCCGCTCCGAAGCGCTGTCGGGCATCGCGCCAGATCTCGGTGATGCGGGCGATGTCGGCCGCGACCGCCTCGCCGCGATCGCGCACCGGATGCACCCAGGCGAGGTTCATTGGGCAGGCACCGCGCAAGGCGGTGAAGCTGGAGTGCATTTCGGCGCAGATCGAACGCGCCAGCGCCCGCGCCGCCTTGTCGCGCGGCCAGATCGGCAGCTCCGGATGCGCCTCGGCGAGATATTCGACGATGGCGAGCGAGTCCCAAACCGCGATCGCGCCGTCGACGAGCGAGGGCACCTTGCGGGCCGGCGTGTACTCGGCAACGGCCCGCTTCCAGTCGGGATCGTCCATGGTCGGCCCGAACGGGATCAGGACTTCCTCGAAGGGAATGCCGAACTGCTTGAGGACGAGCCAGGGCCGCAGCGACCAGGAGGAATGGGTCTTGTTGGCGATGATCAGCTTCATGGCGCGCTCCATCCGGCGAAGGGAGCGCGGACGCTATCGAGACACGGAACGACGATCCCGCGCCTTTTCGTGATCTTATTCATGACCTGAAGCAATCGGCGGGTCACGCCGCCTGCTCCATCGCGAGCGTGAAGTCGAGCGCCGCCTCGACATGCAGCGCGGTGGTGTCGAAGGCCGGGATGTCGAAATCGGCCTGCGAGACCAGCAGCCCGATCTCGGTGCAGCCGAGGATGACGCCGTCGGCGCCTTCTTCCCGCACCGCCCGCGCGACGATCTCGCGATAGCGCGCCTTCGAGGCCGGCAGAACCTGCCCGCGGCAGAGCTCCTCATAGATGATGCGGTGCACGTCCGTCCGCTCCGCCTCGTCCGGCACCAGCGCCTCGACGCCGAAGGCGCCGAGCCGGTCACGATAGAAGCGCTGCTCCATGGTGAAGCGCGTCGCCAGCAATAGCGGACGGCGCGCAGTCGTCTTGCGGATCGCCTTGGCGGTGACATCGGCGAGATGCAGGAAGGGCAGGTTCGTTGCCTGGGTGATGTGGTCGGCGAGCTTGTGCATGGTGTTGGTGGCCAGCACGATGCAGACCGCCCCGCCCTGCTCGAGCCGGCGCGCGCTCGACGCCATCGCCGCCCCGGCCCGATCCCAATCGCCCTTCGCCTGCATTTCGGCGATCGGCGAAAAGTCGACGGAATGCAGCAGGACGTCGGCCGAATGCAGCCCGCCCTGGCGCGCCCGCACGCCCTCGTTCAGCAGCCGATAGTAGACCGCCGTCGATTCCCAGCTCATTCCGCCGATCAGGCCGATGGTCGCCATGTGGTCCCCCTGTGCCGAGGCCGTCATTCCCGGGCGCCGCAAAGCGCAGACCCGAGACTTTCCTGACGAAGAGGCGCCGGCCGGCGCCTCCTCCTTCTCGAGATGCTCGGGTCAAGCCCGAGCATGACGACGCCCGATCAAACGAGTTGCTTGCCCTTGGCGTCGATGATCTCGCCGGTGTCGCCCTCGAAATCGGGCAGGATCATCTCGTTATGCGCCTTGCCCGACGGGATCATCGGGAAGCAGTTCTCTTCCTTCGCCACCAGGCAGTCGAAGATCACCGGCCCGGGCGTCTCGATCATCTGCATGATCGCGGCGTCGAGATCGGCGGGGTCGGAGCAGCGGATGCCGTGCCCGCCATAGGCCTCCGCCAATTTGACGAAGTCCGGCAGCGAGGCCGAGTAGCTCTCGGAATAGCGCCCGCCATGCAGCAGTTCCTGCCACTGGCGCACCATGCCCATATACTCGTTGTTGAGGATGAAGATCTTGACCGGCAGGCGGTACTGCACCGCCGTCGACATCTCCTGCATGTTCATCAGGATCGAGGCCTCGCCGGCAACGTCGATGACCAGAGCCTTGGGGTGCTTCATCTGCACGCCGATCGCCGCCGGCAGGCCATAGCCCATCGTCCCCAGGCCGCCGGAGGTCATCCAGCGGTTCGGTTCCTGGAAGCGCAGATACTGCGCCGCCCACATCTGGTGCTGGCCGACTTCGGTGGTGAAGTAGGTGTTGCGGTCCTTGGTCAGCTCATAGAGCCGCTCGAGCGCGTATTGCGGCTTGATCACCGAGCCGGACTGCTTGTAGCCGAGGCTGTTCCGCGCCCGCCAGCCATCGATCTGCGTCCACCAGGCGGTGAGCGCGGTCTTGTCGATCTGCGGCGAGGTCTCGCGCCAGATCCGGACCATGTCCTCGAGCACATGGGCGCAATCGCCGATGATGCCGATGTCGACCTTGACGTTCTTGTTGATCGAGGACGGGTCGATATCGATGTGGATCTTCTTGGAGTGCGGCGAGAAGGCGTCGAGCCTCCCCGTGATCCGGTCGTCGAAGCGCGCGCCGATATTGATCATGACGTCGCAGTCATGCATGGCGAGGTTGGCCTCGTAGGTGCCGTGCATGCCGAGCATGCCGAGCCACTGCTTGTCGGCAGCCGGGAAGGCGCCCAGTCCCATCAGGGTCGAGGTCACCGGATAGCCGGTCAACCGCGCAAGTTCGCGCAACAGGGCCGAAGCATGCGGGCCGGCATTGATGACGCCGCCACCGGTGTAGAAGATCGGCTTCTTCGCCTTGGCGATCAGCTCGACCGCGGCCTTGATCTTGTTCAGGTCGCCCTTGACCACCGGCCGGTAGGTCTTGTGCTGGTTGTCGCGCGGGCGGCTATAGGCGCCGGTCGCAAACTGGATGTCCTTGGGTACGTCGATCACGACCGGGCCCGGCCGGCCATTGGCCGCGACAAAGAAGGCCTCGTGCAGGACGCGCGGCAGATCGGCGATGCTCTTCACCAGATAGTTGTGCTTGGTGCAGGAGCGGGTGATGCCGACCGTGTCGCATTCCTGGAAGGCGTCCGAGCCGATCAGATGCGTCGGGACCTGCCCGGTGATGACGACGAGCGGGATCGAATCCAGCAGCGCGTCGGTCAGGCCAGTAACGGCGTTGGTCGCGCCCGGTCCCGAGGTGACGAGGACGCAGCCGACCTTGCCCGGCGCCGAACGGGCATAGCCCTCGGCGGCATGGACCGCGCCCTGCTCGTGGCGGACGAGCACGTGCTTGACCTTGTCCTGCTGGAAGATCGCGTCGTAGATCGGCAGTACGGCGCCGCCAGGATAGCCGAAGAGATGCTCCACGCCCTGGTCCTGGAGGGCGCGAACGACCATCTCGGCGCCGGTCATCATCTCGCTCATAACGGTCTCCTACGGAGGTCTGTCTGTCGGTGTCGGTCGGAAAAAGGCAATAAAAAAGGCCCTCGGAGGGGCCTGGGCGTGCGCTGGCGTCGGGGACGCCCGGTTGTTAAACCGGCCCCTACCAGCGCACCTGTACGATAATAAGCTTGCGCATGTCGCAGCCCTGTCGAAACGAAAGTTGCCGGACGCTAAACGAGCAGCGCCGCATGGTCAAGCGAGGATTCAGCCGGCAATCGAAGCGCCATTCGCGCAAGCCGCCAGCGCCACGTCCAAGGCCGCCTCCGGCGCGGCCGCTGTCCAGCCCTCCATCTGGTGACGGAACCAGGTCACCTGCCGCTTGGCATAGGCGCGGGTATCGGCCTTGCCGCGAGCCACCGCCTCCTCCAGCGAAAGCCTGCCGTCGAGATAGGCGATCAGCCCCGGCACGCCATGGGCGCGCATCACCGGCAGCAGCGGATCGAGCCGGCGCTCGCGCAGGGCCGCGACCTCGTCGAGCGCGCCCTGCGCCATCATCACATCGAAGCGGGCGTCGATCCGGGCACGCACCAGTTCCCGCTCCGGCGCCAGGAAGAGCTTGAGCAGGCTCTGCCCGGCCAGCGGCCCCGGCCGGCGCGCGCCCTGGAAGCTCGCCAGCGAGCGCCCGGTCGCCTCGAACACCTCCAGCGCCCGCATCACCCGCAAGCGATCGTTCGGCCGCAGGCGCGCCGCCATCTCCGGATCCTTGCCGGCGAGCTCGGCATGCAATTCGCCGGTCTCGCGCTGTTCGGCCCGGGTCCGGAACGCGGTGCGGACCTCATCCGGCACCGGCGGAATATCCGAGAGCCCCTCGGTCAACGCCTTGAAGTAGAGCCCGGTGCCGCCGACCAGCACCGGCAGAGCGCCCTGTCCCGCCAGCTCCGTGAGCAGCGCCGTGACCTCGGCCGCATAGGCGGCCGCCGAATGATTCATCGCGCCGTCGATATGGCCGTAGAGCCGGTGCGGCACCTCGCCCATCTCCTCCGGCGTCGGCCGTGCCGTGATGACCTGGAGATCGCGATAGACCTGCATCGAGTCGGCATTGACCACGACGCCGCCGAAACGGCGAGCGAGTTCGACCGCCAGCGCCGACTTGCCGCTCGCGGTCGGACCTGCGATGAGCACCGCGCTGTATCTCACTTCGCTTCCGGCTCCGTCATGACGCTCGTCGCCACCTTCGTCTCCGCCCATGGTCAGGCCCTGCTCGACGATGGCCTGCTCGCCCGCCTGCGCGCCGCTGCGCCCGCCCCGGCGACGATCGAGCGCCTCGACGGCGAGATCGCGGTCGACCTCTTCGCGGAAGCCGGCGATGCGCGCAAGCTCGAAGCGGCGCTGCGCGAGGCCCTCGACGGCGCCCCGGTCGACATCATCGTCCAGCCGGCCGCCACCCGCCGCAAGCGCCTGTTTCTCGCCGACATGGATTCCACCATGATCGGGCAGGAGTGCATCGACGAGCTCGCCGCCTATGTCGGCCTGAAGGAGAAGGTCTCCGACATCACCGAGCGGGCCATGCGCGGCGAACTCGAATTCGAGCCGGCGCTGCGCGAGCGCGTTGGCCTGCTGAAGGGCATCGCGCTCGGCGTCGTCGACGAGATCATCGCCAGGAACATCACGCTGACGCCCGGCGGCAGCGCTCTGGTGCGCACCATGCGTGCTCATGGCGGCTATACGGCGCTGGTCTCGGGCGGCTTCACCGTCTTCACCGGCCCAATCAGCGCGACGATCGGCTTCGACGAGCACCGCTCCAACATCCTGCTGAGCGAAGGCGCTCAACTCTCCGGCCTCGTCGCCGAGCCGATCCTCGGCAAGCAGGCCAAGCTCGACGCCCTGATCGAATTGCGGGCCCGCTTCGGCCTGCCGGACGCGGCGACGCTCGCCGTCGGCGATGGCGCCAACGATCTTGCCATGCTGGGCGAGGCCGGGCTCGGCGTCGCCTATCGCGCCAAGCCGGCGGTGGCGGCTGCGGCCGATGCCCGCCTCGACCATGCCGATCTCACTGCTTTGCTCTACGCCCAGGGCTATCGCGGCGACGAGATCGTCCGGAACTGAGCCTCAATCGACGATGAACAGCCGCGCGCCGTTCGGCGAGCGCGAGCGATGCGGCTCGGCCTTGTCCGCAACCTGGTAGCTCATCCCGGCTCGCAGCCACATCACCCGGCCATCCGCCAAGGTGGTCTCCAGCTCGCCCTCCAGGCAGAGCAGGATATGCCCCTTCTCGCACCAGTGGTCCGAGACATAGCCGGGCGAGTAGTCGACCATCCTGACGCGGATCTGATTGTCTGGCGGCCCGAAGCGACGCGTGCGCCAGATCGCCTGGCCCTGCTCTCCCGCAAAATATTCGGGCTCGACGGTCGACCAGTCGGTCGTGCCGAAGGGAATCTCGCTCATGCGCATTGGCGGGCCTCCGTGACGCGTGCCCGGCAACCCTGCCGGAGCCACCCTCGCCCGGCCAATGCAAAATGCTGATCGCTGCCATCGCCCAACAAAAAAGGCGGCCCGCAGGCCGCCTTTCCTTGATCGATCGTCGAGAGACGATCAGCTCATCGTCACCGCGACGAAGCGGACCTCGCCCTGGGCGTTCGAGACCAGCAGCAGGGCCGACTTCTTGCCCTCCTTCTTGAGGGCGTCGAGCCGCTTGGTGACGTCCTCCGGCGAGTTCACCGGCTCCTGGCCAACCTCGACCACCAGCTCGCCGACGAGAATACGCTTGTCGGCGGCGTTGGAGTTGGCATCGACCTTGGTGATGACGACGCCCTTCAGCCCGTCCTTGATCGAGTAGCGCTTGCGCAGATCATCGTTCTGCGCCGAGAACTCCAGGCCGAGCGCCGAGGCGGTCACCGGTTTGGCCGCCTCGCCCGCGGGCTTGTTGGCCGAAGCCTGCTGGACCTTCTCGCCATCCTCGAGCCGGGCGAGCTTGACCGTCTTGTTCAGTTCCTTGCCCTTGCGCATCACCTGGATCGGCACGTCCTTGCCGACCGCAGTGCTGGCGACGATGCGCGGCAGCTCGCGCGAGTCCTTGACGTCCTTGCCGTCGAACTTGACGATCACGTCGCCGACTTCGAGGCCGGCGGGCTTGGCCGGGCCCTTCTCGTCGATGCCGGCGATCAGCGCGCCGCGGGCGGTGCCGAGGCCGAGCGCCTCGGCGGCAGCGTCATCGACGTTCTGGATGCGCACGCCGAGCCAGCCGCGGCGGGTCTCGCCGAACTCGCGCAGCTGATCGACGATGTTGGTCGCCAGCGAGGACGGCACGGCAAAGCCGATGCCGACCGAGCCGCCGGTCGGCGACAGGATCGCGGTGTTGATGCCGATCACCTCGCCGGCCATGTTGAACAGCGGGCCGCCGGAATTGCCCTTGTTGATGGCCGCGTCGGTCTGGATATAGGTGTCGTAAGGCCCCTGGTTGATGTCGCGGTTGCGGGCCGAGACGATGCCCGACGAGACCGAGCCACCGAGGCCGAACGGGTTGCCGATCGCCATCACGGGATCGCCGATCCGCATCTTGTCGGAATCGCCGAACTTGACGAAGGGCAGCGGCTTGTCGTGCTTCACGCGCAGCAGCGCGAGGTCGACCTTAGTGTCCTTGCCGATGACCTCGGCCTTGAGGCGCAGGCCGTCGCTGAACACCACGGTGATCTCGTTGGCATCGCCGATGACGTGGTTGTTGGTCACCACGAGGCCGGACGGGTCGACCACGAAGCCCGAACCCGCCGATTGCGAGCGGCGCTGCTGCGGCGGCTGGTTCTGGTTCTGGCCCTGCTCGCCGCCGCGGCCGCGGCGATTGAAGAATTCCTCGAACAGGTCGCCGAACGGGGTGTCGGGACCGAGCTGCGGCAGCTGCGGCAGGTTGCGGCCGCGCGTCTCGCTGGTCGTCACCGCCGCGATGTTGACCACGGCCGGCATCACCCGCTCGGCGAGATCGGCCAGCGAGATGGTGGTGCCGTGGGCCTGCGGCGAGGCCTGGACGTTGCCAGGCGCCGGCGTCGCCTGGGCGAAGGCGGGCACCGTCGCGAACGCCATGCCGGCAACTGTCGCGATACGCGCCAGGCGGTAGGCGTGGGAATGTGTGAATGCCATCGATGTCCTCATGATCATGATGATGTCGCGCCAAGAGACCGAGGTTGGCGGGGTCGCCTTGACGGCATTGCAGCGCAGCCGGAATCCGAACGCAACTTAAGAACGCCAAAATACGGCGGAAGGGCGACGCAAGATTGCGTCATAATGCCGTGATCGCCGGAAAATGGCTCGGAGCCCCGGCAGAACCCGGGCGGCTCCCGTTTGAGGCCCTCAGAGCGCGTTCCGCTCGGCTCGCAGCGCAAGCCGAGCGATCCGGTTGCCGTCAGCTACGCGCCAGCCAGACCAAGCCCACGCCGACGATCGCCGAGACGATGCCGATCAGGCGCATGCGGTCCGCCGGAGTCTCGGAGGCGCTGCGCAGCGCCTCCTTGGCGATCTCCGGTATCGACGCGAAAAGCAGTCCCTCGATGGCGAAGACCAGGCCGAGCGCCGCGAGGAAATCTGTCATGCGCAGCGCTCGGTCCTAGATCACGATAATCTTGGATCGAACCGATCCAAGATTATCGAACGTGACCGATTCGAAGGGCTTAGAGCAAGACTTCTGCGAAAAACCGGTTTCCACTTTTTTTCGCGTCCTGCTCTGGGATCAGGGCTTCGGGGCCGCCGGCGTCGCCGGGGCTGCATCGGTTGCCGCTCCGGCGCGCTTGCCGGACGGGTCGTTGAAGAAGCGGAAGAACGGCGAGTCGGGCGTCAGCAGCATGCGCGTATCGCCGGACTTCAGGCTCGCTTCGTAAGCCTGCATCGAACGGTAGAAGGCGAAGAACTCCGGATCCTTGCCGAAGCCCTCGGCGAAGATGCGGTTGCGCTCGCCCTCGCCCTGGCCGCGGATCTCGTCGGATTTCCGCTGCGCCTCGGCGACGATGATGATCGCGTCGCGTTCGGCACGCGCCCGGATTTCCTGCGACTGCTGGCCGCCCAGCGCGCGCGCTTCCGCCGCCTCGCGCTGGCGCTCGGTCTGCATGCGCTGGAACACCGCCTGCGAGTTGGCAGCCGGCAGGTCGACCCGGCGCAGGCGGACGTCGACCACGGTCATGCCGAAGCGGCCTGCCTCGCGGTTCACGTCGTCGCGGATGCGGTTCATCAGCCGCGAGCGGTCGTTGCGCACCATCGAGGTGAACGTCGCCTCGGCCAGGACCGAGCGGACGTTACCGTTGACGATCGAGGCGAGCTGCGAATTGGCGCGCGGGATGTTGTTGACCGCCTGGAAGAAGCGCAGCGGATCGGAGATCCGGTAGCGCGTGAAGGCGTCGACCACGAGCCGCTTCTGGTCGGAAGCGATGATTTCCTGCGACGGCAGGTCGAGATCGAGGATGCGGTTGTCGAGGTAGGTGACCTGCTCGAACGGCGCCGGCAGCTTGAAATAGAGCCCCGGCTGGGTGACGACGCTGCGCACGGCGCCGAAGCGCAGCACGATCGCCGACTGGGTCTGCTGCACGACGAAGGTCGCGGCGTAGAAGACGACCGCGACGATGGCGATGACCGCCAGCACGGCGACGCGGAGAAAACCGTTCATCGCGTCGCTCCCTGCTGGGCCTGGCCCTGGTTCTGGCCAGCCGGCCGGCGCGGCTGATGCTGGCCGATCTCACCGAGGGGCAGATAGGGCACGACGCCGTTGCCGGTGCCGTTCTGGTCGAGGATCACCTTGTCCATGCCGCCGAAGACGCGCTCCATGGTTTCGAGGAAGAGACGCTCGCGCGTGACGGCGGGGGCGTTCTTGTATTGCTCATAGACCGAGTTGAACCGGCTGATCTGGCCGAGCGCCTCGTTGACCGTCTGGTCCTTGAAGGCTTCGGCCGACTGCAGGAGCTGCGCGGCGCGGCCACGCGACTCGGGCACGACCTGGTTGGCATAGGTCTCGGCCTGGTTGCGCAGGCGCTCCTGGTCGGCACGCGCCGCCTGGACGTCGCGGAAGGCGTCGATGACCTGCTGCGGCGGGTCGACCTTCTGCAGCTGGACCAGCCGGATCTGCACGCCGGCCCGGTAGGTGTTCAGCGTGTCCTGCATCAGCTGGCGCACTTCGGTCTCGATCGCGGCGCGGTCGGTGGTCAGCACCGGCTGGATATTGCGCCGGCCGATCACCTCGCGCATCGCGCTCTCGGCCACGGCCTTCACCGTGCCCGGCGGATCCTGGATGTTGAAGACGAAGGCCTCGGGTGTGCCCGGATCGATCTGCCACTGCACGATCACGTCGATGTCGACGATGTTCTCGTCGCCGGTCAGCATCAGGCTTTCCTCGGCGATGTCGGTCTGGCGCGAGGTGCGCGCCGATTCGACGGTGCGGAAGCCGACCTCGGTGGTGATGACGTTGGTCACCTGCGGCTTGACCACGCTGCCGATCGGATAAGGCAGGTTGTAGTTCAGGCCCTGTCCCGTCTTGCCGACATATTTGCCGAAGATCAGGTTGAGGCCGACCTCGTTGGGCCGCACCGTGTAGACGCCGGTGGCGAGCCAGAGCAGCACAAGGCCGAGGCCGACGAGCAGGAGCCCGCGCCCGCCGAGATTGCCGCCCGGCATGAAGTTCTTCAGCCGATCCTGGCCGCGCCTGATGATCTCCTCGAGATCGGGCGGAGTGTTGCCGCCGGAAGGACCGCCGCCGCCCCAGGGACCGCCGCCATTGCCGCCGCCGCCGCGCTGGCCCCAGGGACCACCGCCACCGCCGCCGCCACTGCCGCCGCTTCCACCGCTCTGGTTACTCCAAGGCATGCCTCAGCCGTTCCTCATTCTTTGCTTCGACCGTGCATAGCTGAACGGTTGAACGCTGTCAGCGCCATCAGGCGCAATGCGCGTTGAATTGGGCATCGGCCACGGATTCGTCAACGACGCAAGCGCCTTTGGTCGTAGACCCTTCGTCGCAGTCCTCCCACCTGAGGGCTCAAGAGACCCGATCCAACGTCGCGAAAGCGAAGGAGAACTCGTCCTCCGGGCCTGCCGGATGCTCGCTGCGGGCGCTCTCGCGGAAGGCCGAGCGATCGAAAACCGGGAAGACCGCATCGCCCTCCGGGCTGGCATGGACGAAGGTCAGCTCCAGCCGGTCCGCAAAGGGCAGCGCCTGCGCATAGACCTCGCCGCCGCCGGCGACAATGACGGCGCGCGCGCCCATCGCCTGTCCGAGCCGCTGCGCCGTCTCCAGCCCCTGGTCGAGCGTCGGCACGACGTAGACGCCGTCCGATCCGAATTGCGGATCGCGCGACAGCACCACGGTCTGGCGCCCCGGCAAGGGCTTGCCAATCGACAGGAAGGTCTTGCGGCCCATGATGATCGGGCAGCCCATGGTCAGTTCGCGGAAGCGGCGCAGATCGGTCCGCAGCCGCCAGATCAGCTGGTTGTCGCGGCCGATCACGCCATTGTCGGCGATCGCGGCAATCAGGACGACGGGAAGCTTGCCCACGCGCTCAGCCCCCGGTCGCGAGCTTGCGCAGCGCCTCGCCGTCGACCCGCTTCACCGTCCACTCGCTCTGCGCCACCGCGCCGATCGAGCGGTAGAACACCCGCGAGGGCTCGTTCCAGTTCAGCACCCACCAGGCGAAGCGCGACAGCCCCTCGTCGACGCAGCGCCTGGCGAGGCGCACCATCAGCGCCTTGCCGATGCCGCGGCCGCGCTGCTCGGGCCGGACATAGAGGTCCTCGAGCCAGATGCCGTGCCGGCCAGTGAAGGTCGAATAGGTGTAGAACCAGATCGCAAAGCCGGCGGGAGCGCCGTCCCATTCGGCGATGTCGCAGAATACCTTGGGCTCGGGCCCGAACAGGGCGGCGGCCATGTCGGCCTCGTTGGCCTCGACCTCGTGCAGCAGCTTCTCGTACTCGGCGAGCTCGCGCACGAAGGAAAGCACCAGGCCGGCTTCGTCGGGCCGGGCGGGACGGATGGAGAGAGTCATAGAAGGGTCCCCGCGGCGACGATCGCCAGGTTCATGCAGGCGTGAAGCACAATCGGCAAGCCAATGCCGCCAGAGTACTCGCGGGCGAAACCGAGAAATGCCCCAGCTGGCAGAACCGACACGACATGCAAGAGACCATTTTCGGCATGCAACAGGCCGAAAGCCAACGTCACGACCGCCAGAACTGGCCACGTAGAGAAGCGCTGGCGCAAGCGCGTGAACAGCAGTCCCCGGAACAACACTTCCTCGACGACCGGAGCCAGAAGGACCGCATTCAGAAATCCGAGCCAGCTGCGCTCCGAGCTGGACATCGCCTTGAGGTCCTCTATCGACCCCAGAAATCCTGAAACAGCCGCGATCGCCTCGGCAGCCAGGACGAGCAGGAGAACATCTGCGAACCAGATGACGGTGCGCCGATCTGTGGGCCATGACAGAGCCAATGACCCGCCCAATCCTCGCCCGTCCACGACCCAGGCCGCGAGCACGGTTCCAATGCCCATGCTCAGGAAGAACGTTGTCTCACGAGCGTCGAAGCCAAAGGGCTTCCCGAGCGTGTTGGCCAGAATCGAAATCCCCGCCATCCCGGCATAGCCGAGCCCGACCGCAAACAGGACCTGCCCGAGAGCCGGAACGACGACGCGATGCATCACACCGCGATCGGCGCCTTGATCGCCGGATGCGGGTCGTAGCCCTCGATCACCACGTCCTCGAAGCGGAAATCCTCGAGCTTGCGCACCGCCTGGTTGAGCCTGAGCGTCGGCAGCGCCCGCGGGGTGCGCGACAGTTGCTCGCGCGTCTGGTCGAGATGGTTGAGGTAGAGATGCGTATCGCCGAAGGAGTGGACAAAGTCGCCGACGGCAAGGCCTGTGACCTGCGCGACCATATGGGTCAGCAGCGCATAGCTCGCGATGTTGAAGGGCACGCCGAGGAAGACGTCTGCCGAGCGCTGGTAAAGCTGGCAGGACAGCCTTCCGTCGACGACGAAGAACTGGAACAGGCAGTGGCACGGCGCCAGAGCCATCTTCGGGATGTCGGCCGGGTTCCAGGCCGAGACGATCAGCCGGCGCGAATCGGGATTGCGCCTGATCTCGTCGACCAGCCAGGCGATCTGGTCGATCGTGCCGCCGTCCGGCGCCGGCCAGGAACGCCATTGCCTGCCGTAGACCGGGCCGAGATCGCCGTTCGCATCGGCCCATTCGTCCCAGATGGTGACGCCGTTCTCCTTGAGATAGCGGACATTGGTATCGCCGCGCAGAAACCAGATCAGCTCGTGGATGATCGACTTCCGGTGCAGCTTCTTGGTCGTGACCAGCGGAAAGCCTTCCGACAGGTCGAAACGCATCTGGTGGCCGAAGAGGGCAAGCGTGCCGGTGCCGGTCCGGTCGTCCTTGCGGACGCCTTCGTCGAGGACGCGCTGCAGAAGGGCGTGATACTGGTGCATTGAATCCGAATTCGAATCTGAAAAGCGCAAGATACTAGCGCCATCCGCGCCGGCGCGCTCCCCGCCCGCCGCAGCTCTCAACCGCTTTTCACGCAGCCCTCGCGGCCAAGTCTCACGGCATCGAAATAAATCGTGATCGCTCCAGATATTGCAATGGCGAAGGGGCGCCCCAATGTGAATGCCCGGTGAACAGAAGGGGCGCTTCGGGCCTGCGCTTGGAGCATCGGATGAAAGCGGCTTCCGGTTTCCGGAACGATCCGATGCTGCATCAAAAGCCCGGCTGATGAGGATCGTATCATGAGCAGACTATCCATGCTGGCCGCACTGCTTTTGGCAGTGGGCCTGGCAGGGCATGCTTCGGCATCGGCATCGGCTGAAGCCAAGCCTCAAAATCCGGCAACCGCCACCGCGCCGAAGATCACGGAATCGCAGGCGCGCTCGATCGCCTTCCGCCATGGCCTCGTCCATATCGAGGAGATCGCCCTCTCCGATTGGCGCTGGGAGATCGCCGGGCGCGCCCAGGGCGGTGTCGAGGTGACGCTCGATCTCAATGCCTATGATGGCTCGGTGGTCGGCGGCGCCGCAGCGCCCTGAGCCCAGCTTGGCTCCTGAAACAACACGAAAGCCGCGGGCGTTTCCCGCGGCTTTTGCTGTGTTGCGCAGAAATTAGCCGGGAGAGCCTCCTGCTCTCTTTCCCCGCGCGCGCTCAGTGCCTATATTCGCCTTGCCGTCCGCAAGGTCGGCTATGGCGATAAACGGACTTCGGAATAAGCCTTTCGGACCCGGGGGCGGTACCCGGCGCCTCCACCACAGCCCTGCGGCGCGAGCAGCAGGGGACTTGCAGCCACAAGGTTGCAGGGCTGCGGCGGGGGCGAAATAGGATCGACGAGGGTGTAAAGGTTGTTCTTTTGCTCGGCATGGTACCGCCGTTATCGGGCCTAAAGCATAGTTGCCAACGACAACAATGCTCGGGTTGCTGTCGCCGCGTAAGCGGTGCTGGTTCCCAAACCAAAGCCCTTGCGTTTAGCCGCGTAAGGCGGGGCTCGGAGGCGCCTGGCAACAGAAGCCTCCACTTTTTTTGCGGCTGGAGCAGCCGTGCGGAGCAGCAGGGAGGCCTCTCTCCTTGCATCAGAATCGCTCTAAACTAATGTAATTGGTCACGTTTTTCGTTTCGGGGAGCTTCCCACCGGTCGCGACGTGATCTAGAGGAGCGGAAACGGAACCCGGACCCGATGACCAAGGATATTCTCCGCTACGACCTGATGGTGCAGGACGCGCTCAAGGGCGTCGTCCGCAAGATCCTGGCCGAGGCGGGCCGTGACGGGCTCCCGGGCGACCATCATTTCTACATCACCTTCCGGACCACCGCGCCGGGCGTGCGGCTGTCGCAGCGCCTGCGCGAGAAGCATCCGGACGAGATGACGATCGTGCTCCAGCACCAGTTCTGGGATCTCAACGTCAGCGACCACGCCTTCGAGGTCGGCCTCTCCTTCTCCGGCGTGCCGGAGCGGCTGCTGATCCCCTATGACGCGATCACCACCTTCTTCGATCCGTCCGTCCAGTTCGGCCTGAAGTTCGAGACGCAGGACGCCGCCGGTGAAGCGCAGGCGAGCGAGCCGGCAGCTCCGGCGAAGGCCCCCCGCGGCGCAGCCTCCGAGCCCAGCGTCGCCACACCGCTCGCTCTGCCCGCCAAGGCCCCGGTGAAGTCGCTGCCGGCTGCCAAATTGAAAGCAGCCGAAACAGACGAGGCCGGCAAGCCCGGCGCAGCCGTCGATCAGAAAGCGGCCGAGGCCGAGGAGGATGGCGGCGCCCAGGTCGTCAGCCTCGACGCCTTCCGCAAGAAGACCTGAGACCAGCCTAGAGCGGGATACGAAAAAGTGGGCACCGGTTTTTCGCGTGAATCCCGCTCTGAACTTTTGGAATCGATCGCGATGATTTCGGATCGGTTCGGTCCGAAATCATCGTGATCTAGAGGCCCCCTGCCATGACCGGATTCCGCAGCGAGACCGATTCCTTCGGTCCGATCGACGTTGCCAACGACCGTTACTGGGCGGCGCAGACGCAACGCTCGCTGCAGAATTTCAAGATCGGCGGGCCGGCCGAGCGCATGCCACTGCCGCTGGTCCATGCGCTGGTCATGGTCAAGAAGGCTGCCGCGACCGTCAATACGAAGCTCGGGTTGCTCGACGGAGTAGTCGCGACAGCGATCATTGGAGCCGCCGACGAGGCGCTCGCCGGCAAGTTCGACGAGCACTTCCCGCTCGTCGTCTGGCAGACCGGCTCCGGCACCCAGTCGAACATGAACGTCAACGAGGTGCTGGCCAACCGCGCCAACGAGATCCTGGGCGCCGGCCTCGGCAAGAAGAGCCCGGTCCACGCCAACGATCACGTCAACAAGGGCCAGTCCTCCAACGACAGCTTCCCGACCGCGATCCATATCGCCGCCGCCCTCGCCGTCTCCAAGGACCTGCTGCCGGCGCTCGGCCGGCTGAAGGACGCCTTCGACGCCAAGGCGAAGGCCTTCGCCGACCTCGTCAAGATCGGCCGCACCCATCTCCAGGACGCGACCCCGGTCACGCTCGGCCAGGAATTCTCCGGCTATGTCGCGCAGATCGAGCTCGGCATCGCCCGGATCGAGCAGACCCTGCCCGGCCTCTTGGCGCTCGCCCAGGGCGGCACCGCCGTCGGCACCGGGCTCAACGCCCATCCCGATTTCGCCAAGGCCTTCTCCGCCGAGGTCGCCAGGCTGACCAGCCTGCCCTTCCGCACCGCCGACAACCTGTTCGAGGCGCTCGCCAGCCATGGCGCCATCTCCTACAGCCATGGCGCGCTGACCGCGCTCGCCATGGACCTGTTCAAGATCGCCAACGACATCCGCCTGATGGGCTCGGGCCCGCGCTCGGGCCTCGGCGAGATCAGCCTGCCCGAGAACGAGCCGGGTTCCTCGATCATGCCCGGCAAGGTCAACCCGACCCAGGCCGAGGCGCTGACCATGGTCGCGACCCGGGTGCACGGCAACCAGGCGACCGTCACCTTCGCCGCCAGCCAGGGCCATTTCGAGCTCAACGTCTTCAAGCCGGTCATCGCGCAGGCTTTCCTGCAATCGGCTCGCCTTCTGGCAGATGCGGCCGACAGCTTCCGCACCAACTGCGTCGAGGGCATCGAGCCCAATCGCGAGCGCCTCGCTGAGCTGCTCTCGCGCTCGCTGATGCTGGTGACGGCGCTCGCCCCGGCGATCGGCTACGACAAGGCCGCCGCCATCGCCAAGGCGGCCCACCACAACGGCACGACGCTCCGCGAGGAAGCGCTGAAGGCCGGCGTCGATGCCGAGCTCTTCGACAAGACCGTCGTCGCCGAAGACATGCTCAGCCCGGGCTGAGGCGTGATGGGCGACGTCGTCAACCTCCGCCGCGCTCGCAAGGCCCGTGACCGGGCGAGCGCCGAGGCAAAGGCCGAGCAGAACCGGATCGAATTCGGCCGGACCAAGGCCGAGCGCAAATTGACCGAGGCGGAGAAGACGCTTGCAGAGCGCCGCCTCGAAGGCCATCGCCTCTCCGACGATCCCGACGGCAAGGACAAGGCGTGAGCGGCTTGCGTAAGCGCTCCCTCGCCATCGCCGGCCACCGTACCAGCGTCTCGCTCGAAGAGCCGTTCTGGGAAGCGCTGAAGGAGATCGCGGCCGCCGAGAAGCGCCCCATCGCCAGCCTGGTGGTGGAGGTCGATTCCGGCCGCGGCGAGCTCAACCTCTCCTCGGCTCTGCGCCTGCGGGTGCTCGCCCATTATCGCGGGCGCTCCGAGACAGCGAAGCTCACTCCCGCGGATTGACCAGCAGACGGCGTGCCGTCTCGACCACGGCGCGCGTCAGATCCGCGAGCCGATCCGCCGCCACCCGGTTGACCTGCCAGAACAGCGGCGTGTCCAGCACCGTACCGGGCATGAGCTCGCGCAGCCCGCCGGCATCGAGATGCTCGCGCACCAAAAGCTCCGGATTGGCACACCACCCGATGCCGAGCAGGCACGCCTCGACGAAGCCATGTGTAGACGGTACCCAATGCACCGGATGACCGGGACTTTCGCCGAAGGCGACCTCCATCCACTGGCTTTGCAGGCGATCCTTCTGGTTGAAGACCAGCGACGGCGCCTGCGCCAGCGCGGGTAAGGTCACGCCGTCAGCGAAATGGCGTGCCATGAACCCCGGGCTTGCCGTCGCGAGATAACGCAGCGAGCCGAGCGGGATGACGCGGCAGCCCTGGATCGGTTTCTCCAGCGCCGTGACGGCGGCGAGCACCCGCCCCTGCCGCAGCCATTCGGCGGTGTGCTCCTGATCGTCGACGGCAATGTCTAGCAAATGCGGGCTCCGGTTCGTGAACGCGGCGACCGCACCCAGAAACCAGGTTCCGAGGCTGTCGGCGTTCGCCGCGATCCGCAAGGTGACGCGCTGCTGTGGCTGGTCCGGTTCGGCCAGCGCCGGCAGCCGCGTCATCAGCTCGCCCTCGAGCAGCCCAACCTGCTCCATGTGTCGGCAAAGCCATTCGCCGCGCTCGGTCGCCGTGCAGGGCTGCCCCCGGATGATCAGCACCGTGCCAAGCCGCTCCTCAAGCTGCTTCACGCGCTGCGAGACGGCCGAAGGCGTGACGTTCAGCGCCTGCGCCGCCTTGTCGAAGCTGCCGGTCCTGACAACGAGGGAGACGGCCTGCAAGGCGGGATAGTCGAGCATCGCATTAGCTCAGCTTAATCAACATAATGATGTTTAACTACACTAAGGCGAACCAGGCAGCTAGGCGGAACGGCAGAAACGGGACCGCCGCTCATGCCTTTCTCCGTCTACGTTACCGGCTTCACCATGGGCCTCAGCCTGATCGTCGCGATCGGTGCCCAGAACAGTTTTGTGCTGCGGCAGGGCCTGCGCAACGAACATGTCTTCGCGGTCTGTCTCACCTGCGCGCTGTCGGACGCCGTGCTGATCCTTGCGGGCGTCGTCGGCCTGAAGCAGGCAACGGCGATGCTGCCGATGCTGGAGCCGGCCCTGCGCTATGGCGGCGCCACCTTCCTGTTCTGGTATGGCGCACGCAGCCTGCTCTCGGCCCTGCGTTCATCAGAGGCGCTTGCGGTCGGCACTGCCGGCGGCGCGACCCTGTCCGCCAGCCTCGTCACCTGCGCCGCGCTGACCTGGCTCAACCCGCATGTCTATCTCGACACGGTGCTGCTGATCGGCAGCATCGCCAGCCAGTTCCCGGGGCAAGAACTGGTCTTTGCCGCCGGCGCGATGACCGCCTCGTTCCTGTTCTTCTTCGGGCTCGGCTATGGCGCCCGCTGGCTGCGCCCGCTTTTCGCCGATCCCAAATCCTGGCGCATCCTCGACGGCATCGTCGCCGCGACCATGTGGGCGATCGCCTTCAAGCTGCTGCAGGGCGGCTGACCAGAAAGACAAAAAATAACGCCAGATCAGCGGTTTGCGAGCAAGTACTGAATCAGCCCCGCACGCGCTTGAATCAGTTTGCCAGCGCCTTGAATCAGTTCTGCAACGGCGACCGCGACAGTGGCCGCGGCACCGACTGGATGTCGAGCGGTGGCGGCAGCGGCGGCGCTTCGCCACGCGACCTGCCATAGCCCGGCGGATCACCCGGAATGTAGGAAGGCGGCGCGCCCTGCAGGATCATCGGTCCCGGCCGTCCTTCGATCGCAGCGCGGATCGCGGCTTGTCGCGCCCGCTCGTCGGCCTCGGCCCTGCGCCGCTCGTCCTCGGCCTTGCGCAGATCCTCCTGGCGTTTCGCAATCTCCGCCTTGCGCGCTTCCTCGGCGATGCGCGCCTCCTCCGCCTTGCGCGCTGCTTCCGCCCTGCGGGCCTCTTCGGCCAGCCTGGTTTCCTCGGCCTTGCGCGCCTCCTCCGCCCGCTTCTCCTCGGCGATGCGGCGCTCCTCCTCGGCCTTCAGGAATTCGGCAAGCTTGCGCTCGTTCTCGCGCAGTTCGCGCTCGGCCCGCAGGCGGCGGATATGCATCGCCCGCTCGCGCTGATCCGCCTCGAAGGCCTCGACCCGTTCGATCTCGCGCGCCAGCGCCCGCGCCGCCACGACATTGGAGAGCGCCCCGACATCGGTCTCGCGCCGCGGCGCATCGAGCGGCCCGCGCCAGGCGACGCCGACCTGCGGCAATTGCTCCGGCCAGCCCTTCGGCGCCGCACCGAGCGGGCGCAGGTTGAGGCGCAGGTCCGTCGTCATCGCCCGCCAGTCGACCAGCCCGGTCGCATCGGCCCGCAGTCCCGCACGCTCGACCGAGACGGGCGAGACGCGCAGCACGCCCGCCGCCTGGGTGAAAGGTATCGTGACGTCGCCGAGCGGCCAGCTCGCCTTCTCCAGCGCTTCGCCGATCCGGTCCTGCAGGCGCCCGGTCTCGCTTTCGGACGCATCCTCACCCGTCGCGGCGATCACCTTCGAGATCGCAGCGGGGTCGAAGCGGGCCATGCCGGCGCCCGCAACGCTGATCGAACCGGCACCGCCGAGCGCCGCAATCAGACGCGCCGGACTCTCGCCCGATCCGCCAGCCTCGAAGCTCCCTGACAGCTTGCCGGTCAGCGCCCCCTTGGTCAGCACGGCGAGGTCGAGCCCGGCAAGGCCGAGCCTGCCGGTGATCTGCGCCAATCCCCCGTCGCGGCGCGCCGTGAGCCGCCCGCTGACCTCACCGCCGGCATGGCTGCCGCGGAGATTGTCGAGGACGAGCCCGTCCGGTCCGGCCGCCAGGTCGAGCCGCGCCTTGGTCAAGGCAATGCGGTCGGTCAGGTCGAGCCGCTCGGCATTGAGGGCGAGCCTGATCTCGCCGAGCCCAGTCGCGTCCTGGAAGCGGCTCGGCGACCACTGGCTGCCCGCGACCGGCTGCGCCTGGCCGAGCACCGCCGTGAGCGCGGGCTGCAATGCGACATAGGGCAGATCGAGCTGCCCGCCGATCCCGCGCTCGGCCGAGAAGCTCAACGCGCCGCGCGCCGCCTTGCCGCCGGCATTGACGACGAGATCGTCGAGCCGTGCCTCATCGCCGAAGCTGACGCGCCCGGACGCATCGAGGACGCCATCCGGAACCAGCCGCGCCAGCCCGTCTGGCAGGACCTGATCCGGCCCGTCGGCCTGCAGGCTGAGACGAGCCGCACCTCCCGCTCCTTCGAGGACGAGCATCAGACCGGGGCCGGCGAGCGAGCCGACCGGTCCATTCTGCCCGAAGCCGAGCGAGAGTTCGCCCGAACCGCCTCGCGCCGGACGCGGCAGGCCGAAGGCGGCGAAGGCGCGGCGCCTATCGTCGAGCGAGAGCTTCACATCGCCGCCGCTCCACTGGCCGGCAGAGTCGATCTTGCCGTTGAGCGAAAGCCGCCCGGCCTGGGCCGAGCCTTCCGCCACGACGCTGGTCTCGCCATTCGGCGCGCGCGCCAGCTTGAAGCCGGCATCGATCCCGGCGAGCCCGTCCTCGATCCGCGGCAGCACGCGCCGAAAGCCCTCCGGCAGCAGGGGCCCGGCCAGCGCCGTCAGCGCCGCAAAGCGCGGCGCACGCACCCGCCCGGCGATCTCGCCGCCACCTGGCAGCAATGCCCCCTCACCCTCGACCTTGACGCCGCCAAAGCCATCGACCGCCAGACGGCTGAGGCGCCAGTCGCTGCCTTGCCGGGTCAGCGCGAGCCGGGCCGAGCCCGGCGGCGTCGCAAGATAGCGCAACCCATTCAGGGTGAGATCGAGCGCAAGGTCGCGCCGCCCGGCGAGCGCGTTGAGGCTGTCGCCCGGCGGCAAGGTCGAGAGGTCGAGCCCATTCACCGTCAGCTTCGCATCGAGCCGGCCGGGCGTGATCGCCCCGGAACCTTCGAGCCGCGGGCCGGAGCCGGCTCGCGCGGTCATGCGGGTGATCGCGAGACGCTCGCCGCTCCAGTCCAGCGACGCCGTCCCGTCGAAGCTGCGCAACGCCGCGAAGCTGTCGGCCAGCCCGGCCTCGACGCCAAGCCGCGCCAGCGCCAGCGCCGCCCGGCGTGCATCGGGCGCTTTCGCCTCGAGCGTGCCGCGAAAGCCCTGGCCATCGAGCGCGCCACGCGCCTCGATGACCGCATTGGCGATCCTGACCGTGGCGCTACCTCCATCCAGCCCGTCGCCATCGAGCTTGCCGCGCAGGGCAAAGCCGCTGAAATCCTCGCCGCGCCAGACGATCTGGTCGAGCTCCAGCAAAAGCTCGACCGGTCCCGGCAGCGCCAGCAAGGCGCGCTGATAGCCCGGCCGCTGGGCCAGCGCCTCCTGCAGCACATCGGCGTCGAGCCGGCGAGCCTTGAGCTGGAGGCTGCCCTTGCTGTCCGCCGGATTGAACGAGCCCTCGCCTTCCAGCCGCGCGGCTCCGCCGGCGATCTCGATGGCTAGGCCCGAGAAGTCGAGGCGCCGGCTGTCGCCGCTCACCCGTCCGGCGAGACTGACCGCGCCGCCGGGCGCGATCGTGAAGCTGCCCTCCAGCCCGGGCCGAGCGCTCTGCTCTGCACCAGCCAGAATCAGCGAACCGTCGAAGCCGAATTGCGCCTGCTCGCCGGTGACCGAGGCTTTGGTCCGCAGCCGCCCATCGGCTTCGATCGCACCGGTGGCGAAGCGCAGGGACGAGCCGGCGATCTCGCCCTCGACACGCCAGGGTCCGTGCAGGGCAACGGCCGAGACGTCGACGGAGATCGGCGCCAGCGTCTGCGCCGCCTTGCCTGGCTCGCGCCAGATCACGGCCGAGCGGCGGATCGCCAGGCGATCGATGGCTGTCTCGCTCGGAAGGCCCGTGCCCTGGCGGGCCGGCAGGGCGATGGCGCCGTTTTCGTCTGCGACGAGATTGAGCGTCAGCCCATCCGCCTCGGCTTCGACCAGCCTGAACTCGCCGCGTGCCAGCGGCGCCAGGGCGAGCTCGGCCGTCAATGTCTCGATGGTCGCCGCGCTTGCCGCGTTGCCGCTTGAGCCGAGACGCACCTCACCCAGAGTCAACCGCGGCGATGGCAGGAGCCGCAGCCCGATCTCGCCGGCGACGCGCGTCTCCACGCCGAGCGCAGCGCTGATGCGCCGCTCGAAATGGGGCCTGTACTCGCGCCAGTCGACGAAGCCCGGCCCCAGCAGCGCGGCCAGCAACGCCGCGACGAGCAGCCCGGCCAGTAAGGTCAGGGCCTCACGCACGCTCTTGCATCAATCCTCGATATGTCGACGGGCGCGATCATGCACGCAAGTCGCGGCAGGATCACGACATTCTTGCGAATGATCCCCGTTCGGAATGTCACAAGGCGATGATCTTGCCGGGATTGAGGATATTCTGCGGGTCGAGCGCGCGCTTGATCAGCCGCATCGTGGCGAGCGCGGCGGGGCTGTGCTCGATCGTGAGGTACTTCATCTTCTTCTGGCCGACACCGTGCTCGCCGGTGCAGGTTCCCTCCATGGCAAGCGCCCGCTTCACCAGCCGGTCGATGAAGGCCTCGCAGCGCGCAACCTCGTCCGGGTCGGCAAGATCGACCAGCGGCTGGGTATGGAAATTGCCGTCGCCGACATGTCCCACGATCGGCGCGATCAGGCCCGACGCCTCGATATCGCGCTTGGTCTCGTCGACGCATTCGGCCAGCCGCGAAATCGGCACGCAGACATCGGTCGCAACCGATTCCGCGCCGGGACGGAGGGCGCGCGCCGCCCAATAGGCATCATGCCGCGCCTGCCACAGCTTCGTGCGATCCTCCGGCCTGGTCGCCCAGTCGAACGGCCCGCCGCCGAATTCGGCCGCGATCTCGCCGAAGCGCTCGGCCTGTTCCTTCACCCCCTCCTCGGAACCGTGGAACTCGACGAACAGCATCGTCGTTTCCGGCAGGCCGAGCTTGGAGTGCAGGTTGACGCCGCGCATCATCACGTCGTCGACCAGCTCGATCCGCGCGATCGGAAGACCCGACTGGATCGTCATGATCGTCGCGTCGCAAGCCGCCTGCACCGAGGGAAACGGGCAGACGCCGGCCGACATCGCCTCGGGAATGCCATGCAGCTTCAGCGTCACCTCGGTGATGATGCCGAGCGTGCCTTCCGAGCCGACAAGGAGGCGGGTTAGGTCGTAGCCGGCCGAGGATTTGCGCGCCCGGCTCGCGGTCTTGACGATCGAGCCGTCGGCCATCACCACGGTCAGCGCGATGACATTGTCCTTCATCGTGCCGTAGCGCACCGCATTGGTGCCGGAGGCGCGCGTCGCCGCCATGCCGCCGATCGAGGCGTCGGCGCCGGGATCGATCGGGAAGAACAGGCCCTGGTCGCGCAGATGCTCGTTCAGCTCCTTGCGGGTGACGCCGGCCTCGACCGTGCAGTCGAGGTCTTCCGCATGCACGGCGACGACCCGCTTCATCTGCGACATGTCGATGCAGACGCCGCCGAAGGGCGCGTTGACATGGCCCTCCAGCGACGTCCCGGTCCCGAAGGCGATCACCGGAACCCCGTGCTGGGCGCAGAGTTTCACGATGGAAGACACCTCTTCGGTGCTCTCGGGATAGACGACCGCATCCGGCGGCTGGTTCGGAATCCAGGTCAGGGTGTGGCCGTGCTGCTGCCGGACCGCGAGGCTTGTGACGAGCCGGTTGCCGAACAGTGCCGCCAGCGCTTGCGTCAGCGCGGCGACGGACTGCGGCGATGGCGGCAGCTCTGCAGCAGGAGCATGGGGGGGCACGGAAGCAGTAGAAGGCATTGTCATGGCTGGAGAACTTCGCCTAGTCTGGAATGGTTCGGCCTTGAGAGCAGCGGCTCGTGTTGTTTTCACGCGCCGCGACCGCGCCGGCAAGAGCCGGCGGTGCAGAGCCGCCTACGCATCGACGAGAGACGGACCGAAAGGAGGAGCCGATGCCGGACGATATTCGCACGCCCGCCTTGTTCTTCGCTCCCTTCGTCTCGTCCCCTATGCGGGTCGAGCCGCATTGGATCGACTATAACGGCCATCTCAACATGGCCTACTATCATGTCCTGTTCGACCGCGCGGTCGATGAGGTCTTCTCGCTGGTCGGCCTCAACCAGCACTATGTCGAGAGCCGGCACGCTTCGTTCTTCGCTGCCGAATGCCATGTGCTCTACAAGCGCGAGCTGACGGAAGGCGATCTCGTGCGCGTCACCGCGCAACTCATCGCCTTCGACGACAAGCGGCTGCATTATTATCTCGAAATGCGCCATGCCAGCGAAGGCTGGCTCGCTGCGACCTCCGAGAATCTCTCTTTGCATGTCGACATGACCGATCGCAGGGTGACGCCCTTCCCGCCCGACATCCTCGCCAATCTCGCGATCATGAAGGCGGCGCATGCGCAGATGCCGCGCCCGGCCACGGTCGGCCGGATGATCGGCATGCCGCAGAAGAGCGCGATCACCCTCGGCGAGCCGGCACAGGAAGCGGAACGCGAGACGGAGACGCGGCACTAGCCGCGCTCGCCATTCGGCCCTCTAGCGCTGCGGGTAGATGGTCTCGCCGCGCTTGAGCATCTCGACGAAGGCCGCGATCTTCTTGCGCCGCCCGGCTTCCGTCTTGAGATTATGGACGCGGAACGCCAGCGCGAAGCGGTTCTGCGCGCTCAGCTTCGAGAGCATCTCCTTGGCCAGAGGTTCTGCGTCGATCGCGGCCTGGAGGTCGTCGGGGATCTTCAGGTTTCGGCCGGCGCCGTAAGCGCGGGCCCAGCGGCCATCCGCCTTGGCCGCACCCACCTGCGCCAGGCCATGGTCGGTCATGCGTCCTTCCGCGATCAGGCGGGCGACATTGTCGACATTGATCTGGCTCCAGATGCTCTTGGCGGTCCTCGGCGTATAGCGTTGCAGATAGCTGCGCTCGTCGAGGCTCTTTTTGACGCCATCGATCCAACCCCAGCAGAGCACGACGTCGATCGCCTGCTTCGGAGTGATCGACCGCAAGCCGGATGAGAGTTTGTGGATCTTGATCCAGACTTCATCCGCAAGGCGGTGGTGCTCGCCGAGCCAGTTGTAAAAGCTAGCGGCATCCTCGAATTCCCGGATCTTGTCAGGGTCGACCTTAACCGGCGCCATCGTTGCTCCAACTCTCAATATGCCCTGAGGCGCCGCCCCCCTCTAGGCGCCAAAGCGGCTCGCTCGTGTCAGCACCGAGATTGCCTGCTCACTTGCCGACTACTCGTCGCCGTCCGGTATCTTCAGCCGGTGGCCGCAGGCCTTGCAGTGCACGGCGTCGGGGTCGTGCCGCTGCAGCGCGCATTCCGGGCAGGGGAAGGTCACCTTGTGCGGCCGGAACACGGCTTGCGCCAGCCGGACGAACAGCGAGATGCCGGTGATCATGACCACGATCGAGGTCAGCTTGCCGGCGATGCCCGGCAGGGTGATGTCGCCGAAACCGGTCGTCGTCACCGTCGCGACGGTGAAATAAAGCGCCTCGACATAGCCTTCCAGCCCCGGCCGGCTCATGAAGAAGAAGGTGTAGACGAAGCCACTGACGACGAAGAGGAAGGTCGCGAGATTGACCAGCGCCTTGGCGACATCTTCCCAGTCGCGGTAGCGCGTTTCGCGCAACTGCGCCCAGATCAGCCCGCGCTGCGACAGCGACCAGAGCCGCAGGATGCGCAGGAAGCCGAAATTCTCCAGCCATTGCGGCGCCAGCAGCGTCGCCAAGATGAAGAGATCGAGCAGCATGGTCGGCTGGCGCGCAAGCCGCAGCATGTTGGAGGAAGCGAGAAAGCGCGCCGCGATCTCGGCAGCGACGATGATCGCGACGGCATAGTCGAGCCAGAGGAATTCCGGCCGTTCGCGCAGCATCGGCGTCGCGACGAAGAAGCCGATGATCAGGATATCGACGATCAGGGTCGCGAACTGGAAGCGCAGCGCCGCCAGGCTGCGGCCATGATAGAGCTGCCGAAGCCGGTCGCGCAGCCCGAAGCCTTTGTTGCTGCTGTCGTCGGGATCGGCGGCTGCACTCATCCCATCGGCGTAGCAGCGTCGCCGCGACGGCGTCCAGCCCCGGCGCTCAGGCCGGCCTGATCGCCACGGCCTGGACCGAGTATCCGCCGAACAGCCGTGTGGTCCCGCCGATGGTCCCGGTCTCGGCGCAGAGATCGGTCACGACCGCATCGAGATCCTTGCGTGGCGTGACATGGAACAGCGCCAGCCAGCGGTTCAGCACTGCCCTGAACGGGCCGGGCAGATGCGCCTGGTCGCCGAAATCGACGATGTGCAGCGCGCCGCCCGGCGCAACCATCTGCATCGCCTGCGCCAGCGCCGCGCGCCAGGGCGGGATCATCGAGAGCGCGTAGGAGATCACCACCCGCTCGAAGCCGGCACGGCCAAACAGCGCCTGCGGGTCGAAACTGGTCGCATCGGCCTGCGCCAGGACGATGCGCTCGGACAGGCCGGCTTTCGCCACCTGCTCGCGGGCGGTGCGCAGCATCTCCTCGGAGACGTCGAGCCCATAGCAGCGTGCATGCGGATAGCGCCGCGCGATCTTGATCAGGTTCCTGCCCGTGCCGCAGCCGATTTCCAGCACCGCGCCACCCGGCGGCGGCTTCAGATCGGCGATCAGCCCGTCGCGGCCGAGCAGATAGAACTTGCGGGTGGCGTCGTAGATGTGCCGCTGAAAGCGATACATACGGTCCATCAGGCCAGCGGCGTTCGCCTCTGCCGCGCTCACGCGGCCGCCCTGCGGACATAGAGGTGGAAGGCGCCGTAGATCGAGGAACGGTCGCGGGCGCCGAGCTCGCGGCTGCGCGCCTCGTCATAGTGCCATTGCGCCAGGATCGCCTCCGGCACGCGGCCGGGCAGCAGGCGCTCATCGGCGGCGGTGCGGAAGATCACCCGTGCACCCGGCGCAGCGCTGCGGGTGATCTGCGTCCACAAGGCCGTCAGATCGGCATCGTTCATCCAGTCCTGCGCATCGAGCAGCACGAAGCCGTTGCAGCTTTCGGCCGGCTGCTTCTCGAGGAAGGCGGTGATCGCGCTCTGATGATAGGAGACGCGCCCGGCGCGCGCCTTCACCGTCTCGAAATTGCGCTGCTCCAGATAGGGCGGCACCACCGCATCCGGCTCTGGCCCATAGCCGCGGCCGAAGGCCTGCCAGGCGAAGTAGTTGGTCTTCAGGTCGAAGCCGCAGGCGAGCCGCTCCAGCCGGTGGCGCAGCACGGCGCGGATACCGGCATCGCCATCGGCGGCGAGCGCCTTGTACTGCGCCGGCGGGATGCCGAGCCCGTAGAGCGAGGCTGGCTGGCGCACCAGCCAGCGCACGAGTTTCTTGTCGAAGACCGGCGCCAGATGCCGGTCGAACAGTGCCCGCTGTTCTTCCATCGTCTTCGCCTGCAGCATCACCCGGGGATCGCAGCCGAGCCGGCGCGCCAGGAAATGCCCGGTGCCGATGAAGCGGCCAAGCAGGCCATAGCGGTAGAAATTGCGGGCGAAGACCTCGATCCGGCGCCGGCCGGTGAGGTTGCGCCCCTCCCAATAGGCGCGGCTGACCGCGTCGAGTCGCGGCGCGATCAGGCGGTCATAGATCGCGACATTGGCCTTCGACTGCGCCTGCCCGAAGAAGCGGCGGAAGACCGTGTGGTCGTCGATCTCGCGAAGGGCCGCGAGCTTGAGATGGCCGAGCGCGATATGGGCGCCGTTGAGGTCGATCGCGCTGATCTTCGCCGGGTCGGCGGTGAGATAGGAGAGGATGTTGCAGGAGCCCGAGGCGATCGCGACGAGGTGATCGCTGGGCTGCAGCGCCAGCGCCTCCATGTCGACGACCGGGTCCTCCCAGATCTGCGGGTAGACCAGGCCGGAGAAGGCGAGCGTGAACATCCGCTCCAGCAGGCCGGCTCGCGAGAGCGGCTTGCTGCGATGGACGGCGGTGGTCAGCCCGAGGTTCGTCGTGCGCTTCACCGCGCGGATCGTCTGCGTCACGAAGCCCTCGTTCGCGCCCGTTGCGATGGCGAGCCGACTAGTGGAGTCGCGTGACGGTTGGGTGACGCGGGGCGACGCCGGAGAAGAGCGCCGTCGCCATTGAACGCGAACGTGAAACAGGTCGCGTTGCGCCCCCGTGAAATCAGGAAGACAAATCCCCATATCTCGCGCGACAATCAAGCAAGAGCACGCGGAAAGGAGCCTCGCATGGGCCTGATGGACATGTTCGCCAAAACGGGGAAGCCGGCAGAACGCGAATTCCCCTTCCAGCTCACCGATGCGGAGTGGCGCGAGAAGCTGACGCCGGAGCAGTACCGCGTCCTGCGCGGCCACGGCACCGAGCGGGCCGGCTCCTGCGCGCTGAACTTCGAGAAGCGTGCCGGCACCTTCTCCTGCGTCGGCTGCAGCCAGCCCCTGTTCAGGTCGCACAAGAAATTCGAGAGCGGCACCGGCTGGCCGAGCTTCGACCAGCCGCTTGAGGGCGCGGTCGAGGAGAGTGAGGACTACAGCTTCGGCATGCACCGGGTCGAGGTGCATTGCGCCAATTGCGGCGGCCATCTCGGCCATGTCTTCCCCGACGGCCCGCCCCCGACCGGCCTGCGCTACTGCATCAACGGCGTGGCGATGGACTTCGCGCCGGAAGCGGGTTGACGCCCTCACCGTCATGGTCGGGCTTGTCCCAACCATGACGGTAGACGCCATCCGATAGCCCATTCCCCCTTCATCCTGTAGCCTCACCCCACCTCATGCCGGAGAGCGAGGATGCGGCCGCCGATCGATACCGATCTGCTCAAGACCTTCGTCACGATCGTCGAGACGCAGAGCTTCACCCGCACCGGCGACCGGCTGCACCGGACCCAGCCGGCAATCAGCATGCAGATCAGGCGGCTGGAGGAGGCGCTCGGCAAGGAAGTGTTCGACCGGACCAGGCGCCAGATCCAGCTGACGCGCGAAGGCGAGGTCCTGCTCCACTATGCCAGGCGCATCCTCTCGCTCAGCGACGAGGCGATGAGCCGCATCGGGCAGGCCGGTCTGGCGGGAATCGTCCGCATCGGCACCTCCGATGACTACGCCAACATGCTGCTGCCAGCGGTCCTGCAGCGCTTCGCCCAGGTCCATTCCGAAGTTCAGGTCGACGTCGTCTGTGACAACGGCGGCGCCATCGAGCGCAAGCTGAAGGACGGGCTCATCGATCTCGCGCTAGTCGCCTGCCGTGGCACTGTCGCAGACGAGGAGCTCGTCAGGACGGAAGAGCTGGTCTGGATCGCCGCTGCCGCATACCAAGCGAAGAGCCGCCCCCTCCCCTTGGCCGTATTTCCTGAAGGTTGCGTCTGCCGGGCGGCGATGGCGGAGGCTCTGGATGCCGCCGGGCGCGACTGGC